>JBBQEU010000017.1:0-37236 GCA_038321235.1 Acidimicrobiales bacterium | reverse complement strand
TGCTCGGTGCGTCACGGTGGTTCACCCGCCGACGTGCCTGACGGAGCAGTGGCGCCGACCCGGGTTTGTGTCAGCACCAACGGTCGACACGGCGCTTTGTGCTGACACGAAATCCGGAGCGAACCGCCACGGGTCGACGGGAGTCAGGGTCAGCCGGTCTCGAGCATCAGGGTGACGGGGCCGTCGTTGACGAGTTCCAGCCGCATGTCGGTGCGGAAACGTCCGGTTTCGACGGTCGCACCGAGCGACTGCAATCGTTCGACGACACGTTCGACCAACGGCTCGGCCACCTCGGGGCGGGCGGCCGCGATCCAGCTCGGACGGCGACCCTTGGCCGTGTCGCCGTAGAGCGTGAACTGACTCACCACCAGCAACGATCCCCCGACATCGGCAACCGATCGGTTCATCACCCCATCGTCGTCATCGAAGATCCTCAGCCCCCACAGCTTGTCGGCGAGCTTGCCGGCCTCGTTGTCCGTATCGGAATGGGTGGCGCCGACCAGCACGCAGAGTCCGGCACCGATCGATCCGGTGACCTCCCAGTCGGCGCCCGCTGATGCCCGGAACGCCACCTCGGCCCGAATCACCCGTTGCACCAGTGCACGCATGAGAGGCTGTATCGCCGACATGCCCGACACCGTGACAGCCCCAGACGCATCCGACTTCGTCGTCCTCACCGCTGGCGACGTGTCGGTCGTCGTCGCTCCGGCGGCGGGTGGGCGCATGGGCCAGATCACCGTTGCCGGCGAACCGTTGCTCGTCGACATGGCCTCCAACAACGGTCATCCGATGGCGTGGGGAACGTTCCCGATGGCGCCATGGGTCGGTCGGATTCGTGCTGGCCAGTTCGCCTTCGACGGGGTCGACCACCAGTTGGAGACGAACCACGTCGACGGTGGCGGCGGACCGGGGCACTCGCACAGCATCCACGGCACGACGTTCACCCGCCCGTGGAGTGTCGTCGACCACTCTGCGACGGCGATCACGATGTCGTGTCCGCTCGCTGGTGCGCTCGACTGGCCGTTCGGCGGGACCGCCCACCAGCGCATCGAGCTCGACGCCGCTCAGGTGACGTGGTCACTCTTCATCGACAACGAGGGTGACCCGTTCCCGGCAGAGCTCGGCTGGCACCCGTGGTTCCGCAAGCCCGACCATCTCGAGTTCTACCCGACAGCGATGTACCAGCGCGACGTCTTCGGCATCGCGACCGGTGAGTTGGTCGAACCGATCAACGCGCCGTGGGACGACTGCTTCATCAACACCGAACCGGTCGTACTCCACTACGACCGAACCGTCGCGCCCGAGGTGACCGTCACCTCCGACTGCGACCACTGGGTCGTCTATGACCAACCATCCGACAGCACCTGCGTCGAACCGCAATCCGGCCCACCCAACGCGTTCAACCTGAGAGCGCATGTCGTAGAGCCCACCACCCCGTTGCGGCGCACGATGTCCATCTGCTGGTGAGCCGGCAGCCCACCGCACTACCCGGTGGTAATGGTGCGCCGATAGCCTCGCTCGGATGTCGAAAGCCGGTCTCGATCCTGACGCCCCGCTCAAGATCGCGTACCTCACCTACCGTGGCAAGCCCCACGTAGGGGGCCAGGGTGTGTACACCCGGCACCTGACCAAGGCCCTCGCCGACCTCGGCCACACGATCGAAGTGTTCGGTGGCCAGCCGTACCCGATCCTCGACGATCGCATCACGCTCACGAAGCTGCCGAGCCTCGACACGTTCAACGACTACTTCCCCGGCAGATTCCCCGGATTCTGGGAGCTCAAGACCCGCGAAGACCTCCTCGAGATGGCCGCGTTCATGACCGGCGTCTTCCCGGAACCGCTTGCGTTCAGTGCACGGGCGGCGCGAGAGCTGAAGCCTCGCGCCCGCGAGTTCGACCTGGTGCACGACAACCAGTGCCTCGGCTACGGCATCTTGAAGATCGAGAAGCAGATTCCCACGATCGTCACGCTGCACCACCCGATCACCAAGGACCGCGAGCTCGAGATGAGCCACGCCAAGACACTCCCCCGCCGCATGTCGGTCGGGCGCTGGTACTCGTTCGTGAAGATGCAGGGCAAGGTCGCGTCGAAGCTGCCCCGGATCGTGGTGGTGAGTCAGAACTCGATCGACGACATCCACACCGACATGGGCGTCAGTCTCGATCGGATGCGCCTCGTGCCTGTCGGCGTCGACCCCGACCTGTTCAAGCCGCTCGACCATGTCACCCGCCGACCCGGCAGGCTGATCACCACGGCGTCGGCCGACGTCGCCCTCAAGGGGTTGTCGTACCTGCTCGAAGCCATGGCCAAGCTGCGCACCGAGCGTGACGTCACGCTCACGATCATCGGCAAGCCGCGGCCCGGCCACTCGATGGACCTCATCGATTCGTACGGCCTCGCACCGCACATCGAGTTCGTGTCGGGCGTGAGCGACGAGCGCATCGTCGAGCTGTACGCCGAAGCCGAGATGGCTGTCGTGCCCAGCTTGTACGAGGGGTTCAGCCTCCCCGCAATCGAGGCGATGTGCACCGGCACACCGCTGGTCGCCACCGACGGCGGCGCACTCCCCGAGGTCACCGGCACCGACGGCGAGACCGTGCTGCAGTGCCCGGCCGGCGACAAGGACGCGCTCGCCGCAGCGATCGCTCGCGGGCTCGACGACCCCGAGCTGCAGGCCCGCATCGGTGCTGCCGGACGCCAACGTGTCCTCGATCGCTGGACCTGGAAACTCTGCGCCACCCAGACCGTCGAGCAGTACCGCGAGGTGCTGGCGATGCCCCAGAACGTGGCGAAGCTGCGAGCCAACGGGCGGATCTGAGATGCTCACGATCAAGTTCGAACAGCTCGGCCTCGCTCCCGGCGACCGGGTGCTCGATGTGGGTGCCGGGTTCGGCCGCCACGTGTTCGAGTGCGCACGACGCGGCGCCGACGTCGTGGCGCTCGACTACGCCGAGGACGAGGTCATCCAGACCCGTGCAACGCTGGGTGGCATGGTCGACGCCGGAGAGATCGACGTCGAGCGCTTCAACGGCGTGCTCCGCGGTGATGCCACCAAGCTGCCGTTCGCCGACGGCGCGTTCGATGTCGTGATCACCTCCGAAGTGCTCGAACACATCCAGGACGACGTCGCAGCGATCGCCGAGATGGTCCGGGTACTCAAGCCGGGCGGCCACTTCGCCGCCACCGTGCCGGCCTGGTTCCCCGAGAAGATCAACTGGATGCTCTCCGACGAGTATCACGCCCCGAAGAGCGAGGGCGGCCACGTGCGCATCTACAGCGCCACCGAGTTGTCGGCCAAGCTCCGCACGGCCGGACTCGACCTCCGGGGACACCACCGAGCGCACGCCCTGCACTCGCCGTACTGGTGGCTGAAGTGCGCCGTCGGACCCCGCAACGACGACAACCCGGCGGTGAAGAAGTACCGCGAGTTCCTCGAATGGGACATCATCGAGCAGCCAACGGTCACCAAGGTCGCCGATCGGGTCCTGTCGCCCGTGCTCGGCAAGAGCATCGTGTTCTACGGCGTCAAGGAAGCCGTGGCACAACCCGTTCAGGAGCACACCGTTCGGTGAAGCACGTCGCTCACCTCCCGGGCGTGCTCAGCGCCGACGAACTGCAAGCCACCGGCGAGCACCTCGTCTCGCTGCAGCTCGACACCGGGATGATCCCGTGGTTTCCGGGTGGTCATTGCGACCCCTGGAACCACGTCGAGTCGGCGATGGCGCTCGACGTCGCCGGCTACCACGACGAGGCCGAACGCGCCTACGAATGGCTCATCGACACGCAACGTCCCGACGGCTCGTGGCACGCCTACTACCACTCGGACGGCTCGGTCGAGGACGCCAAGCTCGACACCAACGTGTGCGCCTACGTCGCGACGGGCGCCACGCACCATCTCCGCCTCACGTGGGACCGCGGGTTCGCCGAGAACATGTGGCCGACGATCGAACGGGCGCTCGAATTCGTGCTCGGTCACCGCCGTGCCGACGGTCTGCCACTGTGGGCGGTCGAGCCCGATGCCCGCCCGTGGGACTACGCCCTCGTGACCGGCACCTGCAGCATCCAGCATGCGCTGCGGTGCGGCGCCCGACTGGGTGAACGTGTCGGTCAAGAACGCCCGCAGTGGATCGAGGCGGCCGACGTGATGGCCGACGCGGTTCGATGCCGGCCCGGCGCGTTCGAGCCGAAGACCCGCTGGGCGATGGACTGGTACTACCCGGTGCTCACCGGCGTGCTCACCGGAGAGGCCGCCAAGGCTCGCCTCGCCGAAGGCTGGGAGACCTTCGCGATGGAAGGCCTCGGAATCCGCTGCGTGAGCGACGAGCCGTGGGTCACCGCATCGGAAACCGCCGAATGCGCGCTCGCCTACGCGTCGATCGGCGACATGTCGACCGCCACCGACCTGCTCACCTGGACACGCACCCACCGCCGCGATGACGGCTCGTACTGGACCGGCATCGTCTATCCCGAACCAGTGCTGTTCCCGTTCGACGAGCACACCTCGTACACCGCAGCCGCCGTGGTTCTCGCAGTCGACGCGATCACTCGCGCCACCCCCGCGAGCGACGTCTTCGTGCCGTTCTAGTGGTGGTGGGGCGCCTGCATCCCAGAGCGATGAGTTTCCGCGCGACCTGTCCACGCGCAAACTCATCGCCTCGCGCAACCCGGTCAGAGCGATGAGTTTCCGCACGACCTGTCCGCGCGGAAACTCATCACACCCTGGGGCCGAGGGCGATCGGGCTGGCTGTTACGTTTCTCTGCGATGAAGTCGACGTTCGTACGTACCGTGCTCTCGATCTGGAGCTGGTTTGCGCTCGGCGTGATCGTGATCGTGTGGACGCCGATGGTGGCGATCGTCCGGCTCGTCACGATGCCATTCGACAAGGGCGCCTACGCGGCGGGATACCTGTTCCGCAAACTCACCGTCGTGCACGAACGCCTCACCCCGCTGTGGAAGTTCCGCACCTCCGGCACGCTGCCCGACGACATGCGCCGTCCCTACGTGGTCGTGTCGAACCACGAGAGCTTCGTCGACATCCTGCTGATCTCCCACTTGCCGACCGAGATGAAGTGGATGTCGAAGATCGAGATCCTGCGCATCCCGCTCCTCGGGTGGATGATGCGTCTCGCCCGCGACATCCCGCTGGAGCGAGGCGACGCAGCGTCGACTGCGAAGGCGCTCGAAGCGTCGAGTGAGCGGTTGAACTCGAAGGTGTCGGTGATGATCTTCCCCGAGGGCACGCGTTCGAAGACCGGAGAACTCCGCGAATTCAAGTCCGGCGCGTTCCGTCTCGCGATCGAACACCAGGTGCCAATCCTGCCGCTCGCCGTCTACGGCACCCGCGACGCGCTGCGCAAGCACGACTGGCGTCTCGGTTACGCCGAAGCCGAAGTGCGGGTGCTGGATCCGATCAGCACCGACGGCCTCACGATGGACGACATGCCGGCGCTGCGAACCCAGGTGCGCAACATCATCAGCGCTGCTCGCGACGACCTGCGTCGCGAGTTCGGCGACTGACGGGTCCGGGTAGGACTCCGACGTGGCGTTCCAGGCACCCGTCCGTCTGCTCGCCGCAGCGAAGCCGTCGGTTCCCGCCGCACTTCTCGTCGCCATTGCATCGAGCACGGCGGTGTTCGTTGCCACGCCATTCCTGCTCTCCGCTGTGTCCGACGACTACGACGTCGCGATCAGCACGGCAGGCTGGATTTCGACTGCGCAGCTCGCCGGGTTCGTGCTGGCATCGTGGGTCGGCGGACGATTCCTCAGGCCGGTCCGCTCCGTGTTCATCATCGGCACGCTGATCGGAGTGGTGGCGAACCTCGGTTCCGCCGCCGCCCCGACCTTCGAGACGCTGGCGGTGACGAGATTCGGCAGCGGTCTCTCGCTCGGGATCGCTGCGTGGATCGCCTGGCAGGCGGCGTTCGGTGACGTCGAGAAGACCGGCGACGTAGCGGTCGTCGGCCCGATCGTCGGAATGTTCATGGCGCCTCTGATCGCAGTGGTGCTGGAATCGATCGGACCTCGCTGGTTGTTCGTCATCCTCGCGGTGATCACGGCGACACCACTGATCTGGACCCGACAGGTGCCACGCGTCGACCGGCTCCGCCCTCATCGCACTCGCCACGCACCCACCCGGGCAGCTCGAGCGATCCTGATCGCGCTCGGCACGATCACGCTGGGCGGGTCGTCAGTGTTCGTGTACAGCGCGGCAATCGGCAAGGACCTCGACGGCCTGTCACCGTTCACCGTCTCACTGTTGTTCAGCGGCAACGCCCTCGCTGGAATTCCTTCGGCCCGCTGGACCGGGCGTCGTGGCCCGGCGGGCATCTGGTTCATCGCGACGGCGATGTGCGCGCTGGCGATCGCAGCGTCGCGCAGCGGCGTCGTGTTCGGTGCCGCAATCGTCGGCTGGGGATTCGTGTTCTTCATGGGCGTACCCGCAGCCTTCAACCTGCTCGCCGAACGATCGAGCTTCCCGGAAGAACGCGCCGGCGACGCCCAAGCCGTGATGGCGCTCGGCCGCGTGTTCGGCCCGATCATGGGCGGCACCCTGCTCGCCGCCGGGTCCGAGGTGATGCTCGGCTTCGTCGCTGCTGGGGTGATGTCCGTCGGCGGGTGTTTGCTGCTCTATGTCGACCGGAAGCGCTTCATCGTGGTGCGCCAGTACGGCGCCTGGTCGCAGGCGCGAGCGTCAATCGACTCGGCGCAGCACGCGTAGCGACCCGGTCGCCGACGCCAGTTCGAATCGTCCCGATTCGAGCGCCGGCCTGAAGATCTGCACGTACGGGGGGCGGCCGCCGTCGGCCGGATCGGGGAAGACGTCGTGGATCGCCAGCGTGCCGCCTACCGCAACATGCGGTGTCCAGCCTTCGTAGTCGAGGCGAGCTGGCTCGTCGCCGTGGCCGCCGTCGATGAAGAGGAACGCCAGTGCCGTGGTCCATGACGCCGCCACCAGCGGCGACTTGCCCACGACGGCGATCACCGAGTCTTCGAGCGCGGCGTCGTGGATCGCTGCCCGGAAGAACGGCAGCGTGTCCATCTTGCCGATGCGGTCGTCGACGACCTCGATGTCGTGATGATCCCATCCAGCCTGGTTCTCCTCGGAGCCACGATGGTGATCGACCGCGAAGAGCACGACACCCGTCTGCTCGGCGGCGTCCCCCAGCCAGATCGTCGACCGGCCACAGTACGAGCCGACTTCGAGCATCGGTGCGCCGGGCACGGCCGCGCCGGCGGCGATCGCCGCATCCCACAGCGCATCGCCCTCGTCAGGTGGCATGAACCCCTTGGTGGCGAGCGCCAGTTCACGACGTTCGGGCCTCACCACGTGTCCCAGTGGATGATCGAATCCGGCTCGGGACGCAACGCCCGCTTGAAGTCGGTGCCGATGGTGTAGGCGAGCGGCGTGAGACACGCCTGCTGGATGTCGTCGAACGGGATGCCGACGACGTCGGCGACCTCCTTCTCCATCATCAAGGAGATCGTGGTCCACGCGGTCCCCAACCCGCGGGCTCGGGCGGCCAACATGAAGCTCCACATGCCGGGCAGGATGTTGCCCATCGACGACGCCGACATCATCGCCGGTGCACCATCGACGCGACCCGCCGTACAGCCCAACACGAGCGCCGGAGCCTCAGCCATGTGCTCCGACAAGAAGGTCGCGGAGTCGACGACGCGGTCCTGCTGGGCCTGCTCTGCGTCGCCCTCCTTCTGGATAGCGCCAGCGAAGAACGGCATCGCGCTGTAGATCGCCCAACACTGCTTGTAGATCTCCCCGATCGCATGGCGTTTGTCAGCGTCCTTGACGACCACGAACTGCATCGTCATGTTGTTCGACCCCGATGGCGCCTGCATGGCCGTGGCCACGCACTCGCGGATGATGTCGTCCTCGACCGGCCGGGAGAAGTCGAGCCGTTTGCGCACCGCCCGCGTGGTGTTGAGCACGTCGTCGGCGGAGAGATCGAGCAAGGTCATGCGGCGACCCTACGACGTGCCAACATGGCGGCTGTCATGCAGAGCACCGCCCCGAACCAGTCGGCGTTGGACGACCTCGTCCAACTCCTCGACCTCGAAGCGATCGAGGTCAACATCTTCCGTGGGCGCTCGCCGGACGAGAACCGTCAGCGAGTCTTCGGCGGCCAGGTGGCCGGCCAAGCCCTCATTGCCGCCGCCCGTACGATCGACGAGCGTGGGCGTCTCGTCCACTCGTTGCACGCCTACTTCCTGCGCCCCGGCGATCCGACGGTGCCGATTCTCTACGAGGTCGACCGGATCCGCGACGGCCGCAGCTTCTCGACCCGGCGGGTCGTGGCGATCCAGAACGGGCGCGCCATCTTCAACCTGCAGGCGAGCTTCCATGACGACGAACCCGGACTCGACCATCAACTGGCGATGCCAGAGAAGATGGGCGACCCACTGGTTCTCTCCGACTTCCACACCCGGATGGCCCCCTACGCAGAACAGATGGGTGACTGGTACCACCGGCCGCGGCCGATCGATCTCCGCTACGTCGATGGCGACCCGACGAGTCGGCGAGGTCAATCGACCACCAAGCAACACGTGTGGCTGCGAGCCGACGGAGTGCTCCCCGACGATCCAGTGCTGCACGCCTGCGTGGTCACCTACGCCAGCGACATGACGTTGCTCGACACGACGCTGCTGCCGTTCGGCCTCGACTGGGACACGCCGGGCATGCAGATGGCCAGTGTCGATCACGCCATGTGGTTCCATCGTCCGTTCCGCGCCGATGACTGGCTGCTCTACGCCCAGTCGGCGGTGTCGACGTCGTCAGCTCGCGGGATGGCACAGGGGTCGATTTTCACCAGCGACGGCCGATTGGCGGTCAGCGTGGTGCAAGAGGGCCTCACTCGCATCACGAATTGAGCTCGCACTCGCGCGCGACGTGCACGCGGCCGGTCTTCGCGCTAGAGATGTGGCGTGTCCCGAACCGCAGTGATTCTCGGAGTGATCGCGTTGGGCCTCGCTGCCTGCGGATCCGACAGCGCAAGCGACTCGTTCGGGAGTGGACGACCCACGCCGACCGACTCGACGCCGTCGACGACGCTCGCCGTCGGTGTCGAGTCGACAACCGCGGTCACGTCGTCGCCAGCCACCGATGTGCTCGAACCGACCACCACGACGCCGGCCACGACGACACCGGCTCCCGGGCCGCTGCCCGAACCAGTGGTGTCGTTGTACGAGATCGGCGCCTTCGATCAACCAGTCGACGTCGCTCACCGACCCGGTGACGGCCGGGTCTATGTCGTCGAGCAGCCAGGCAGGGTGGTCGCGGTCACCGGCCTGTCGAGCGAGATCGTGCTCGACATCACCGACCTCACCGCAGCGCGCGGCGAGCAGGGTCTGCTCGGTCTCACCTTCCACCCCACCGCCGACTTCGCCTACGTCGACTTCACCGATCTCGACGGCGACACGGTGGTCGCCGAGTTCGCTCTCGATACGGCAACTGGCCAGTTCGCCCGCGAGTCGTACCGTGAGGTGCTCACCGTCGATCAGCCGTACAGCAACCACAACGGTGGTCAGCTGGAGTTCGGCCCCGACCAACTGCTCTACATCGGTCTCGGCGACGGTGGGTCGGGCGGCGATCCCCAACGACATGCGCTGGATCTGACGAGCCGCCTGGGCAAGATCCTGCGCATCGACCCGGTTGCAGCGGCCGATGGCGAGCCGTTCACGGTGCCAACCGACAATCCCTTCGTCGGCGATCCCGCAGCCGACCCGGCGATCTGGGCCTACGGACTCCGCAATCCGTGGCGGTTCTCGTTCGACCCCGCGACCGGTGACCTGTGGATCGCCGACGTCGGCCAAGGCGACTTCGAGGAGATCACCCGTGCCGTCGCCACCGACCGCCGCGACGCCGCGAAGGGCGCCAACTTCGGATGGAGTGCGTTCGAAGGCTTCGAGCGCTTCAACGACGACCAGCCGGCCGACGGGGCGGTGCCCCCGCTGTTCGTCTATGACCACGCTGACGGTCGTTGTTCCGTCACCGGCGGCACGGTGGTACGCGGCGGCGAGATCTCCGACCTGGCGGGCTGGTACCTCTTCGGCGACTACTGCACCGGTCAGATGTGGGCGCTCGACCCCACGGCGCCGCCGAGCGAACCGAGGGTCGTCCAGATCGCTCAGATCGACGCACTGGTCACTCTCGTCGAAGGCCCCGAGGGCGACCTCTATGCCGTGTCCAACGGTGGCTCCGTCGCTCGAATCACAGGAAGCTGAGCAGGTCGGCGAACACCTCCTCGGCGTCGACGTCGAACCCGCGCCGTTCGAACCAGCCGCAGATGTTGAGTACGTCACGGTGGAGGAAGTCGATGCCCTGCAGGTTGGCGGCGATGTCGATCGACTGCGGGAAGTCGATGAACCACAATCGGTCGTCCCACCACAGCAGGTTGTACGCCGACAGGTCACCGTGTGCGATCCCCGCTGCCGTGATCGCTCGAAGGCCGACGAGCAACTGCTCGAAGGCGTCGGCGATTTGCATCGGTGTCACACGAGCAGCGGACAATTGGGGGGCCGCCATCTCCCAGCTGCCGACGTATTCGAGGTCGAACACGTCGTCGGTGAACGCGATCGGGTACGGCACAGAGACTCCGGCGTGCCAGAGCCGCGACATCACCTCGTGTTCGGTGCCGGTCCACCGGTCCTGTAGCAGCTTCTTGCCGTAGGTCGACATCCGATCGATGGCGCGACGGTCACGAGACTTGCGGAACTGTCGACCTTCTCGGTACTGGACATCGTGACGGAACGTGGACGCGCGTTGGACTCCCAACGCTTCCAGCTGTCCCTTCTGCGTGACATGGCGGGGAAGGTAACGCTTGCGGGCGATGAGACACGAACGGCCGTCGTCGCCGATGCGTTCGACGAGGTTGACCTGGGCCTCCTTCCCACTCTTGACGACACCGTGATCGATGTCGGTGTAGGGCTCGACGACGAGCCAGGACGGTTGATCGGACATGTGGGCCACCTCGGGCGCGAGAGAACGACGACGGAACGGATGTCGGTCGCGCCGCTCACGGCAACGTGAGAGAAGCGGGGTGTGCGCAGGATCAGGACGGCTGGGTCAGCACGTCGCGCGACCGATCGGGGAAGACGCAATGACAGTCATGTGCAACTCCTCCTCTCGATCGGTGGACGAGCGTCAACGTAGCCGACGGCGAGCGGCCGGGCGAACGGGTTCCGACCTGGGAGTGTTACTCGTGGTGTCTGACACCACGAGTAACAGCGTTTCACAGTGGTCGGGGAGGGTGTCGGGTGTGCCGACGATCAATGGATCGGGCGATCTGTTCGCGCCGAGACGCCGAGAACCGTACCGATGGAAGAACCACTCGCCCTGCTCGCGTTCCGACGGCACGCTGAGCGCAACCACCTCGGCGCCACGAGGGTCGAGGTGCTCGAGGATTCGCTTGATCGTGCCGCCCTTGCCGGCAGCGTCGCGACCCTCGAACACGAGCACGAGCTTGTGACCCGCTGACCTGATCCAGTCCTGCGCCTTGAGCAACTCGACTTGGAGGTCGCGCTTCATCGATTCGTACTCGGAACGCGACATGCGATCGCTCTACGGCTAACTCTCCTGCCAGGTGTTGAGCGGCAATCCGTCCGGGCCCAGCAGGATCGGGTCGTCGATCTGGTCGAACGTGCCCCCGACGGTGAATCCCCGCTCCACGATCTCGGCGGCGGTGATCGAGCGGAACCTCTCGACGAGACTGTCGATGTCCGTGGCCTGTCGGGCCTCGCTCACGTTGCTTCTCCGTTCAGCGACGGGCACCCATGAACATGCCCTTCAAGGCGTCATAGTGCTCGATCACGTGTCCGGCACCCAACACCACGGCCTCGAGCGGCACATTCGACATCTTCACCGGCACCTCGGTCTCACGTTCGATCCGTTCGGCGAGACCACGCAGCAGCCCGCCGCCGCCGACGAGGAACATGCCGCGCACCAAGAAGTCCTGGGACAACTCGGGTGGCGCCTTGGACAGGCACCGGATCACCGATGCGACGATCGCCGACACGACGTCCTCGATCGCGTAGCGCACTTCTTCCGGAGTGAGCAGCACCGTCTTGGGCAGACCGCTCATCAGATCGCGCCCACGCACCTCGGCCTGGTTCTCGTCGGGTGTCGGGTCGGCCGAGCCGATCGCCACCTTGATCTCTTCCGCCGTGCGCTCACCGATCGCGATGCCGTGCTCACGGCGCACGTAGTTCTGGATCGCGGCGTCGATGTCGAACGAGCCCACGCGCACCGCTTCGAGCGCCACGATGCCGCCGAGGCTGATCACTGCGGTTTCGCTCGTGCCGCCGCCGATGTCGATCACCATGTTGCCGACCGGCTCGTCGATGGGGAGGTCGGCACCGATCGCCGCGGCCATGGGCTGTTCGATCAGGTTCGCATCGGCCGCACCGGCTCGGCGGGCAGCGTCGGTGACCGCTCGGCGCTCGACCTCGGTGATCGCCGACGGCACACAGATGACGACCTTGGGCCGCGTGAAACGACTGACTCCCACGCGTTGCAGCAACAGGCGGATCATGCGCTCGGTGATCTCGAAGTCGGTGATGGCGCCACCACGCAGCGGCCTCACTGCCACGATGTAACCGGGCGTGCGACCGATCATCTGCCATGCTTCGCGACCCGTGGCCAACACCTCACCGGTCTGGCGGTTCAGTGCGATCACCGACGGCTCGTTGAGCACGATGCCGCGGCCCTTCATGTAGACGAGGGTGTTGGCAGTTCCCAGGTCGATGGCGAGGTCACGTGCCATGCGTACCCACCCGCACTGGTCCGAGGGCTTCGACCTCGGCGAACGGGGCAGCGTCAGGTGTCATCGCCACCATCATCGCCGCTCGCAGGCCGTTCGGAGGGTTTCATCCGATCCGACGTCTGCCGACGGGCTTCGGGCGACAACGCGTCGATCTGGCGGCGGAACGACGCGATGTCGTCAGTTGGTCGTCGGTTGCGACCGGCGGCGGAAGCGACGAACGCCACGAGGACGCCGAGTACGGCCACACCAGCGATGACGGCGACGATCACTCCGACGCCCCGACCGACCGCGGATCGCGGAGTTCGTGCGCCCCGGTGCCCCAGTCGGCGCCGTCGGCCCACACCTCGTGCTTCCAGATCGGGGCAGATTCCTTCAGAGCGTCGATGGCGAATCGGGCCGCCTCGAACGCCTCGGCACGATGCGGAGCCGAGACGACCGCGATCACCGACGACTCGCCGATCTCGATCCGGCCAGTTCGGTGGAGCAGGGCAAGGCGCCCGGTCTCGGGCCAGCGCCGCCGCAACTCGGCCGCGATCTCGGCGAAGCGGGGACCGACCTGTTCCTCGTAGGCCTCGTAGGTGAGATGCTCGACGCCAGATCGCCCATCGGCATGGTTGCGGATGGTGCCGCTGAACAACACGACAGCACCGCACTGCGGTTGGATCGCCCACGCGTAGGCGGAAGCGACCGGCAGGTCGGAGTCGTTGAGACCGAACCAGTCGTCGCCGTCGAAGGGTTGATCCACGGTGGCATCGTAGCGACGCAGAACCCGCAGTCCGTGGGCCGCCGGCACTGGCCGCGGACAGGACCCCGGCGGCGACATGTACGATCTCGTGTTCGTGGAGCCAGGTCCCCTGCCCCCTCACGAGCGATCGTGGCGGCATCCCTCCGAACTCGGTCCGACGCGCGTCGACGTCGACGACCCGAGTCGTCGTTCCCACACCACCTTCGTCGCCCTCGCCGGCGGTGCCATGGCCGTGCTGGCGGTTGCCACGATGGTGGTGGCGATGACCCCGCGAACCTCCGGCGGCCCCGTGGCGCTGATCGCCACGACCACCCCGATCAGCGCTCGCACCGTCGTGGAGCGCTCAGCGTCGACGATCAACGGCACCTCAGGCGCGGAGGCCGCGCAGATCAGGCCGAGCACGGCGCTGCTCACGTCGTTCGCAGCATTTCCCCATGCCGTCACGTCAGGTCCTCAGCTCGACCTCGACGGCACCGACGTCGCTCACGAACCGCCGGCGAGCGACGAGATGGTGTTGCTGCGCACCGAAGCCGTCACCTACCGCTTGCGGTGGGACGAGGTTTCGCAGCTCACCGTTCCGGACGGCTCGGTGGTGTTCGACGCCGACGGCGACCTGGTTGCACGTGTGAGCGGGGGCGATCTGCTCAGCCTCGTCGACGACTGAACCGCCGGCGGCCGACGGCCGCGCCGACCAGCACCGCCACGGCGAGCGCCAGCACACCGCCGGCGAGGGCGAATTCCTGTCGACGTTTCGGTGACACCATCGTCCACCAGGGAGCGTCGGTGCTCTCCACATAGGTCTGTTCATTCGTCACGGTCGGCGTCCATCCCGTGGCTCGAAGCCGACCGTTCGAGATCACCCACGGCTCGAGCGTGTAGGGCAGCAATCCAGGTGGGATAGGACCTCGAGCGAACCGCCAGCGCAGCCCCGACACGAGTTCTCTGAGCCGGTCGGGCAGCGGAACTCGAGGGCGCTCGCCGGACAGGGCTCGCACGCGCTCACCAGGCACCCACCCGTCGGGGGCGACGTTGTACACCCCGTCGAGGCGTTGATCGATGCCGACGGCCACGGCTGAAGCGAGGTCGTCGAGGTGGAGGAATTGCGATGGAGGGTCGGCTTCGGCAAGACGTCGCCCGAGGCCGTACACCAACGCCGACGCGAGTCGCGACCCGCCCCCGGATGCCAACGAGACCGCTGGCCGCAACACACAGGTGGTGCGGCCCGGTTGGGCAAGTCGCCATTGCTCGACCAACTCCTCGGCTGAGGCGAGTTGTCGGGCGAACACGAACTCGACGTCCGGGCGCAGTGTCGCATCCTCGGTCAACGGGACCGGGTTGTTCGCTGCCGCCCCGTACACCAGAGCCGACGACACGAACACCACGTGGCGTGCCCCCACGCTGTCTGCGATCGCCAGTGTCGACGCCGCCGATTCCGTTGCACTCTCCCGTCGAGCCGCTCGGCTGTCGTAGTCGCTGCTGCCGAGGTCGACGACGGTGGCGGCCATGACGGGCTCATCGTCGTGGAGGGCGTCGTGGTCGAGGGCGTTGTGGTCGAGGGCGTCGGCGAGCGTGACGTCGTGGCCGGCCAGCGCGTCGCCGACTCGATGACCGAGTGCACCAGCAGCTCCGGTGAGGACGACCGCGCCAGTGGGTCGGTCACCGGCGTCATCCATCGGTCGAACGATACCGATCGACCGAGCCCCGAAGCCCCGTCGCCGACGGAACCCCGTAACATCAGGTCATGGCCGACCAGGACGATCCCGGCGATTCCATCGACCCGTTCGACCCCTTCGCCGGCATGCCGCTGTTCGGAGACCTGTCACGGGCACTGTCGGGCCAGGGTCCGCTCAACTGGGACGCCGCTCGCCAGTTCGCCGTGCTCGCTGCCAACGGCGGCGGCCTGTTGTCCGGCACTGGGGTGTCGACGTCGGCCAACGTCGATCCGACCGTGAGAATCAAGTACCGCGAACTCGCCGACATCGCCCGCCTCCACGTCGGCGATGTGATGCAACTCGAGGTTCCGGCCACCGAACCCGAGGTGGCCACGCCCGAGCAGTGGGCCCAGCAGACGCTCGACGCGTACCGGCCGTTGTTCACCGACCTTGCCACGTCGCTCGGCGGCACCGACGACCTGCCCGCCGAGATGACGTCCGACCCGATGGCGCAGATGATGGCGGGCCTCGGCAAGATGATGGCCCCGGCCATGATGGGCATGAGCGTGGGCTCCATGGTCGGCAACCTCGCCCGTCGGGCATTCGGCGTCTACGACCTGCCGATCCCACGTGCCACACCAGCACTCGTCCTCGTGCCGTCCAACATCGATACCTTCGCTGCGGCCTGGTCGATCGAACTCGACGAGATGCGGCTCTGGGTGCTGGCGCACGAACTCGCCGGCCTCACCCTGTTCTCGGTCGGCCACATCGCGGACCATCTCCGATCGCTGGTCCAGCGTCACGTCGGTGGGTTCCGGCCCGATCCGTCGGCACTGTCCGACAAGCTCACGTCGCTCGACATCGACCAGAGCGACCCGATGGCGGCGATGCAGCAGGCATTCGGCGACCCCGAAGTGCTGCTCGGCGCCGTTCGCTCGCACGAGCAACTCTTGCTCGAACCCGAACTCGACGCAGCGGTGGCCGTCACGATCGGGGTCATCGACTGGGTCGTCGACGCGGTTGCGGTCCGGGTCATCGGCGGCAGCGCCCTGCAGATCGCCGAAGCGGCCCGACGCCGACGCGCCGAGGCCTCACCCGACGAGATCTTCGTCGAACGGCTCCTCGGTATCCGCCTCGGCGCCGAGCAGACCGCACGCGGCAAGGCCTTCGTGCAGGGTGTCGTCGACCGGGCCGGCGAACACGGCCTCGATCCGTTGTTCAGCGATCCTGCGGCCGTTCCGACGCCGAACGAGATCGAGGCGCCTGGCCTCTGGCTCGCGCGGGTCGCCGGCGACTGACTCGCCGATCGTCTGCTCCCTCGGCCTGGTTGCGCCCGAACAGGTGAATGCTCGCAGCGACCGCTACCCCACCCACGATCAGAAAGCCGATGGTCCCGGACGCCTGCAGCGCCACCGCCACGAACGCGCCGACGGCCCAGGAGAGCTGGAACCGTGTCTCGAACACCGCGAACGCACGCCCCCGGTTCGCTCCCGGAGCGTCGCGCTGCACGATGCTCTCGAAGTTGAGCCGCCCGAGCGCCGCCATCAGGTTCAGCACTGCCGCCAGCATCACCGCACCCAGTGGCCCGCCGAGGACGGACACGCCCAGGCCGGCGCCGGCGCACACCAACAACGCCACCGTCAACATCGTCTCCTCGCGAACGCGTGCGCGCAGCAGCGACGCCACGGCGTTGCCGACCATCGACGCGAGCGCCGACACGCCGACCACCGCAGCGAACCACAGGGTGCCTTGGTCCTGCGATCGCAACCAGAAGGCAAGGTGGAAGAACGTGAACCCCACGAGCCCGCGCAGCACGGTCATGGCGATCGCGCCGAGCTGGATGTTCGACGAGTGCAGCTGACGGACCTCGGTGGCGTCGACTGCGTCGGCGGCGACGACGTCGGGCGACAGCCGTGTCGCTGCCACGAGTGCGCAGGAGAAGAGCACTGCGCCGTAGACGAGTGTTGCCGACGCGTTGACCACCTGCAGCAAGATGCCGGCCGGCACCACGGCCACGGCGCCGGTGATGCCGGCGATCAGGCCGAGCTTCGAGTTTGCTTCGACGAGTTCGTCCTCGGAGCGCACGGTCGAGGGCACGATTGCCGACTTCGACACCGCATAGGTCTTCTGGAGCACGAGCGACGCAAACACCAGTGGGAACAACGCGAGCGCGTCGAGGTACTGCGCCATCAGCAGCGTCAACACGACACGTGACAGGGCAACGACCTGGATCACGAATCTGCGCCCGCCCGCGACCCGGTCGATCAGCGGCCCGATCAACGGCGCCACCACCAGGAACGGGGCAAATCCGATCACCAGGAAGAGCAGGACTCGGGATCGGGCGGCGTCGAGATCGATGTCGAAGAACAGCGAGTCGGCGAGCGCCACGACCATGGCCGCGTCTCCGCCCATCATCAACGCGTGGGTGATGGCGAGCCGACGGAATTTCGATGCCGGGGGTCGCTGTGCAGCACTCACCCGTTCCACCGAGCCGATCCTACGGGACCGGCTCGAGCCGCTGGTGCTCAGGAGCGTTCGTACTTGTAGCCGAGCCCGCGGATCGTCACGATCCGGGAGGGAACGGTCGGGTCGTCCTCGATCTTGCCGCGCAGGCGTTTGACGTGGACGTCCAGGGTCTTGGTGTCACCGACGTAGTCGCTGCCCCACACGCGGTCGATCAGCGTCTCACGAGGCAGCACGCGGCCGGCGTTGGCCAGCAGTATGTGCAACAACTCGAACTCCTTGAGCGGCAAGGTGAGCTCTTGTCCGCGCACCGACACACGGTGCTCCTCCGGATCGAGCGTCACGGCACCGACATTCACGGTCCCTGGCGTCAACACGATCGCTCCAACGCTCACACCGTTCAACTCGCTTCGACGCAACACCGCACGCATCCGGGCCACGAGTTCTCGGAGCCGGTATGGCTTCGTGACGTAGTCGTCGGCCCCTACTTCGAGGCCGACGACCGTATCGATCTCGGCACCCTTCGCCGTGACCATGATGATCGGGATCTGGGTTTTCTTGCGGAGCTGGCGACACACGTCGATACCGCTGATCTTCGGCAGCATCACGTCGAGCAGGACGATGTCGGGCTGCACTTCGTCGAACATGTCGAGGGCTTGAGCACCGTCGGTGGCCACGAAGACCTCGAAGCCTTCGCGCCGCAATCCGATCGTCAACGCCTCGACGAAACTCGCCTCGTCCTCGACGACGAGGACCGTTGCTTCACTCACGATGTTGTTGCCCCTCGGGAAGATCGGTGTGAGCCGGAGTGTCCACGGATACCACGAGCGATGCCGGAAGACGGAGCACGAATGTCGACCCCTCACCTTCTTGCGACGAGACGAGAACTTCGCCACCGTGATTGGTGGCGACGTGCCGGACGATCGACAGCCCGAGACCGGTGCCACCGGTCTCGCGGCTGCGCGCCTTGTCGACGCGGTAGAAGCGCTCGAAGACGCGGTCGAGGTCACGGGTGGGGATGCCGATGCCCTGATCGGCAACCATCACCTCGACGGCATTCCCGTCGACCCGGGTACGCACCTGTACGACGTCGCCGGCGTGGCTGTACTTCACGGCGTTCTCGACCAGGTTGCCGACGGCAGAGACGAGTTGGCGCTCGTCACCGCGCAGGAGCAGGGATTCCGATCCGTCGAGCGATGCGATCTCGACGCCTCGTCCTCCATCGACGACCCGACCCCGGCCGATCGCCGCCTGGACGACCGCTCCGAGATCGACGATCTGATCACCGGGACGTGTCGACTCGATCTCGGACAACTTCAGCAGATCGTCGATCGTGCGAACTGCTCGATGGGCCTCCTCCACGAGGTGGTCGGACAGGCGATGCACGACATCGGGGTCGGCCTCGTCGATCAGGGCTTCTGCCAGCACGGCGACCGCTCCGACCGGTGTCTTCAACTCGTGAGAGATGTTGGTGACGAAGTCGGAGCGCATGGTGTCGGTCCTCACCCGTTCGCTCACGTCGCGGATCGTCACGACCGCGCCTCCACTCGGTACCGCGGATGCGGAGATCTCGAGCCACAGTTTCGGCGGGCCCTGGAGTTCCACGATCTTGAAATTGGCCGCACCTCTCTGAGATGCCTCGACGACCGTTGCAATGTGGCCGTCGAGGAGTAGTCCGATGTGGGTACCGCGGAACAGCGTCGAGGCGGCGTTTCGATAGCGCACCTCCCCCGACACGCCCGTGATGAGCACCCCGATCTCCAGGTGTTCGACCGCCTCGCGCAGCGAGCCGTGCACGTCGTGTTCGCGCAGAGCACCTTGTTCCGAGGTGGCCGCCCCGGCGTCTCCGGCGCCGCGCCACTCCCACCATCCAACGACGGCAATACCGATCAGTATGCCCACCACCCCCGCGCCCGCCGCGATGATCATGGCTCAGCCGTTGTCGATTTCCGGCACCATTACCACGGTCGGCGGGTCGTTGTCGCTCTCCGGGTACGGCCGTTCGGGGAGCCAGCCATTGACGATGTACCGAGTGCGATCGCCCACATTGACCGCATGGTCGCCGATGCGCTCGTAGAACCGTGCGACGACGGCGAGTTGGACGGCCACCTGCAGATCGATGTGCCCAGCAGCATGGCTCTCGAAGATCACCTGGATCAACTGGCGATGCAGGTCGTCGAGGTAGGCGTCCATGTCGTGGAGGGCAGCGGCGCGCACCCCGTCGAGGTTGAGGTAGGCCTCGGTCGCTTCCTTGAACAGCACCCGGGCCTGATCGCCGGTCTTCTGGATCACGCCGCGCAGGTGGGGATCGAGTTCGTGGCCGTAGATGCGTCGGGCCGCCTTGCAGATGTTGACGCACAAGTCCGCGGATCGCTCGACATCGGCGATGATCTTGATCGCCGACACGACCGAACGGAGATCGACGGCGACCGGTGCCTGCAATGCGATCACGGTGAAGCAGCGCTCTTCGAGTTCGATGGCACGTCTGTCGTACTCGTCATCACCCATGATCATGTACTCGGCTGCTTCGAGATCCATCGACAACAGCACATCGGTGGCGCGTGGGATGAGCTCGGTGACGCCTGCCGACATTCGGGCGATTCCCGTTTGGATCTCGTCGAGTTGTTGATGGAACTCGGAACGCAGATCGCCGGGCATCAGCCGAACCGTCCGGTCACGTAGTCGATCGTCGATTGCTCCTTGGGATTGGAGAACATGACGTCGGTCTCGTCCATCTCGACGACGTAGCCCGGTTGGCCCGTCCCGTCGATGGTGAAGAACGCCGTGCGCTGCGACACCCGAGCGGCCTGTTGCATGTTGTGCGTGACGATCACGATGGTGTATGTGCTCTTCAGTTCGTTCATCAGCTGCTCGATCGCGAGGGTCGAGATCGGGTCGAGCGCCGAACACGGCTCGTCCATCAGCAGGATTTCGGGTTCGACGGCGATCGCCCGGGCGATACACAGCCGCTGCTGCTGACCCCCCGACAGTCCGGATCCCGGCTTGTCGAGACGATCCTTGACCTCGTCCCACAGGTTCGCCCCCCGCAACGACTGCTCGACGAGTGCGTCCGCTTCGCCCTTGGCAAACCGCTTGCTGTTGAGGCGCTTGCCCGCAAGCACGTTGTCGGCGATCGACATCGTCGGGAACGGGTTCGGACGCTGGAAGACCATGCCGACCTTGCGACGAACCGCCACGGGATCGACACCCGGACGATAGAGGTCTTCGCCATCGACGAAGACCGAGCCCTTGACATGGGCACCGTCGATCACTTCGTGCATACGGTTCAACGATCGGATGAACGTCGACTTGCCGCAACCTGACGGGCCGATCAGCGCCGTGACCGAACGGGGTTCGATCACCATGTTGACGTC
Source organism: Acidimicrobiales bacterium (assembly GCA_038321235.1). GTDB lineage: Bacteria > Actinomycetota > Acidimicrobiia > Acidimicrobiales > Ilumatobacteraceae > Sva-07. Next base: position 16,228 of record JBBQEU010000017.1, on the reverse strand, counting down.
CTTCACGGCGAGGAACGCGCTGTAGTAGATGTTCAGGTTCTCGACCACGATGCGGTTGTCCGGCCCCGTCGGCGGATCCTGCTTCTGGGCCGAGACACCGGTGTCGGCGGGCGTGTCGAGACGGTCGGTCATGTCGGGGAGTTCCTCACCGGTTGGACGGATGGTGGCCTGGCGGTCGGACATGGTCACTTCAGGCCTTTCGGTTTGAGCGCTGTGGACAGAATACGGGCTATGGAGAACAGCACCATCACGATGATCACCAAAGTGAGTGCGGCAGCCCACGAACGATCCTGCCCGGCCGCTGGCGGGAGGCCCGGCTGGACATACTGGTAGTAGGTGAAGATCGGCAGCGTGGTCATCCGTCCATCGAACGGATTCCAGTTCACTCCTTGGGCCAGACCGACGGTGACCAACAGCGGTGCCGTCTCGCCGATCACCCGTGCGATCGCGAGCACCACGCCGGTGATGATTCCGGCGATCGCCGTCGGGATCACGATCTTGACGATCGTCTTCCACTTGGGCACCCCGAGAGCGTAGGACGCTTCGCGCAGTTCGTCGGGGACGAGTCGCAGCATCTCTTCGGCCGAACGGACGACGACCGGGGTCATCAGCACTGTCAGCGCCACAGCGCCTGCGATACCGGACCTCGTACCAGGACCGAAGAAGAGTTCGAACAGTGCATAGGCGAACAATCCGGCGACGATCGAAGGGATACCGGTCATCACGTCGACCATCGACTGGATCGCCTTGGCGAGCTTCGTGCCGTGACCGTACTCGGCGAGGTAGATCGCTGTGAACAGACCGAACGGCACCGACATCAGGGTGGCGAGTCCGGTCACGATCAACGTGCCGATGATGGCGTGGTACGCACCGCCTCCCTCGCCGACGACCCCACGCATCGTCTCGGTGAAGAAGGTGCTGTCGAACCGGTTCGTTCCGCGTTCGACCACCGTCCACACCAACGACACCAGTGGCACGGTGACGATCAGGAAACAGCTCGTCACGACCGCCAGCATCAGGCGGTCGAGCGCTTGGCGACGGCTTTCGACGATGCGCGAGACGACATAGATGCCAAGGCAGTAGGCGACGAGCGTGACGATGACCCAGCGAGCCCAGTTGATCGATCCCGTCGGCAGCCAGGTGAGAACGCCGAGCACCACGGCGCCCACGATCACCGCAATGTGGCGTGGCGTACCGAGTCGACCGGCCGTGATCGACGACTGTTGTTCGCTCGGCGCCGAGCGCTGTTCGGTGATGGTCATCCTGCGGCTCCCGAGAATCCGGCGCTGGCAACCTTGCGGGCGACGGCGTTGACGAGGAACGTGATTGCGAACAGCACCAGCCCGGTCGCGATCAACCGGTTGACTGCGAGACCGGAAGACTCAGGGAATGTCAACGCGATGTTCGAGGCGATCGTGTTCGGGTTCTGGTTGCTGATGATGTTGAAGCTGTAGAGGTCGGCGGGCGACAGGATGATCGCTACCGCCATGGTCTCGCCGAGGGCACGGCCGAGTCCGAGCATTGCGCCGCTGATGACACCCGAGCGGCCGTAGGGGACGACCGATTGACGGATCATCTCCCACTTCGTCGCACCGAGGGCAAGTGATGCCTCCTCGTGCAGTCGGGGAGTCTGCAGGAACACTTCACGGGAAATCGCGGTGATGATCGGCAGGATCATGACAGCGAGCACCACTGCGGCCGTCATCATCGTGCGGCCACTGGTGGACGCTGGGCCCGCGAAGAACGGCAGGAAGCCGAGGTTGTCCTCGAGCCAGGGATACACGCTTCGCGACAGAATCGGCGCAAGCACCGCAATGCCCCAGATGCCGAACACCACCGACGGGATCGCGGCAAGCAGATCGACGAAGTAGCCGAAGGTGACCGCCAGACGCTTCGGCGCGTAGTGACTGATGAACAACGCGACCGCAACCGCCATCGGTAGCGCGATCAGGAGGGCCAGGAACGCCGCCCAGATCGTGCCGAAAAGCAGCGGGCCGACGTACTGGACAAAGGTCTTGTCGCCGGCGAACTCAGATGCGGGGGCACCGAAGCTCGGCCACGCTTCGGTGATGAGAAACAACGCCACGGCTGCCAGGGTGATGAGAATCAGAACGCCGGCACCGAGCGACAGACCGCCGAAGATCCGGTCGCCGAGTTTGCTCGTCTGCTCGGTGGGCGACGCCGGACCGGTGCCTGGCGGTGTTTCGGTGATGGTCACGTGGAGAGCCTCCGCTGTGCTCCGGGATGCACGGGTGATCGACGGGAATCGAGGGCGGGACGATGACCCGGGTCCGAGCCCACGGTAGTGGACCCGGACCCCTACCTTTTCAGGCGGTCATCTCGGGGGTATTCGAGTCGGCGCACCGCAATGGCGCACCGGGGGATCAGGATGCGACCGAGATCTGGTCGATCGAGTTCAGGATCTCTGCCTGGACCTCCGGGGAGATCGGTGCCGAACCAGCGGACTCGGCCGAGGCGGCTTGACCTTCGTCGGAGCCGACGTAGGTCATGAAGGCCTTCACCAGATCGACGGTCTCCTGGCTGTCGTACTGCAGGCAGACGATGTGGTACGAGACGAGCGCAATCGGGTACGTGTCGGCGGAGTCGGGGTTCCGGTTCACATCGATGGCGAAGTCGAACTCGCTCTGCCCGCCGGTGCGCTCGGAGGCGTCGACGATGCGGCCTGCGGCCTCGGGCGAGAACTCGACGAACTCTCCTGCTACACCGACCGCCGCTGCGGGCAGATCTCCGATCTGGCTTGCGTCGGCGTAGCCGATCGAACCCTCACCCGCACCGACCGCAGCCACGACGCCGCTGGTCTGCGGTGCGCCTTCGCCGCCACCGGGGCCGTCGATGTCCCACGGCTCGATCGCGTCGAAGGTCCAGATGTCGGGAGCGGTCTGCGACATGTAGTCCGTGAAGTTCTTGGTCGTGCCCGAGTCATCGGAGCGATGGACCGGGTTGATCGTCAGGTCCGGCAACTCCAGACCGGGGTTGTCGGCGGCGATGGCCTCATCGTTCCAGTTCGTGATCTGGTTGGCGAAGATGCCAGCGATCACCTCGGCGCTCAAGTTCAGCGTCTCTCCCTCGATGGACGGGAGGTTGTAGGGCAACGCGATCGGCGAGATGTAGTGCGGGAGGTTGATGGCACCCTGGTCGCCGGCGCAACGCTCGATCGACGTGGCGTACTCTTCGTCGTCGAGGGCCGAGTCGGACCCAGCGAAGTCGGATCCACCGGACAGGAACGTCTCGCGTCCACCACCGGATCCGATCGGGTCGTACTCGACCGTGGCGTCGGGGTTCGCAGCCTGGAATCCGGCCTGCCAACCCGCCATCGCGGCTGCCTGCGAGGACGCTCCGGCGCCGATGAGCGTTCCGGACACCTCGGTCATGGCCTCGCCGCCGTCGGTGGTCTCGGTCATGTCGTCTGTGGTCTCGGTCATGTCGTCGGTGGTCTCGGTCATGTCGTCGGTCGAGTCGGGGGCCGGGGTCACGTCGGCGGCCGACGTGTCGTTGGTGGCATCGTCGTCGCTGCCGCATGCTGCGGCGACGAGGGTCAGTGCAAGGGCGCCGGCGAGGATGCGGCGTTTGGACGTGTTCACGTTTCCAACTCCATTCGTAGGGGGATGTTGTTTTGTCATCATCTGTTCATGTAGATGCGACGATCGTCGGCATCAGGAAGGCACGGTAAACACCCAAGGTGAACTGGAACCCCTGTTCGGGTGAACGAGAGGTGAACGGACGCCGACGATCCGGCGAACGATCGCCTCAAGAACGGCCCGAGAGCTGCTGCTGGACCATCCAGCGGTACATCCGCTCCTGGCTGTGCGGTTCGAACGAGTTCGTCGGCCCGATGCGCGCCCACGTGTCGTCCGGCTGCAGTTCCCATGCGACCACGTCGTCGGCGAGCGAGAAGCCGAGCGTCTGGTCGAGCGCAGCGGTGTGGCGCGGGTGCTCGATCGGCACCATCACCTCGACACGCCGATTCAGGTTGCGAGGCATCAGGTCGGCCGATCCGATGAGATAGACCGCATCGGTCGTGGCCGCCGGGAGGCGCTCGCCGTGCACGACGTTGCCGTGTGCGAACCGGTAGATGCGGCTGTGTTCGAGGTATCGGCCGAGGATGCTGCGCACCCGGATGGTCTCGGACAGACCCGGCACACCGGCACGAAGGCAGCAGATCCCCCGCACGACCAGGTCGATTCGGGTTCCCGCAGCGCTCGCGGCGTACAGCGTCTCGATCAGGTCGTCGTCGGCGATCGAATTGCACTTCAGCACGATGTGGCCGTCCTCACCGAACGACGCCTCGTGGTCGATCAGGTCGACGAGTTGACGACGAAGATCCCGCGGCGCCACGAGCAGTTCGCGGTAGTCCTCCGAGCGGCTGTACCCGGTGAGGTGATTGAACAACTGCGTCACGTCGTCGCCGATGTCGGGCGAGCAGGTGAGCACGCCGATGTCCTCGTAGATCTTCGCAGTCTTGGCGTTGTAGTTCCCGGTGCCGATGTGGATGTAGCGACGCAGCTGGTCGCCGTCGTCGCGGATCACGAGCGCCACCTTGCTGTGCGTCTTCAGACCGACCATGCCGTAGACGACATGAACGCCGGCCCGCTCCAGCTGGCGAGCCCACTGCACGTTGTTGGCTTCGTCGAATCGAGCCTTGAGTTCGACGAGCACAGCGACCTGCACACCACGCTCGGCCGCGCGGATGAGGCTGCGGATGATCCCGCTGTCGCCACCGGCGCGATACAGCGTCATCTTGATCGACTGCACCTTGCGGTCGTCGGCGGCTTGCGAGATGAACGCCTCGACGCTGGTCGCGAAGCTCTCGTACGGGTGGTGGAGCATCACGGCACGATGGCGCATCACGTCGAAGATCGGACGGTCGATCTCGTCGGCGGCCGCGATCCGACCGGACGTGACCGCCGGCCACGGCTCGTCCTTGAGGTCGGGACGGTCGAGGTCGAGCAGCTGCCAGAGAAAGCTCAGGTCGAGCGGCGCCCGATGGAACGTGACGTCGTCCATCGTGAGTTCGAGTTCGCGCACGAGCAGCTCGAGCACTTCCGCGCCGATGTCGTGCGACACCTCGAGACGAACGGCCTTGTTGAACCGACGCCGGCGCAGCTCCATCTCGACGGCTTCGAGCAGGTCGTCGGCCTCCTCTTCTTCGAGCGTGAGGTCGGCGTTGCGGCTCACACGGAACGGAGCCCAGTCCTCGATGATCATCCCGACGAAGAGCCGGTCGAGCTTGGCGGCGATGAGCTGTTCGACCGGCAAGTACCGACCGGATGCGACCGGCACCAGGCGCGGGAACAACTTGGGGACCTTCAGTCGAGCGAACCGTCGGTCGCCGGTTTCCGGGTCGGCCACGTTGACCGCCAGCGAGAGGGCGAGATCGGAGATGTAGGGAAACGGATGCCCCGGGTCGACGGCGAGTGGGGTGAGTACCGGGAAGACTCGTTCGTCGAACCAGTCGTCGAGTTCGGCGCGCTCGTCAGCGGTGACGTCGGTCCACGACACGATGTCGATGCCCGCCGCCCGCAATTCGGGCACGAGATGGTCGACGAACGCTCCGTCGATCCGATCGACGAACTCGAGGACCCGGTGACCGACCTCGGCGAGGGTCTGCGCAGGCGTGCGGCCGTCCGGCGAAGGCCGGTCGATGCCGGCGACGATCTGGTCCTTGAGCGCGGCGACGCGCACCTGGAAGAACTCGTCGAGATTGGTGGCCGCGATGGCGCAGAACTTCGCCCGCTCGAGCAACGGGATTCCGGGCTCGCTGGCAAGCTGCACGACGCGATCGTTGAACTGGATCCAGCTCAATTCCCGACTGGTGAACCGCTCGTCGCTCATCGTTGCCGGGTTCGTTCCTCGCAGCTCGGACAGGTCGATCAGCCGTCGTCCTCGGCGTAACCGAGGTCCCATTCGATGGTGATAAGTTCGCGTTCGGCGTCACGCACGATGCGTTCGCGATTGCGGCGGAACTGCGGGTCGTCGCGCTGCAACAACACCAGCCGCGCGAGCACCCGAGCACGGAACTCGTCGAGCACTTGGCGGTCGCCCCAGTCGCCGTAGACCTCCCAGTGTGGTGCCACCGGGCCGTGGTACACGATGCGGGCATGGGCCCGCGGGGCCTGGGTTTCGGCGAGGTCGGTCATGTCGGCCGACTCTATCGCCACCAGCCACGACCGGTCGCAGGACAGATCCTCGCACCAACATTACGGATGTGTTACGGTTTGCCACCAAGCACGCAACAATCGGTACCCACCGTGTTCTTACCCGGCTGGGACACACTGAGACCGGACATTGCCCATCGGATTCCGACGCAATCCGGAACCGAACGGACGTGCCGAACGTCCAATCCGTACTCCACACCGAACAGCTCCCGCAGGAAGGGTCACCAATGGCCAAGTTCACCGCCCGTTCGCACCAGATCCCCGTCGAGACCGCACATGTGCCGCACGACCCTGATTCGGCGACGGCCTGGATGGCCGAAGGCAACTGTCGGCTGCATCCGCCGGCCACCTTCTTCCCGAGTGACGGAGTGGGCGTCGACCGAGCACGCAAGATCTGCAAGGACTGCCCCGTGCTCTCGACGTGTCTCGAGTTCGCGCTCGAAGAGCGCATCGAACACGGCGTCTGGGGCGGCTGCAGCGAACGCGAGCGTCGCCGCATCCTCAAGCGCCGTCGCGTCGACGCGATGGTCTGACTCGACCGGCCCGACGGGCCGGGGACTACTTCAACTCGTCGTTCGAGGCGGCCGGGCCCGTCGACCCCGAGGTCTCGTCAGGCTTGTTGGAGTCCGCGATCCCGTCTTTGAATTCCTTCTGGGCCTTGCCGAGGTTCTTGGCGAGCTTGGGCAGCTGCGAGCCACCGAAGAGCACCAACACCACGATCAAGATGATTATCCACTCGGGACCACCTGGCATGTCGGACACGCTACCTCATGGTCGGACGTGTTCGGCAGCGCGACCCGGAGTGTTCGTCGCCGGGTAGCGCAGTTCAGGCAGTGATGGTGCTGCGTGCGACCTGGGCCCGCTGGCGACGAATCCGACGTCGTTCCCGCTCCGACAAGCCGCCCCAGATCCCGAACTTCTCGCCGTTCTGCAGGGCGAACTCGAGACAGTCGTGACGCACCTCGCAGCCACGGCACACCTCCTTGGCCTCGCGAGTGGATGCCCCACGCTCGGGGAAGAACAGATCGGGATCGACGCCGAGGCAGTTCGCGTAGTCGTGCCAATCGGGGTCGGGTTCGACCGGGACGGCGCTGACCGTGATGCTGGATGTGGTGATGAACTGCATGTGGAGGTTCTCCCTGCGGGCCCGGAGGCGTCGAATGTGTCCGCAATCACCCGCCCCCAACGAACGATCGACAGCGACGTAATTACAGTGGCGTCATTCTGCCATAGCACAGACGGATTTGGCAAGGGCGGATTTCGAACGAATCGCGCGGTGCGCGCGATTCAGCCGGCGCGGCGGCCGCGGCGGGCGAGCTCGCGCTTGCCCTGCATGAAGTCCACCAGCACGTAATCACCCAGGTGCTCGGGCGTGGTGAAGAACGCCCGGCCCCGGTTGATCTGTGTCAGCTGCTCGATGAAGTGGCGCAGGGAACCGTCGGCACCGAGGCCGAAGGTGTTGATGCGGATCTGCTCCTTGGTGCAGCGCACCACCTCACGCAGCGTGGCCTCGACGGTCTCGCGCACCGGCGGGTAGTTGAAGAACGGCATGCCGTTGTCCATGATGTGCGCCGTCGGCTCGCCGTCGGTGATCATGATGATCTGCTTGGTGCCCGACTCGCGAGCCAGCAGCTTGCGCGCCAAGGTGAAGCCGTGGTGCATGTTGGTGCCGTACACGAAGTCCCACGACACCTCGGGCAACTGCTCGGCGGTGAGGACACGGGCGGTCTCGGAGAAGCCGACGATGCCCAGGTAGTCGCGTGGGAATTGTGAGGTGATCAGGCTGTGCAACGCCATCGCCACCTTCTTGGCGGGCAGGAAGTTGTCGCGCATCGGCATCGACAACGACAGGTCGAGCATCAGCACCGTCGACGACCTCGTGACGTGCTCGGTGCGTTCGATCTCGAAGTCGGCCGGGTCGAGCTGGATCGGGGTGCCGCCGCCGCTGCGCCGAAGCGCGTTGCGGATCGTGCGGTTCAAGTCGAGTTGGAACGGGTCGCCGTACTCGTAGGCCTTGGTGTCGTAGGTGCGCTCGTGGCCCTGGCCGAGATTGCTGGTGTCGTGCTGGCCGAGCGTGTCCTTGGCCAGCTTCGAGAACAGATCGCGCAACGCGTTTGCGCCGATCTTGCGGAGGCCCTTGGGCGTCATCTCCAGCCGGCCCTCCTTCTGCTCGATGAGGCCGGCATCCTCCAACATCTTGGTCAGCTCGGCGAGCCGTTCGAGGGACTTGGCCGCATCGTCGCCCATCAGGTCACGCACGCGATCCATGTCGGCTTCGGCGAGAGCACCGGGGCTGGCGGCGTTTCGAAGGAGGTTCTCGAGCTGATCGAGGTCACCCATGTCCTTCATGGCCTGCATCGCCTGTTGGAACCCCATGGGGTCCTGGCCTTCGAAGTCGTAGCTCTGATTCCAACCGAGCTGCGGGAACATCTGCTGGAGGTTCCCTGACAGCTGTTGCATCTGCCACTGCAGATCCATGTCTTCCATCAGCTGATCGGACAGCTGCTGCAGTTGCGCCCGCTGCTCGGGCGTCATCGAGTTCATCATCGCCTGCATGGCCGCCATGCGCTTGGCCATCTGTTCGAGGAGCTCTTCGACGGTCTCGGGGTTCTCGGGGAAGAAGTCGCCGTACTCTTCCATGAACCGCTCGAAGCCGGGGTCGTCGCCTCGTTGGTGCTTCTCGAGCATCTCGTTGAGTGCCGCCATCATGTCCTTCATGCGCGCCATGTCCTCGGGGGTCATGTTCTGCATCGCGCCCGACATCTGGTCGACCATCTGCTGCATCAGCTGATCCTTCAGCTTGTCCATGAGCTGGTCGAAGCGCTGCTTGGCCTCCTTCGACTCGAAGTTGTATGCGTCGAGTTCGCGCACTTTGCCGGCCAGGTCGTCGGGCATCAGGTCGAGGCGCATGTTGCGCTCCTCGGCGGCGGCCTGGGCATTCTGGGCTCGGCGTTCGTCACCGGAGTTCTCGGCGTCTCGACGAGCATTCTCGATCGCATGTCGTTCTTCGTCGATGATGTCGTCGAGTTGGTCCTTGATCTCGTCGTAGACGCCGCCGAGATCTGAATTCTCCAGACGCTTCTGGCGTTCGGCTCGCAGCTGTTCGAGGAGTTCACGCAAGCCCTGAAGTTGCTCGCCGTTGCGATCGGTCATGCCCTCCTGCATCATCCGACGCAACGCCGCGTTGACGTCGCCGTGATAGAGCAACTCATCGGTGAGTTCGTCGAAGGCCGCATCGGCGTCGAACTCGAAGCCGGTCTGGGTGCCGTCCCAGCGGGAGTACTCGAACCGCTTCGCCATGGCTGGAACTTAACGGGTCCTCCCCCGCTTCGCTGCTCGGAGCCCGTAACATCGTCGCATGCGTGTCCCCCGCACGTTCGTATTCGTCGACCTGTCCGGATTCACGAACTACACCGCTGCGTTCGGCGACGATGCCGCCGGCCGCATCCTCAGCACGTTCCGCGGCATCGTTCGCACCGTCGCGTCCGACCGCGGTGTACGTATCGCCAAGTGGCTCGGTGACGGTTGCATGGTGGTAGCCGTCGACCAGGGCGACGCCATCGAGTTCGTCCTCGACCTCGAACAACTTGCCACCGATGTCTGTACGCCGCTCACCATCCGCGCCGGATTGGCCACCGGCCACGCCCTGCTGTTCGAGGGCGACGACTACATCGGCTCGGCGGTCAACATGGCAGCCCGACTGTGCGACTACGCCCGCGGCGTCCAAGTGCTGATGCCGACGATGCAGCTCGACCGTCTGCCGTCCGGTGTCACCGCAGAGCCGTACGGCGAGGTCGAGCTTCGTGGGTTCCCTGGGCCCATCGACGTGGTCAGCCTGTCGGGCGTTCCCCACTCGGCGAGCCTGGACGCATCCGAGCTCTGGACGCGCTCACCGTTCATCTGACAACCGGCAAGCATGACCTTCCTCCGGGGCGCCTCGCTCACCACGGCTGCCACACTCGGCTATGCCGACACCGCCGACCGCGGCCCCACGGCGGGTAACGGTTTTCGCACGCGCTGGCCTGACGACCTGGCCGCCCTCCAGGACATCGGAATCACCGACGTGCGGATCACGCTGGACTGGGCGCGACTGCAACCCAAACCGGGCGCCATCGACGACGACTGGGCCGAGCGATTCGAACAGATCGTGCTGGCCGCCGATGCGATCGGTGTACGACCGTGGGCATGCCTCCACGAGGGATCGGTCCCGCGATGGTTCGACAACGACGGTGGCTTCGACGACGACGAGACCTTCACGAGCTGGTGGCCACGGTGGGTCGAGTGCGCCGCCGCCCGGTTCGGCGACATCGTCGCCGGCTGGGTGCCATTCGCCTGCATCCCCCCTGGCGCCCCCGAGCAACCCTGGATCGACACGTGGGGCATTCTCGCGGGCGGACCTCCGGTGGTGGCAGCTGTCGACCTACGCGACCAGGCCAACACCGTCGATCGATACGTCGGACGAACGAACCTCCTCGGCGCTGTATTCACCGGCGCGTGGGACGACGACGGCGTGGTCGATGCAGCCACGCTCGCTGGTTGCGTCGATCGCTGGGGTGGCGAGATCCGAGAGGCCGCTGACTCCGTCGACAACGCGTCGGTGGTCGCCAGCTTCAGCGCTGATCACCAGGACCCGGACATCGCCGGAGAGATCGTCGCGGCGTGGCGTTCGATGCTCGATGATGCGTTCGCCGACGGCGTCCCGCTCGAGGTCGCGTTCCTCGAGCCCGGGATCGCCGGTCCCGACTCGACACCCGGCCTGCTCGACGCCACCCGCGCATCCACCCCCTCGAGCTCCGCCTTGCTCGACTGACCGAAATGAAACCGAGGGGTCTGACCCCTCGGTTTCATTTCCAACCACGTTCGGGTCAGGTGCGACCGCGGTAGGTGGCGCTGGCGCCGGAGGCGTCCTTGTTCAGACGCTTGCTGAGGTGGAGACCTTCGAGGACGAACTCGACGGCACCACCGACAGCAGCAGGTGACTCGTCGCCACCGGTCAGCATCGCGACCGGAGCCCGCAGCGCGTCGACGTCCTCGACGAGACGAGCGAGTTCTTCGCTGGTGACTCCTTCGCCGGTATGGGCGACCGCTCCGGCCTCGAATGCGTCGACGACCGCGCGGGTCTGCTCCGGCGGGACGGTGTCCTTGAAGACCGTGAGAACCGCACCCTTGATGAGGTTCTCCATGATCACACCCTCGCGACCGTCCTCGATCGATTCGATCTCGATCTTGCCCATCGAGCTTGCCGCCAGCGCGTCGAGGTCGTCGACGCGGGCGACGATGTGGCGTTCACCGGAGCGCAGCCCGCGCCGCAGCGCATTGGCGGCGAGCGCCTCGTAGTTCGCCACGCTGAGCCGCACGCTGACACCCGATCGCTGGTTGACGTGGTTGCTGGCGCGTGCGAGATGGCTGAACGTGGCGACGACGTCGGCGAGGTACTCCGGAACGTCGACGGTGACACGGCCTGCGGCGGTGGTGATGTCGAGTACCACCGCCTCCTGGCGCATGATCGCCACCTCGGTGTCGACCTCGAGCGGGTAGTGGGTGCGGATCTGGCTGCCGAAGCGGTCCTTCAGCGGCGTGATGATGCGTCCGCGGTTCGTGTAGTCCTCGGGGTTCGCAGACGCCAGCAGCATCACGTCGAGCGGCAAACGGATCTTGTAGCCGCGAATTTGGATGTCTCGTTCCTCGAGCACGTTGAGCATGCCGACCTGGATGCGCTCGGCGAGATCGGGCAACTCGTTGATGGCGAAGATGCCCCGGTTCGTGCGCGGAACCAGCCCGTAGTGGAGCGTCAGTTCGTCGGAGAGGTAGCGGCCTTCTGCCACCTTGATCGGGTCGACCTCGCCGATCAGATCGGCGATCGAGGTGTCGGGCGTGGCCAGCTTTTCGCCGAATCGCTCGCTGCGATGCACCCAATGGACCGGTGTGTCGTCTCCCAGTTCCTCGACCAGGTCGCGAGCATGCTTCGAGACCGGCGAGTACGGGTCGTCGTTGATCTCGCTGCCAGCGACGATCGGCATCCACTCGTCGAGCAGGCCGATGAGCGAGCGGATCATGCGAGTCTTGGCCTGGCCGCGCTCACCGAGGAAGATCACGTCGTGGCCGGCGAGCATCGCGTTCTCGAGCTGCGGCATCACGGTGTTCTCATAGCCGGACACCCCCCTCGAAGAGCGGTTCGCCCGCCGCCACCTTCTCGATGGCGTGCTCACGCACCTCCTGCTTCACGGGACGCGAGACCCAGCCGGAAGCCTGGAGTTCCCCCAACGTCGTCGCCTGCGGTCGATCCATGTCAGCCATGGATCGAACCTACCCCGACAGGAGCGAACGTGAGCATGCGAGCTCACCACTCGGTGGGCGTACGCTCGACCCATGCAATTGTCCGGGGCCTGGTTGGCGGCCGAGGCCGACGACGACGTGCGCCGCAACGGCATCGGCCTCGACACCGACGACTCCGATTGGTCGCGCATCGCCGTGCCGGGCCACTGGCAGGACTCACCCGATTTCGCCGCCAGCGACGGTCCGCTGATGTACCGCCACGAGTTCACCGCCGCGCCACCCGCCGAGGGGCGGCGGCGATGGATCACGCTCGACGGCATCTTCTACCAAGCAGACGTCTGGCTCGACGGCGCCTACCTCGGCGACCCCGAGGGGTACTTCGTCGGTCACAGCTTCGATGTCACCTCGCTGTCGCGCTTCGGAGACCAGCACGTCCTCGCCGTCGAGGTCACCTGCTCACCTCAGTCGGGCACCGCCGGAAGGCGCAACATCACCGGCGTGTTCCAGGCGCCGGCGGGCATCGGGTCGAACCGCAATCCCGGTGGCCTCTGGCGGCCTGTGTCTCTCTACGACACCGGTCCCGTACAGATCGATCGCCTCCGAGTGTTGTGTCGCGACGCCGACACACGTCGCGCCCACCTGCGCATCGCGACGCGTCTCGACAGCGACCGACTGACGCCGGTGACGATGCGCACCTACGTCGACGGTGACCAAGTCGACGAACAGCACCAGTCGATCGCCGCGGGCCACAACGATTTCGAGTGGACGATCGACATCATCGATCCCCAGCTCTGGTGGCCGAGAGCACTCGGCCACCAACCGCTCATCGCTGTCGATGTCGAAGTGATCGTCGACGGCGAAGTGAGCGATCGCCGTCAGCGACGCACCGGCCTTCGCCAGATCGTGTGGGACGACTGGGTGTGTTCGGTGAACGGCGAACGGATCTTCCTCAAGGGAGCCAACCTGCTTCCGACCACGGCGGGTCCGGCGAATGCAACCAACGAGATGATCCGAGCCGATCTCCGTGCCGCGGTCGACCTCGGACTCGACGCGCTCCGTGTCCACGGGCACATCGCCGACCGAGCCGTGTACGACGCCGCAGACGAAGCGGGCATCCTCCTCCTGCAGGACTTCCCGCTGCAGTGGGGCCACTCGCGCTCCGTGCGCCACCAAGCGGTCGAGCAGGCACGAGCCGCGGTCGACTCGCTCGGCCATCATCCGTCGATCGCGATGTGGACGGCACACGACGATCCGTCCGCGAGCGACGCCGGTGTCACCGCCGCAGGCTGGCGGGGACGAGCGCGAACGCTGGTAGCCCAGCAGCTGCCGTCGTGGAACAAGTCGGTGCTCGACCGGTGGGTGAAGCGGGCGTTCGAGCGGGCCGACTCGAGCCGTCGGGTCGTCGCCCACTCGGGTGTCGTCCCACATCTCCCCCAGCTCGACGGCACCGACAGCCACCTGTGGTTCGGTTGGCGCCACGGTGAAGCGGAGGACCTCGCGGACTTCGCTGCCCGTCTTCCGCGAATGGTGCGCTTCGTCAGTGAGTTCGGCTCCGATTCACCGCCAGCCAGTGCACCGTTCATCGACGAGCAGCTCGAGTCGTACGAGTGGCCGGGCCTCGACTGGGACCTGGTCCAGCTCGAAATTGGCTACCAGCGGGCCGCCACCGAGAGCAACTTCCCACCGACCGACTTCGACAGTTTCGACGAGTGGCGGGAGACGCTGCAGTACTACCAAGCCCACGTCCTGAAGGTGCAGATCGAGACGCTTCGGCGGCTCAAGTATCGTCCGACGGGGGGGTTCTGCTTCTCGTCGCTGAACGACTCGGCCCCGGCGATCTCGTCGAGCATCCTCGATCACGAACGACGCCCCAAGATCGCCTTCTCGGCGGTTGCCGCCGCGTGCGCACCGGTACTGGTCGTTGCTGATCCGCTGCCCGACGAGTTGCAACCCGGACAGCAGCTCGACGTCGACGTACACGTCGTGAGCGACCTGCGCGAACCACTCGACTTCGCGGTCGTCGACGCGGTGGCGTCATGGAGTGGGGGCGAGCAACGGTGGCGTTTCGGCGGTCCGATCCCGGCCGACGACGTCGTCAAGGTCGGCCATCTCCGCCTCGACACCCCCGACGCCACCGGAACGATCACCCTCGACCTGACGCTCACGAGCGGCGACGTCACCAACGAGAACCGCTACACAACATCAATCGTCGCCCCGTAGGCGCCGACCCATCAGCGATGAGCGAACTCGTCGCGACGCCCAGGCAGAGGAGTGAACCGCACGAAGCGGCAAGCCAGCGAACGGGTGGCACGGGTAGCGATGGGGACGGCCGCCAGGCCGCACGCCAGCCGGTACCGGTGACAGGACCCGTGAGCGGGGGCAAGCGCGCTACCGCGCGAGCGAACGACGATTTTTGAACTTCGACTTCAGATAGTCGATGTTCATCGTGGCGATGTTGTCGATCGAAATCTCCTTGGGGCACGCCGCCTGGCATTCGCCGTGGTTGGTGCACGATCCGAAGTACTCGTCCATCTTCTCCACCATTGCCTCGGCGCGCTTGTACCGCTCGGCCTGGCCCTGCGGCAACAGGTTGAGGTGGGCGAGCTTGGCGGACGTGAACAGGCTGGCCGCGCCGTTCGGGCACGCCGCCACGCAGGCGCCACAGCCGATGCATGCCGCAGCGTCCATCGCTGCGTCGGCCACCGGCTTGGGGATCGGGATCAGGTTGGCGTCGGGGGCACCGCCGGTCTGGGCGGTGATGTAGCCACCCACTTCGATGATCCGGTCGAAGGCGGCACGATCGACCATCAGGTCCTTGATGATCGGGAACGCCGCTGCTCGCCACGGTTCGATCACGATCTCGTCACCGCTGTCGAACACCCGCATGTGCACCTGGCAGGTGGCGGTGCCCTTCTGGGGGCCGTGGGCAACGCCGTCGATCATCAGCGAACAGGTACCGCAGATGCCCTCGCGACAGTCGTGGTCGAAGACGATGGCGTCCTTGCCCTCTTCGATCAGGCGCTCGTTGAGGATGTCGAGCAGTTCGAGGAACGACGCCTCGTCGCTGATCTCGGGGATCTGGTGGGACTCGAATCGCCCTTGGGCGTCGGGGCCGTCCTGGCGCCAGATCTTGAGGGTGAGGTTGGTGAGGGTGGTCACTTGTAGCTCCGGGTTGCGAACTTGACGACTTCGTACTCGAGCTGTTCCTTGTTCTCGATCGGGTTCGACGGATCACCCGTCCACTCCCAGGCGCTGACGTAGGCGAAGTCGTCGTCGTTGCGAAGGGCTTCGCCGTCGTCGGTCTGGTGCTCGGATCGGAAGTGTCCGCCGCAGCTCTCCTCGCGGTTGAGTGCGTCCTTGCACATCAAGATGCCGAGTTCGAAGAAGTCGTCGACGCGTCCGGCCTTCTCGAGGGTCTGGTTGATGCTGGTGTCGGATCCGGTGACCCGGAGGTCCTTCTTGAACTCGTCGTGCAGCGCCGGGATCTCCGACAGTGCCTTCTCGAGCCCGTTGGCGTTGCGGTCCATGCCGCAGTAGTCCCAGATGATCTGGCCGAGTTCGCGGTGGAAGTGGTCGGGGGTCTTGGTGCCGCCGATCGCCATGTACTGCTTGAAGCGGTCGGTTGCTTCCTGCTGGATCTTGGCGAATTCGGGATGACTCGTGTCGGGCACCGGCTTGTTGAGCAGGTCGGAGAGGTACGGGGCGATGGTGTACGGCAGCACGAAGTAGCCGTCGGACAGGCCCTGCATCAGCGCTGATGCTCCGAGGCGGTTGGC
>JBBQEU010000016.1:0-37561 GCA_038321235.1 Acidimicrobiales bacterium | reverse complement strand
CCCCGGGAAAGGGGGGGGCCTTTGGGGGGGCGCGTTGTGTTTGGTGGTTATTGGGGGGCCCCGGCGGGTTTCCGCGGGTTGGCCCCGGGGGCCGGCCCCGCCCCCCCCGACGCCCTCCACGGAGGAAACCCCGACCTCGACGATCGGTTCGATCCCGACAACCACTACGCCCCCGACCGACGACACCTCCGACGAGTCCGACGATGGGAACGTGCTGGTTGCCGTGCTGATCGGTCTCGGCGCATCGGGCGTGTTCGCTGCCGGGGTCGTCGCAGCACGCCGGCCGCGAGGGTCTCAGCGTTCGTCGTAGGTCAGCCGTCGACCTCGACGGAGGGAACGTCGAGATTGATGTTGCCGTCGTCGTCCCGGTCCGAGACCGCGAGGAACACGAGGGCTGCCACGGCGATCGAGGCCAGAGCGGCAACGAAGCCGATCAGGAACCAGCCGAAGCGGCTCGATCCCTGATCGTCATGGTCCTCGCCGAGGCGCCGGCGGAGTTCGATGACCTCGGCCTCGGTGAACCCAGGGGCCGTTCGGACCGCAACGGTGGACGTTGCAGGTTGTGTCTGTGCGTCGTGGACCGTGTCGTCATCAGCCATGCGCGGGGGCTACCCACATCGAGAACTCGGTCAAACCGAAGGCGCAAACAACCCCTGAGCGGGAGACTCCCACTCAGGGGTTGGAGGCGACGATGAGAATCGAACTCATGTACACGGCTTTGCAGGCCGTTGCCTAAACCACTCGGCCACGTCGCCAGGTCGACGGGACGACGATAGCGGCCCCACCGGCTCATGGGGCAACGACGCGCCGATCGGTGGCGAACCACTCGGCGAGACGTGCCAGGCCATCGTCGATCGACACACTCGGCGTCCAGTCGAGATCGTCTCGCACTGGTCGCTGATCGAACCAGTGGGCGGTGCCGAGTTGCTCAGCGAGAAACTGCGTCAACGGGGGCTCGTCGCTGCGGCGCAGCAGCGGCCAGACCCGTTCGACGACCGCACCGAGCGAACGCCCGACACCCAACGAAACCGTCCTCGGAGCGAACGGAACGCCTGCGGCGCGGCAGATCCCTTCGACGAGCTCGCGGATCATCCGCGGCTCGCCGTTCGACACCACGTAGGCACGACCTGAACAGTGCGCACCCGGTTCGAGCGCATCGAGCGACGCAACGAGCGCGCCGACCGCGTTGTCGACGTAGGTCGTGTCCACCAGCGCCCGCCCGCCGCCGACCAGCGCGAGCCGTCCGGTCGCCGCGCGTCCGACGATCCGGCCGACGAGCTGCGTGTCACCGGGCCCCCACACCAGATGGGGCCGAATCGCCACGACACCGAGTTGCTCGTCCGCCGCAGCCAAGGCGTCGATCTCCGCCATCGCCTTCGACTCGGGGTACCACGCGCGGCGTCGACCGAGTACAGGCGCATCAGCCGACGACCCGACGATCGGTTCGCCACCGTGAGCCACCGACGGCGACGACACGTGGACGACACGTCCGACACCGAGACGTCGCGCTGCGGTGAGCACGTTGCGGGTTCCGTCGACGTTGATCGACCGGTACTCCTCCCAGTCGCCGGTCACCCCCACTTTGGCCGCGAGGTGAACGATTGCGTCGCACCCATCGGCTGCGGCAAGCACGGCATCGAGGTCTCGGATGTCGCCGAGCTCTTGACGGATGTCGAGTTCACCGACGGCCTCGGATCTGCTGCGCTGTTGGACGACCACGTCGTCGCCTCGAGTTGCCAACGCCATGGCGACCCCGGCTCCGATCATGCTCGATCCGCCCGTGACGAGGACCTTCACGACGTCACCGGCCCCGAGTGAGGCCTCGGACACGCCGCCCCGCCAGGACGTCGCTTGCCCATGACGCGACCGCCGCACGGTCGATCTTGGCGTTGTGGCGGATGTCGACCGGCAGGCGCCGCACGGTCAACACCGATGCGACGGATTCGCTGACCGCCTGGCGTACCGACGCGACAAGTTCGCTGACGGCGGGACCCTCCGTGGCATCGGGATCCTCGACCACGATCACCAACTGCTGGTTTCCGATCGGCCCGATACCCACCGCGGCGACTCGTGGAACGCCGAGTGCCCGCTCGACCGCTCGCTCGACGGGTACCGACGTGATTGGTCCGCCCGCGGTGTGGATGACGTGCACGACCCGACCCTCCACCCAGAGACGACCGTCGGCATCGAGGTGGCCGACATCGCCGGAACGGTGCCAGTCGCCGATCGGGCCAGGCCGGGCGGCGCGCTCGGTTGCCCACAGTCCGAGATAGCCGTCCGACACCCACGGAGCTCGGATCAGGATCTCGCCGGTCGATCCGCTGTCGAGTTCCCGTGGCAGATGCTCGGCGTCGAAGTCGAGTACTGCGATGCGGACCTCGGCTCCGGCCACTGGAAGGCCCACGCAGACTCCCCCGTTCGCGTCGTTGCGTTCCGCCTCCTCGATTTCCGTCAGCTCGATATCGGCGACCGGAAGCACTTCCGTCATGCCATAGGGCGTGTGCAACGTGGCTCCGGGAGCGAGACCGGCGATCGCACGCAAGGTCTCAGATGGCACCGGCGCTCCGGCGGAGAACACCACTCGGAGCCGTCCGAGGCCGGCAAGGTTCGCTCCGGACCTCGCCGTCGCTGCCACGTTGGCCAGCGCCGACGGCGAGGCGAACGCCAAGGTGGCCGAAATCCGCTCACAGGCCGCGTCGAGCGCGTCCGCCGTCAGCTCTGCGGGCTTGGTGACATCGACATCGGGAAGAGCGGTCGGAATGCCGAGCGCCGGGCCATACAAGGCGAATGGCGCGAAGGCTGCGACGAGCCGGTCGTCGGCAGTGATCGAATAGGTCGCAGCGAGTGCATCGCGCTGCGCAACGAGCTGGTGATGGCGGTACCGAACACCCTTGGCGGGTCCGGTGGCGCCCGACGTGAACAACACCGCACAGGCAGCGTCGCTGGCAGGGGCGCCAGGAAGTTGGTCAACCGGAGCTACGACCAGTTCGCCGATGTCGAGCCGGACCGCTCGCGGCGCCCAGCGGAACACCGCAGCAGCCAGGCGGGCCCGCCGAGGCCCGATCACGAACCTGGGCCGAGCCGATCGCACCGCCCGGCCGAGACCCTTCACACCCAACCCTCGGTCGGCGATCACGGTCACACCGCCTGCGCGCCAGACCCCGTAGACGGCGGCTACCAGGTCCACGCCGGGCGGCGTAAGCATCGCAACGTGGTCACCCGGTCGAAGTCCACGTCGGCCCAGTTCGCTGGCGACAGCGTCGACGCGTCGCGCCAGTTCGGCGAACGTGACGGAGTCGCCCGTCGCGAGGTCGACGAACGCCTCGGCGGGTTCGTCGCGCCGTGCATCGAGTGCGCTCCACAGCGACGGTGTGACGTCCGCAGTCTCCGGCGAGCTGGGCGACTCCTCTGCAATGGCATCGGCATCGGCATCAGCGGTGGCTCCGGCTCCGGCTCGACCGAATCGGCCGCCGAACAACTCGGTCAACCAGGTCTCGGCGACGGCAGCCACGTCGGCTTCGGCCATCACGAGATGGTTGGCGGCGGGGAATCGATGCGTCGTCGTATTCGGGAAGCGGGAAGCGAGGTCGGCGGCGAAGTCGTCGTTGAACACGGGATCGCGTGCACCCCACGCGAGCAACACGGGCGCGTGGACCGCTTCGAGCCGAGCGGCGACATCGGCGATCGCCGCCTCGGAGGGATCACCTGCATCGAGCGGGATGTCGGCGACGAAGTCGGCGATCGCTGCACGGGCAGGGGCGGTCCGGTACGGGGCGCGGAACGCCTCGCGGTCGATCTTGCTGATTCGCCGACCAGAGAGTCGGACGGTACCCTCGACGAACATCGGCGTGCCCCGGCAGACGACATCGAGCAGCAGTGGTGAGGCCGCGAGACGGATGATCCCGGGCGCCGACCGGCCCTCGGGCACGGCGATGCCCGTGTTGCAGAGGATCAGTCCGGCGACCTGGCGGGGATCCTGGACGGCCCAGCCCATGGCGATCGCTCCACCCCAGTCGTGAGCCGCGACGACCAGCGGTGAGTTGCGACCGAGCTGCAGCGCCACGATCACATCGTCGAGATCGCGGACACGATCGTTGTAGCGACGCGGTGTGGTGCGCTCGCTGTAGCCCATTCCGAGCTGGTCGACAGCGACCACCCGGTACGCAGGGTGCAGCCGGCGGAGGAACGTCGCCCATGCGTATCCCCACGTCGGATTGCCGTGAACGCACAGCACTACCGGGGCATTCGCATCGTCGGTGGGGGCCCCGGAGTCGAGCACATGCCACCGGTGTGTCCCACCTTCGTGGCTGGACACGTCGACGAGCCGCGACCACGACGGATCCAGGCCCCATCGGCGCCACGTGTCGGCGTCGGGCACCTCTGGTGTGGCGTCGACCGTGCTTCGCTCGGCGGTCACCAGACGATTTCAGTGAAGCTCGTGTTGAGCCCCGACCCGATACCCATACACAACACGCGATCGCCGACTTGGATCCGATCGGCCGACTTCGCCAGCGTCAGCGGGATTGCCGCCGGCCCGCAGTTCCCGTATTTCGGGAACGTCAAGGGTGCCCGCTCGGGGTCGATCCCGAGGCGTTCGGTGATCAGCCGCGTGTGGACCTGGCTGACCTGGTGCACGATGTACCAGTCCATGCCGACTTCCCAGTCGAAGTCGTGGCCGGAGTGCTTCCACGCCGCCTCGACCAGGTCGAGACCGGCCACGAGCAGACCGTGGGTGTCGGTGGTCATGCGATCGAGGTCGCCGACGCAGAGTTCGTGGTGCTGGGTGCCCGAGCGGGCAACGCCACCGACGAGGCGGTGCGCCTCGGGGTGCTCGTCGAGCCGGCAGAGCACTGCCGCTGCAGCCCCGGATCCGAGGGTGAGCGATGCGAACTCGGCGAAGACGTCCGCGGCCTCGGTGGTCGGCTGCTGGAGCCGTGCGATCGTGGTCTGCTGGGTGTGGCGGCTTCCCTCACCGTCGACGATCAGGGCGTAGTCGATCGACCCCGCGTCGATCGCTGCCGCCGCGATCTGCATGCCGTTGATGAACCCCAGACAGGCGTTGCCGACGTCGAAGTTGAGACAGCTCGGTGCGAGCTGGAGCTGGTGGTGGACCGCGCAGGCCACCGACGGTTCGAGGTGGTGCTTGCACACCGAGGTGGAGATCAGCATGCCGACACGCTGAGGATCGATACCGGCTGCATCGAGTGCCGCCTGTCCGGCCATCGCAGCTGCTTGGTCGAAGGTGAAACCTTCGGGCCACCAGCGCCGCTCTTCGATGCCGGCAAGTTCGGACAGCGTGCCCGGCTTGAGTCCGGTGCGTTCGTAGGTGTCGGCCAACTGTTCGTCGATCCATACCGAGGTGACGACCTCGGGCGCATCGACTGCTTCGACTGCCAGAAGCCCGACGTTGCGGTGGGTCATTACGGAGTTCTCGGTCATCGGCGGTCCTTTCCCATGGGTGCCCGAAAGCCTACGTCATGTCGTCGGAACCCGTTCGGTCGATCGTGCGACGGTCGAAGCAGGTACGGTCGCCGACGGCCACCACGGCACGACTCATGAGGGGGAACAGATGGAACTCGGACCTGGCAAGGTTGCAGTGGTCACTGGCGCTGCGAGCGGAATCGGCCTCGCATTGGCGAACGCGTTCGCTGCGGCCGGTTGCTCTGTGGTGCTCGCCGACATCGATCAGCAGGCGCTCGATGCTGCTGCGGCAGAGGTGGGGGCACACGGCGTCGACACTTTGACTGTCGTCACGGATGTCAGCAAGGTCGAGGCCGTCGAGGCGCTCGCCACTGCGACGATGGATCGCTTCGGTGCGGTGCACATCGTGTGCAACAACGCCGGTGTCGGCGGCGCCGGCGACCCGTGGCTCGGAGGTATCGAAACGTGGGAGTGGGTCATCGGGGTCAACCTGTGGGGCGTCATCCACGGGGTGCGAGCGTTCCTGCCGCACATCGTGATGTCCGGAGGCGGCCACATCGTCAACACCGCCTCGATGGCTGGGCTCTACCCCGGATTCGCACCGCCATACGACGCCACCAAGCACGCTGTGGTCGCTCTCACCGAGGGCCTGTACTCGACGGTGCAGTCGGCTCAACTGCCGGTCGGCGTGAGCTGTCTCTGCCCCGGATGGGTGCGTACGGGCATCGCCGAATCCGAACGCAACTGGCCGGCCGAACTCGGACCCCCACCCGTGCGGACCGCAGCGCAGCACGTGTCGCTCGGATACCTGCGGCGAGCGATCGACGAAGGCATGCCACCCGCCGCGGTCGCCGATCTGGTGGTGGGTGCCGTTCGGGACGATCGATTCTGGATCTTCCCTCACCCTGACTGGTTGGAGATCGCCATGGAGCGCTTCCACTCGATCGGCGAAGGCGCAAATCCGTCGCCACCCGAAGAGTTCCCCGGCATGCCACCACGCTCGCAGATGCTCGCCGAGGTCATGGCAGCCATGCTGGCCGAAGCCGAGCAGCCCGCCCCCGACTGAACCGGGCGTCGCTCCGGTGAGTTCCAGCGCACCCCGTCCGCGCTGAAACTCACCGAAGCGTCAGGTTGCGAGGCGGTAGACGCGGGCGGCGGTGCCGCGGAGCATGGCGTCGCGCTCGTCGGCCGAGAAGTCGGAGACCAGTTTCTTCGCTGCGTTCCAGAACGTGCGATACGACAGTGAAAGCCGGTCGACCGGGAAGTTCGACTCGAACATGCACCGTTCGGGGCCGAACTGCGCGATCGTGTGCAGGTAGTAACGCCCCTGCGCCTCGATGAATTCGTCGGACGTCGGTGGGTGGTCGGCGGCGTGCCAACCGAAGCCGTTGTCGGGCATCGCCAGACCGCCGATCTTGGCGACAACGTTCTCGCAGCGGGCGATGTCGACGATGTCGGCCGTCCACTGGTCGAAGATGTGCTCCCGTTGCGACTCGTACGGTCCGACTCCGAGCGGCGTGCCGAAGTGGTCGAGGACCATCGTGGTGCCGGGAACGCTGCGGGCCAGCGCCGCGAAGTCCTGGTTCTGGTAGTGGTAATGCCACGTGTCGTAGGTGAGGCCACGCTCCCCCAGCCGGGTGACTCCCGCCCGGAATGCCGGATCGGCATACAGCTCCGCCGGAGCGCGGCCGGGGATCATCAAGACCTCGGGATGCAACGCATGCGAGCCGGCGTGGCGGATCCCTCGGAGACGACCGCCGCCTGCGGCTGCGTGGGCATCGAGCACCGCGTCGAGGTTGGCGGCATCGCACAGATCGGCGTGGGCGACGATGCCACCCATCACCTGCCGGTCGGAGCGCTCTGCTTCGCCGGTGACGAACACGGTCTCGCCGACCGGGGCGAACGCGTCATCACCGCTGCGGTCGTAGGCCGCGCCACACTCGACGAAGACGGTGTCGATCACGTGGTGTCCGCTGCCGAGGTCCGCCTCGAGGTCTCCGAGTCCATACGGCATCGCCCCGCCCACGGGCCACAGATGATGGTGGGGGTCGATGATCGCCGCATCGGGGTCGACGACCGGCTCGATCACCGAGTCGAGCCATTCCTGCGAGACGGGGTCGGGACGGGGTGCGGCGGCCATCATCGGAGGGTACGAAAGAGCTGCAATTGCGCTGCGGTCGGAGCGTCAGCGGCCGACGGTCAGCGCTCGAACGCGGCCTTGAGGTTTGCCATCGTGGTCCGACACGCCCCTTCGAGGTTGTCTCGTCGGCCCTCGATCCTTCCCGGGTAGATCTCGGGAAGCGCGAGCAACGGTGCATGGAACGACTCGGTGACGACACACCCGTCTCCATCTGGCTCGATCGTGTAGCTCCACTCGGTGGCGTGTTCGAAGGCCGGAGGAACCAGGTACGCGAACCGCCGCCCGGGCTCGAAGACGGTGACTTCGCAGTCGGCGTGCCATTCGTAATCACCCGCACGGTTGTGTCCCCGGAACCTCGCACCCACCTCGACCTCCGACGACCCCTCGAGCAGCTCGCAACGTTGGTTCTCCGGGCTCAGCTCGGGGAGCTGTTGCAGATCTGTGAGCAGCGCGAACACCGCTTCTGGTGATGCGTCGATCCGTACCGTTGCCGAGCCGTGTACCGGCGAGTTCTCCATCGAGGTGTCGTCCACGCCGAGCAGCCTGCCACCAGCACGGGTCGCTCGACGACTCCGCGCAGAATTCGGACCGCCGCCGCCCGGCGCAATGTGTCAGTCGTCGCCGAGGACCACCACGGGGAGATCCCACGCTGCGGCCAGCTCCTCGAGCCGATCGCGATGGTCGCCGTAGACGAGTCCGATGTGATGCTCCAACCCTCGATCGAAGACCGTACGGAGCACCTCGTCGACCGATCGGTCCCAACGGAGGACGCCGCACGTGCCGCTGAACGGCCGAGGCCGGTCGAGGATCTCGCCCGATCCCACCACCATGCTGATCTGCCCGCTCGCCTGGCTGAGCCGGGCGAGTGTCACCGACCCGGGGCGCAGTGCGAACTGGTTCGCGAGGGCACGGTGCCGATTCGGATGGGTGATACCGACCGGGACGCTGCGAGGGTCGGCGATCGAGATCGGTGCCACACCGCAATGCCAGACCACGGAGGTGTCATCACGGGTATCGGCATCGACGAGGTCGGCCACGAAGGGGTCGGATCCGCCCACGTGTCTGAGGATGAGCGCCGTTGCCGCACCGTACAGGTCAGCCTCGCAAACCGAAGGCACGCCGTCCTCGGTGAGCATCGCCATCGGCGTGCACGCAGCGGCTCCGTACTCCGTCATGCACTCGGGCCAGCACCTGGTGGCGAGGGCGGACCAGCCGTGACGGGCCGCCAGTTCCCTCAGTCCGCCGAACAGGGCGATGCTCTCGTCGATCCCCGCCCGAGCGACGTCGTCGTCGATGATCATCGCCGAATGGATGCGGCGCAAGATGTCAGCTCGGGCCACTTCGTCGACGCCGTCCGCTGCCGCGAACAGGTCGTCCAGGGGAATCCGGTCGACGGCGATCCCCGTGGAGCGAAACAGTTCGTCGGCATCGCCGACACACGGCTCGAAGCCGGCCGGTGGATCTCCGACGACCCCGATTCGCAGGCCTGCGAGTACTCCATCGTCCTGTCCGCCACGCCGGGTCGTCAATCGGGCGGTGCAGTGAACTCTCGTCGGATCGGACGACGCTGGCGCTGCGAGACGGGCAAGCGCATCACCGACGACACCGACGGCCGTGGTGCCCGCCGGATCGATGTGGACGAACTCTGCGCGATGTCTGCGCCGTCGGAGGAGATACGCCGCGAGGTTGGCGCCGCAGAGCGAGTTGAGACGGAGTCGGCCCCCGGTTCGCTCCTCGGGAAACGACCACAGCAGGACCGGACGGCCGGTGCGATCGACGATCCGACCCGTGAGCGACGAGTCGGTGAACGTGGCCTGGAGCACGACGACCACATCGCAGGGTCCGATCGAGTCGATCGCCTCGTCGATGTCGTCGACGACCACCGTCCGGTCACCACCGATCTCGATATCCAGTTCACCGAGCACCACCCACGCGTCCTCGACGTGCGCAGCGCCGAACTCGAGATCGAACGTGGGCCGACCCACCGCGATCACCCAGGCCGACGTCATGGCACGACATCCACGAGGTCGTGCCGTGCGAGCAGCGTCTCGACGTTCGCTCGATCCGGGGTCTCGCCTGTCTCGCACTTCAGCGCCGCTGCGGCCGACGCGAATCGGAACGCCATGTCTGGCTCTGATCCCTCGGCCAGCGCCAGCGTGAACGCTCCGTGGAAGACATCACCCGCCCCGTTCGTGTCGATGGCCACGACCTCGAACGCATCGACGGAGTGCGCATCACCGTTGTCCGACCAGCGGACCCCTCGGGCCCCGCAGGTCACTGCGACCATCGCGTCGGTGAGGTCGCCAGCGACGTGCAGCCCGTCGACGGGATCGTCGCGTCCGGCCAGCAGGGTGAGAGCGTCCTCGCTGAACACGAGGTGACTGGCGAGGTCGAAGATGGCTCGTCGGTGTGCCGGATCGGCGAGGTGGCGATCGACGTCGACCACGCCGGGCACACCGTTGCGGCGAGCACTGCGCAGCGCCTCCACTGCAGCGTCCGGCCAGCGGCCGTCGACGAGGACCGCGTCGAACCCTTGGTTGGACGCCGAACCGGGGCCTCGGAACATCTGCTCCGGGGTGTGATTGACAACGGTTCGGGCGCCGTCGGGAGCAACGACCACCGATGAGACGGAGGTCGCTGCGCCGACCACACGCTCCAGACCAGTGGTGTCGACACCTTCACGGTCGAGAGCCGCTACCACTGCGGCACCGGCTTCGTCGTCGCCGACACGGCTGAGCAGACGGACCGAACCGCCGAGCCGAGCGATGGCAATGGCGGCAGTAGCGGCGACACCACCGACTCGAGTGGTGTGGCTGGTCGCGACGTTCTTGTGGCCGACATCGATCCCGCCAACCAGCGTGAACACATGGTCCACGGTGGTTTGCCCGACACAGAGCACCGATGCGCGGTCTCGTCGCGTGGCGCCCATGACACGATCTTCACCCCGACGACGACATCACCAACAGGGGCGAACGGCCTGAGGCGCCGAACACTTCCCGAAAAACGAAAAACCGGGAACCCTTCACGGGTTCCCGGTGATTCTGGAGCGGACGACCGGGATCGAACCGGCGACCTCAACCTTGGCAAGGTTGCGCTCTACCAACTGAGCCACGTCCGCGTGTGGAGCGACAATCTAGCAGTCACCCACGAGGATCGGACAACGCCTCATCCGAGTCGGACCCGGGCTCCAGGTCGTCGTCGGCGGCGCTCTCGGTCTCGTCGTCGGTGGTGATCTCGTCGTCGCCAGCGGGGAGTTCGAGACCGAAGTCGACGTCGAGGTGCGGTGGTGTGCTGTCGCGTTGCTCGGCAACGATGCCGGGTCCCAGGTCACTGAACGACGACACCGGATGGTCTGCCTGTTCGAACTCGTCATCGAGCGGTGGCGGTAGCGGTTCCGGCACGAGAGGCTGAGCCCCGTCGGGGCGCACCTCGTCGAGCATCCGTCGTTGCGTCGACGGATCGCGCTTTTTCCAATCACCGTCGCCCATCCGTTCGAGGGGTGCGAGCACTTCGAGGTCGGGCCGAGTCTGGCGCAGCACCCAGACGCCGAGCAGGACGAAGGCCATGCCGATCAGTGCCAGGCCGACGACCATCGCGTAGACGAGACGACTCGACGCGGGGTCACCCGCACCGACGACTGCGACGACGGACGCCGATGCGACGACAGGAAGGGAAACGACGACGGACACTGCGCAGCGATTGTGCCAGCTGTTCACCGCTTCGGCACGGATCACCGCTGATGCATGGGACACCACACGGCAGTGCGCCCACCGATTTTCGCACGCTCGAGCGGGGTCCCATCGCGGTCGCACGGAGGGCACGTCGCACGCACCGAGGGGTTCAGCACCCCTGTCGTGCTGCCTCCGCACGCCAGCATGATCGGCAGTCGGCGACGGATCGCCGAGGAGAGCTGTTCGATCTCGTCCGCCGACAGCGAGTCGACCGGCCGCCGAGGGGCGAGCCCCGCCCACCACAAGATCTCGTCGACGCACAGATTGCCGAGGCCGGCCACGACGTGCTGGTCGAGCAGTGTCGACTTCAGCACACCGTGCCTCTCGGCCAGCGCTGTGGTGAGCCGACGTGGTGTGATCTCGGAGAAGTCGAGACCCAGCCTGCTGAGATCGGCATCGAGCGAGACGCGACCGAGCCGACGAGGATCGTTGAACCGCAGCGCCGGCGGTCCGGCGGACCCATCGGGCGTCGCGGACAGCACGAGCCGATCCCATGCCGGGTCATCGCGACCTGACGCGTAGGCGAGCCGTTCGATCGGGGCGACGCCGTCCACCATCAGGCGCCCGGTCATCCCGAAGTGCAGCCCGATCGCCGGGCCATCGGTGTCGAGGAGCACGACCTTGCCGATTCGCCGTGCGCCTTCGATCCTGACGCCCGTCACCTGGGCGACGAAGCCGTCTGCGACCACTCGCTCGTCGACGACGGCCCCCACGATGGTTCGACCGACGAGCGGCTCGCAGGCGGAGCGCCAGATCTCGGCTTCGAGACCCTCCGGCACGATCAGACGATCGACGAGAACGATTTCGAGGCGGTGCCGAGGAATCGTTCGAGCGGGCCGGCCAGCTGATCGCTGTTGATCAGGAAGGCGTCGTGGCCGTGCGGCGAGTCGATCTCGACATACTCGCTGGCCACCCCGTTGGCGGCAACGGCGGCGTGGATCTGTTGCTGCTGGTAGGCGGGGTAGAGCATGTCGCTCCAGATGCCAACCGCCATCGTCGGCGCCGCCACGCGCAGCATCGCCCGATCCAGCGACCCTCGCCCGCGAGCGACGTCATGCAGATCCATTGCCTTGCCGATGGCGAGATAGCTGTTGGTGTCGAACCGCCGTGCCAGCTTGACCCCGTGGTACTCGAGGTAACGCTCGACCTCGAAGCGCTGCCACATCCCCAACGTGTCGCCGACAGTGGCCTTGTCGGCGAGTTCGCGCCCGAAGCGGTCGGTGAACACGTTGTCGCTGCGGAACGTGACCTGCGCGACCATGCGGGCGATCTCGAGACCTTCGGCAGGGCCGTCGCCCGGGTCGGCGTCGTAGAAGTCGCCGCCGCGCCACTTCGGGTCGAGGCGGATCGCCCGCCGGCCGATCGCTCCCCACGCGATCTGCTGAGCGGTTGCCTGCATGCAGGTGGCTACAGCGACGAGCGAGCCGACCCGACGGGGGTACATCACCGCCCACTCGAGTGCCTGCATCCCGCCCATCGAGCCGCCGATCACCGACAGCCAGCGAGCGACGCCGAGGTGCAGTCCGAGTTGCGCCTGCGCCCTGACCATGTCGCGGATGGTGACCACCGGAAAGCGCGATCCGTACGGCTTGGCGTCGACCGGGTGCGGTGACGCGGGTCCGGTGGAGCCTTGACACCCGCCGAGCACGTTGGCGCACACGATGAAGTACTTGTCGGTGTCGATCGGCTGGCCGGGTCCGACCGTATCGTCCCACCACCCCGGGGTCGGATGGCCACGACCAGATGGGCCGGCGGCGTGACTGTCGCCCGTCCACGCGTGGCACAGCAGCACGGCGTTCGATCCGTCGGCATCGAGTCGCCCCCACGTCTCGTAGGCAACGACCACATCGGAGAGGGCGACACCGCAATCGAGGGCGAATCGACGGTCGGTCGCGAACGTGAAGAACTGCCGGTGACCCGGCTCGTCACCGGGCGACCAGGCACCGGTCACCGGGAGAGGAATCGACGCGGCCATACAGGCCTCACACGGTACCGATCACCGGCTGGGCGAGTGTCATACGTTGTTCGTAGCCGACCTCGTACGGCATGAACCCGTTGCGGTCGGGATACATGAGCTGCAACATCTCGAACTGCTCGCCGCGGTACCACGCGGCAGCGGTGGCGAAATACGGCCCCCACGGTTCGAGATCGATGGGAGCGAAGAGGCATCGCAGGTCGTTGTCGAGCAGTCCGACCACCTCGACGCCGAGCGGGATGTCAGTTCCTCCCCGACAGGCATCGGCAACCAGGGTGATCAACCCGTTGGCGGCGACCGGGGTCAACCCGAATACGGCGACGTCGGGGAACCCGACCGCATCGGGGAACCCGATCGAGTAGGCGTAGCCGGGTGTGGGCGGATCGTGCTCGGCGTCAGGACCGACCGGTTCGAGCGCCCAGCCGTTGGTCTCGATCATCCATTCGATCTTCTCGGCGTGCGGGATGTGGAAGTCCGGCAGTTCCATCCGACCAGTGTGGCAGGTGCCCACGGACCGGTAGCGGTGTCAGTCGAGGTTCTCGATCTCGAACGGGGCGACGGCGTCGGCCGGCTCGAAGCCCAGAACCCGACCGTAGAAGTAGAGGTCGGACTCGAACCAGCGGACGATCGAGTCGGCCGATCTGAAGCCGTGCCCCTCCCCGTCGAAGGTCTGGTAGGCGACTGGTAGACCCCGTTTGCGGAGCGCCTCGACGATCTTCTCCGAGTGGGCCGGCGGCACGACGGTGTCGTCGGTTCCCTGGAGTACGAGCAGCGGGGCCGACAACCGCTCGGGGAAGTTGATCGGTGAGCGTCGGGCGTACTCGTCGGCCGCCTCCGGCCACGGCCCGATCAGCCCGAACGTGTACTGCGACTCGAACTTGTGATCATCGGTGATCAGCGCCGACATGTCGGTCACGCCGAACAGATTGGTGCCGGCTGCGAACACCTCGTGGTTCGCAATGGCGAGCAGGACGAGCGTTCCCCCCGAGCTTCCGCCTTCGATCACCAGTCGTTCACCATCGACGTCGCCGCGCTCGGCCAGAAAACGCGCCGCGGCGACTGCGTCGTCGACGTCGAACACGCACCAATTGCCGAGCAGCTTGCGACGATACGTGCGGCCGTATCGGGTGCTACCGCGATAATCGACGTCGATCACGCCAACGCCACGACTGGTCCAGAACCGGTGCCCACGGCCGGGAACGAGCCGTCGCTGCGCGGATCCTGTCGGGCCTCCGTGGACGAACACCATCAACGGCGGGCGTTCACCTTCGGGCAACTCGATGTCGGGATGGGCCGGTGCGTAGAAGACCCCGTGCGCGACGTCATCGGCGCTGGTGGGGAACGTCACGAGTTCGGGCTCGGGGAGATACGTGGGGTCGAGCCCGAGGTCGCGCCCGGGGCGAATGATCTCGACCACGCCACCGGCGAGACGGACGACCTCGTCGCTCGTGGTGTACGAACTCGCGACGAACGTGAAGGCGTCGCCCGTTCGTCGCAGCGATCCAATGGCGGTGTAGGCGAGATCGACGTCGAGGCTGAGCCGGTCGCCGTGACGATCGCCGAGCACGTGGGCGCCTTCGGCGTGGCGTGCGCCGCCGAACACCCAGTGCGGTTCGACGATCTCGAACGAACCCACCGCTTCTGCCGACAGCTCACCGCTGGCAACGTCGACCCGGTACGAGTTCCACCACTCGGCCCGGTCGGTGACCACCACCAATGTCCCGTCAGACCACCACAGCGGCTCCTGCAATGCCTCGTCGCCGGTACCGACAAGCTTGCGAGGGTTGAGCGCTGACGCTCCGTCGAGTTCGGCGATCCACAGTTCGGTCGCGTCCCACGGCATGTTCGGGTGCATCCATTGAATCCACACGATCGAGCGGCCATCCGGCGAGGCCCGTGGTGCTGCGTAGAAGTCGGCACCCGATGCGATCACCTCGACGCGCAGCGATCCGTCGGTGGCGACCGCCACGATCTCGTTGACGGGCTCGCCGTCGCCGTGACGTTCGTGAACACAGATGTACCAGTCACCATCGGGCGTCGGCCGTCCGTCGGCGTACCTCAACGCGCGAGGCCTCGGCGGCTCCGGGCTGAGGAGCACCGGCTCACCGCCGAGCTCGACGCGCCGAAGTCGCTGGTCGGCGAATTCGCTGTAGTAGGCGACGCCGTGCTGGGCCCACCACGCCCCGCCCCCGTATTCGTGAACGCTGGTGCGCACATTGGTCTCGGGGAGCGTGATGTCCTCCGTCGAACCATCTCGCCACCGCACGATCGTGGACCGGCCGGCGTTGTCCGGGCGGGACTCGGTCCACCAGACGTCGTCGCCGTCGGGGATCACCTCACTGATCGACACCGAACCGGCCACCAGCGAACGGGCGGTGATCGGAGACGGCCAGGTTCCTGCGCGGAGCGTTGTCACCCGACCATGTTCGCACGGCGGGATTACATCGCGGGTCTGACCCCTGTTGTAATGCGTTACATCAGGGGTCAGACCCGCGGTGTAATCGTCAGATCAGGGTCAACGAATCGAGGTCGAGGGCCTGGCGGAGGTGACGTTGGGCCATCGCGCCGAACATCGCCTCGCTCCGGTCGTTGAGCGTGACGATCTGCGATGCCATCGCCGCGACCGTGACACCAGCGAACGCATCGCGGCGGTACTGATCCCACACCCACGATTCGTCGAGCGTGATGTCGTACCCGCTGAGCGCCTCCAGGTAGACCGACACGAGTTCGCGCTCGTGGCTTCGACGATCGGGCGGGAGCAACCCGGCACCGATGAAGTACGACAGATCGGTGATCGGGCTGCCGTGGGCGGGTGTCTGCCAATCGACCACGGCGATCGGCGCTCCGCCTTCGGAGGTTGCGAAGAGCATGTTGTCGAGGCGGTAGTCGCCGTGCGTGATCGCTTTGGGACCCGTCCGGCCACCACGCCACTGGGCAATCATGCCGCCGAAGCGTTCAGCGAGTTCGAACTCCTCGGCGCTGAGATGCGAACGGTAGGTTCCTGCGAAGCCGGGGAAGAACATCTGCCACATCGCCGCCAGGCCACTGCCCGCCTCGTCGCCGCTCTCGCCCGTGTCGTGTTCGATCCAGTCGACATCGTCGAGCGACGGATCATCCCAGCGGGGCCCGTGCAGTCTGGCCAGTTCCCGAACGGCGTCGCGCGCCTGCTCGAGGCTGCACCCGACGAGCTGATCGCCCTGCGTCGCCGGCGCCATGTCTTCGAGCACGAGCACGAACGCGTTGGTCGCCGGCGTCCAGTCGCCGAAGAAGCACGACGGCACGCGCATGTCGACCGTGGATGCCAGTTCGGTGTAGAAGCGAGTTTCGCGTTCGTAGTGGCGCAGCATCGCCGCCGTCATCAGGCTCGTCTCGTCGGTGGCCGGCAGCTTCACCACCACCGAGCGAGGCAAGTCCGCCTCGGCATCCGGCATCTCAATCCTCACGTTGACGCCGATGTGGCCGTCACCGATGCGCCGGGAGGTGATCGGCCCGACATCGCCGCCGAGCACCGACGAGAGCCAGTCCGAAGTGACATCTTCTGTGCGCATGGCGCGGCACGGTAGTGCTCGGCGACCGCTACCGTCGTGCCCGAGATGTCCGGGCCGAGCTTCTCCTTCCTGCTGCGTCCGAAGTGGATCGCGTTCCACCTGTTGGTGTTCTCCGGCGTCGCCCTCATGATCTGGCTCGGGCTGTGGCAGCTCCACCGACTCGACGAGCGCCAGGCGTTCAATGCCGTCGTCGAGGCCCGCATCGACCTGCCGCCGGTTCCACTCGGGGAATTGCTGGCGACAGCGGACGACCCGACGGATCTGGAATGGCGCCAGGTCACGCTGTCCGGCGTGTTCGATCCGCAGCAGATCGTGTGGTTCAACCGTTCGCAGGACGGCCTGGCCGGCGACAACATCCTCGCAGCGCTCGACGAGGGTTCAGCGGTTGTCGTCGTCAACCGCGGTTTCGTTCTGTTCGGCGCCGAAGCCAACGAAGCACCGAGCGGCGAGGTCGACGTCCTCGGCCGTCTTCGCGTCCCGATGTCACGCCAGCGCGGTGAACTCACCGACTCGGGCGACGGCCCCGTCACCGAGGTACGCCGCATCGATCTGGACGAACTCGACGCGCAGATCGAAGGCGACGTCGCTCCGTTCTACGTCGACCTGATCGGGAGCGTCCCGAACGTGGGTGACGCCGACCCTGTCCCCGTCCCGGCACCAACCCTCGACGAAGGCCCACACCTCTCGTATGCGGCGCAGTGGTTCATCTTCGCGACCTCCGTGCTCGTCGGCTGGATCCTCGCCATCCGGCGCTCGATCCGGACACACCGGCACGACGCGCTCACGGCCGCAACAGACGGGCCAGCGCTGCCGGATTCCGACCCACCAGACGGCGTCGCAGCTGCCAACTCGACGAGCGGAACAGACGTGCCATCACCACGCTGATCTGCCGCGGCGGCGAGTCCACCCGCAGGTATGCGGTCCAGTCGTCGACGGAAAGTTCGAAGAAGGCGTCGAAGAACGACCGCACATCGTCGTCGTCGAGTTCGAGCAGCACCTCGAGGCCGTAATCGTGCAGCACCCGGGTTCGCCGCATCGCGCTCGGCCACACCGAGTCCGCGATCGAACCGGTATCGGCGATGCCCAGCCCCGACGACAACGCCGCGGCAATCGCCGTGGCCACGCGAGGGGCCGCACGAATCGACGCAGCAACCGAGAAGCCGGTGGCCGCGTGCACGTACCCCGACGCAGCGCCGAAGGCGACGATTGGTTGCCCGGGATCTGGGAGGGAACCGCCGAGCGGGATCCGCACGTACTCGGTACGCACGGCATCGGCCAACAGGTCGTCAGGGTGACGGCCGAGGCGCGCTGCCAGACGCGGCAGCAAGGCGATCGGCTCGATCGCCGGGCTGGACGCCAACACCGTCTCCTCGACGAGCCAGCCATCCGGCATCGGCAGCGAATAGCAGAAGGTGGTCACACCGCGCGGTCCGACCGTGGACGGTGCACCGTCCGGGCCGGTCACCCGTCGAAAGTCCATGAACGTCGGGCGACCCATCTCGCCTGTTGGCGGCTCGGCGAGCACCACGCCC
The DNA here is from genome assembly GCA_038321235.1 of Acidimicrobiales bacterium. Classification (GTDB taxonomy): domain Bacteria; phylum Actinomycetota; class Acidimicrobiia; order Acidimicrobiales; family Ilumatobacteraceae; genus Sva-07. The sequence goes on along the minus strand of JBBQEU010000016.1, from coordinate 19,214 downwards.
AAGGCGGTCTGCCAGGCGGCAGGCTGCTCAGCGGCTCGCCGGGCGAATCGGGCCGGCCACCCGGTGGCGTCGACGACGATGCGCGCTCGGATGATGTCGCCACCCTCGAGTTCGACCCGATGTCCCTCGACCCTGCCGATTGGTCCGGTCACGACGTGGGCCACAAGCGCTGACCGATGGGGCACCCCATGCCGAAGCGCCGACCGAAGTGATGCGTTGTCCAAGGTGGCGTAGGGCCGACGTAGCACGTGCGCTCGAGCACCGTACGCCCACACCTCAGGGCTCGATGCAGCGACGACGGCGTCGACGTCGATCAACGCCGGCCAGGACGGTTCAGTGAGATCATCGATCCAGCTGCTGTAGGTGGCAGACCACGCAGCGTCGTCACCGACGAGCACCACCTCCACCCCGACGCGACGACATGCCAGCGCCAGCGCACTTCCTGCAGGGCCGTCGCCGATGATGACGACATCGACGGTGTCACCGCCGGTTCGGTCGCCACGACGTGCGTCGTTCGCCGCCGACCGGTTCACTGTCGTTCGAGTTCGGCCATGCGTCGGAACTGCTCGACGACATCGGGGGTGACGTGGCCAGGATCGAGGGTGCGATACACGGTCTCGACGTTGACGGCGATGCGCCCGAACTCTCCCCATTGCCCGAAGCGTTCATCGAGGCCCAGGTCACGTCCGATGTCGCGCGCTGCATCGAATGCGTCCATCCCCGCCGAATGGCGCGCGGTGGCCTCCTCGTCGACGTACGACAGATAGTCGCGAACGGCGACGATTCCAGCGATGTCGGTGAGCGGACCGTGGCCCGGCACCACGGTCTCGGGATCCAGACCGAGCATCAGATCGCACGCATCGATCCAGTTCGACAGCGGACCCGCCCACACGATCGGTGTGCCACCGATGAACAAGATGTCACCGGTGTAGACCGTGCGGGCATCGGGCACGTGCACGATCGTGTCGCCGGCGGTGTGGGCTGGACCCACCTCGAACAGTTCCACCCTGCGCCCGCCGACATCGAGGTCGAGCCGTCCGTCGAACGTTCGCGTCGGCGGCACCAGGTCGATCCCATCGAAGTTGAACTCGCCGAAGAACGAGCGGAACAACTCGCCGATCTCGCCCGGCGCCTGGTTCAGTGCGGCCAGCATCGCCGGGGGAACCTCGGACATCTCGTTTGCGGTGGCGGTGGACGCGACGATGTCGACGTCCGGGCGTCGGCGGGAGACCTCGGCATTGCCGTAGCAGTGGTCACCGTTTGCGTGAGTGTTCACGACCGTGTCGACCGGGGCCGTCGCCGTCGCAACACTCATCGCGTCGAGCATCCCCGCGGTGAGGTCGAGGTCGAAGAGCGTGTCGACCAGCAGCGATTGACCGTCGCCGACGATCAGGCCGGCGTTGCTCCACCCCCAACCTCCGTCGGGCTGCAGATAGGCGAAACAGCCGCCGTCGAGGTCGTGGAGTCCATGGGCGTATCCAGCGGTCGTCGCCATCGCGTCATCTTGACACGACCGGCTCGTGCCGTGCCGCCGTCAGCGCGTCGGGCCGGAGACCTTGCGGAGCCAGCGGGCGCTGAGCCGTTCGGCGAGCATCGTCGTCGGGAGGTGCGTATTGACATCGGGGATCGTCGGGAACACCGACGCGTCGCACACAGACAGACCCTGATAGCCGATGACACCGCCGTCATGATCCACCACTCGGCCCATCGCACAGCTGCTCGACGCGTGCACGTAGTCGCCGACCGCGCTGCGAACCCACCGTTCGATCGAGCGGTCGTCACTGAGCGTGGAGGCTCGCGTGCCGAACGCGTCGACGAACACCTCGTCGACGATGTCATGGAACGACGGAGCTGCGAGTAGGGCGAGCGCCATTCGCACACCGGCGACGAGCGCGGCGACGTCGGCGGGGTGCTCGAGCAACGCGAAGTCGACCACGGGGTCGTCAGTTGGATCGTCGGACGCCAGGCGAACGGTGCCCGCACGGCCCCGGGGCCGCATCAGCGCGGTCATCAGGAGTCCGAGACCCGGCATGCCCGAGCCGAGATGATTCATCGGCAGGAACTGCAACGGGCCTCGTTGCAGCAGCGAGCCGATCGCCAGTCCGCCGCCATTCGCCTCACGAAGTCGCAGCGTCAACGGCGCCGAGGGGTGATCCTGCAACCCCAGGCCGACACCGGGCGTGTCGACGTGCGAGCGCAACAGGATTGCGGGCGAATGGATCGCTCCGGCGGCGAGCACCACGCGGTCGGCCGAGAGCACCTCGCCATCGGCGAGGCGTAGCCCGACGGCGCGACGACCGTCGAACACCACGCGATCGACGAGCGACCCGGTGCGCACCGCCAGGTTCTCGCGCTCGAGTGCAGGCCACAACGACACCTCGGCCGAGGTCACCCGTCGGCCATTGCGGCGGGTGAGTCGCGCCAGCTCGGCATCCGGCGCCGCCGCCAGCAGCGCCCGGTCGACGACGCCCAGCTCCGAGGGGTCGACCTCCTCCTCGGGAAGCGCCACGGCATCCCATGCTGCGTCGGTGTCGTGCCAGCCCCACGACCGGTACAACTCGCGGTCGCCGCGCAGGGCGAGCATCGCGTTGACGGTCGACGATCCCCCGATCCCCCGACCTCGCCGATACGCAACCGGGACGTCGCCGGTCGACCGGGTGGCGACGAGTGACGGGAACGTTCGGTCGGGCACGTCGAGAGCGGCCAGGAAATCGGGACCTCCGAGGGGTCCGTCCAGGTCGTCGTGGACCAGGTCAGGGCCAGCCTCGACCAGGGTCACCGATCGTCGGTGATCCCCCGAGAGGCGCCCGGCGAGCACGCAGCCGGCCGACCCTGCGCCCACCACCACCCAGTGGCCACCGAGTGTCCGATCGGAGGTCGCCACGCTCGGATCGTAGGGCAGATTCTCTCAAGAATCCGTCTGTCGTGCCGATACTGAAGTCGGCATGGACGACACGACAGACACCCTGACCAGGCCGGCGGGCCTGCTCCCGCCACCCACGGTCGCGTTCAGTCCGCCTGCTCTCCCGTGTCCGGGGCCCGGTCAGATCAGTCAGGCATCTCCGATGCTGCCGACCTTGATGCCGCCGGCCGCGCGAGCGGCAACGCCAGCGCTCGACCCGTGCGCGATGTTTGCGCCACCGGTCCCGCAACCAGCCAAGAAGTCACCCGGTCGGAGTGGCGTTCGACGAGCGATGAGCTGGCTGTTCCTGCTCGCCGTGCTCGGTGGACTCGGGTACGCCGGAGTGACGTACGGCCCTGAGCTCGTCGACCGGGTCCAAGGCAACGACGAGAGCAACGGGCCATCCGCCCCACTCGCCTACCCCGTGCCGACAGCACCACCGATCGTCGTTCGAACCGCCACCTTCACGGTCAGTCAGCCTGATCCATTCGGCGGCACCCAGGACTACGAGGTGACCGCCGACTTCGAATCCGGTGTTGCCCAGGTCCTGATCCCCCGCACCGATTCCCCCGACCTCGAAATCCTCAGTGTGTGGGACCAGGCCTTCATCCGACGCATCGACGACCCCGTGTGGTACTCGCTGCCCCGCGGTGAGTTCCCGGTCGACTTCTCGATGGGGCAACGTAGCCGCTGGGTTCGCACGCTCGACGAAATGCTGCCGCCAGTGACACGCCAATTCACCACCATCGACGAGGCCACCGACTCCTTCGTCGACACCCTCCCGGCACGGCGACTCGTCGTGTCGGCTGACGCCGTCGGCCTGACGCAAGCACAGACCGCAGCCGTCACCCCGACGACCGATGGCTCAGCGCCACCGCCAGCGCCCCTCCCGCCAGGAATCACCGTGCAACCGGGCATCGACGGCGTCGAGGCGCTCACGATGGAGATCTGGATCGACGACTCTGGCATCGTGCGAAAGTCCGTGACGCCGGCGCAGCTGGGTGGCGAGACGATCACGGTCAGTTCGGTGTCAGCGGACGCCTTCGAGCCACTGTTCCCCACCCCCGACACCGTGCAGCCGCTGACGGCCCGGGCGCTCTTCCTCCTCGGCCTCTGATCGGGCAATGGAACCGAGGGGTCCGATCCCTCCGAACACAGGAGAACTCATTTCCCGGGCGGATGAGACATTTTGTACAAACGCCCGGGGGCCGACCGACGCGATCCGTAGGGTCGGCGCAGTGGCCGACCGGCATCGACTGACCATCCGCTCCATCGATCCGGACCCGCGCGGGGCCTCGATCGCCACGGCTGCGGCGCACCTCGGTATCGAACTGCCGCACGCAGTCGACGTCGCAGACGTCATCCACGTCTCAGGCAATCTCGACGACGCCCAACGCAGTCGTTTGGCCGCCGCGCTCGCCGACCCACTCCTCCAGCACGCCACCTGGGACACACCCACGTCTGACGGCCTCGAGATCACCTTGCTGCCGGGGGTGACCGACACGACCGCCGACGCCGTACTCCACGCCGCCGAGCAGCTCGACATCGAACTGAGCAGCGCAGCCAATGCGCGCCGCATCGAGTTCGGCGCCGCGATCGATCGCGATCTTGCCGACGAGGTCGTACGACGAGTGGTCGCCAATCCGGTGATCGAGCGATGGGGCCACGGTTTGGTCGAGCCACCCGTGCTCGATGAAGCGCCTGGGCACGCCGACGCCGAACTGATCCCCATTCGGGGGCTCGACGATGACGCTCTCCTGGCACTGAACGTCGGGCGCTCGCTGTATCTCGACCTCGAAGAGCTCCGTGTGATTCGTGACGAGTTCGAGCGGATCGACCGCGACATCACCGACGTCGAGATCGAAACGCTCGCGCAGACATGGAGCGAGCACTGCGCCCACAAGACGTTCCGAGCGATCATCGACACCACGGGCGGGCCCGACGGCCCCGCCGAGGTCACCCCGCTGATGGCCCAACTCAGGGCCTGCACGGACTCGATCGATGCGCCGTTCGTGCGCTCGGCGTTCGTCGGCAATGCCGGCGTCATCGAGTTCACCGAGGGCACGACCATTGCGCTCAAGGCCGAGACCCACAACCATCCATCGGCCGTCGAGCCGTTCGGTGGCGCCAACCCCGGCGTGGGTGGTGTGATCCGCGACGTGCTCGGTATCGCCCACCGCCCGATCGCCATCACTGACATCTTGTGCTTCGGCCCGGCCGACCTGCCGCTGGCGGAGCTTCCCGACGGGGCGCTGCACCCGCGCCGGATCCGCGAGGGCGTGATCGACGGTGTCGCCGACTACGGCAACAAGATCGGCCTGCCGACGGTGGCCGGAGCGGTGTTGTACGACCCCGCGTACACGACCAACCCACTCGTGTTCGCCGGATGCATCGGCACGGCCCCGAGCCGCCCGATCCACGATGGGCCATTCCCCGGGGATCGCATCGCGGTGCTCGGGGGGGCGACCGGACGTGACGGGATCCGCGGCGCCACGTTCTCGTCAGCCACGATGGATGCCTCCACCGGCGAGGTCGCCGGCGCCAGCGTGCAGATCGGCGATCCGATCGTGGAGAAGCTGCTGATCGACGCCCTCATCGGTGCCGAAGACCTGTATTCCGCCATCACCGACTGCGGCGCCGGCGGGCTGTCGTCGGCGATCGGCGAGATGGCCGAAGACGTCGGCGCCGACGTCGACCTCGACCTCGTGCCGCGCAAATATCCCGGGCTCGAGCCGTGGGAGGTCTGGCTCTCCGAAGCGCAGGAGCGCATGGTCATCGCTGTGCCGCCCGAACAACTCGCCGCCATGCAGGCGCGGTGCGACCGGGTCGGGGTGCGCCTCGCCGACGTCGGTGCCTTCACCGGAGACGGACGCCTGGTCGTGCGTCACCAGGGCCACGTCGTCGTCGACATCGACACGAAGTTCCTCCACGACGGACGGCCGCAACGACGTATGCCCGCCGAGCTCCCGACGCCGAACCGCCACGACCACAGCGGGCGCAGCGTCGCCGACCCGGCGGCCACCATCCTCGCCCTGCTCGCCCACCCGAACATCGCGTCGAAGGCCGACACGATCCGCCGCTACGACCACGAGATCCTCGGCGCCACCGTGGTCAGGCCGCTGATCGGCGCCGCCGCCGACGGCCCGGCCGACGGCGTCGTGCTCGCTGATCCTGGTGCTCGCGAGGGCATTGCGATCGGCATCGGTGTCAACCCGTGGTATGGCCTGCACGACCCCGAGGCGATGGCGTTCGCGGTGATCGACGAGGCAATCCGCAACGTCGTCGCGGTCGGCGCCGACCCAGATCGTGTTGCACTCCTCGACAACTTCTCGTGGGGAGACCCGCGTCGACCGTCGACGCTCGGTGAATTGGTCGCCGCGGTCGAAGGGTGCTGCGCCGCCGCCCGGATGTACGCAGCCCCGTTCGTGTCCGGCAAGGACTCGCTCAACAACGAATACATCGGCATCGACGGCCAGCGCCATGCCGTTCCCCCCACCCTGGTCATCACCGCCGTTGCCCACGTTCCCGACGCCGACCATTGCGTGACCCCCGACCTCGCAGAAGTCGGCAACGCGCTGATCCTGATAGGCCAGACAGCAACCGAATTCGCCGGCTCGCACCTCGATCTGTTGCAGCGGGCGCCACGAAACGCTGGTGTGGCACCCGCCCCCGACCCGGACGCACCCGAGACCTACCGGCAACTGCACGCGGCCATGCGCGCCGGACTCGTGGTGGCCTGTCACGATCTCAGCGAAGGTGGCCTGGCCGTCGCTCTCGCCGAAATGTGCATCTCCGGCCGTCTCGGCGCCCGGATCGACGTGCTCCCCCACGACGATCTCGTGACCGCGCTGTTCAGCGAATCGTCAGGTCGCTTGATCGTCGAGGTGCGCCCGCGCAGCGTCGATGCGTTCATGAAGATCATGGGACGCTCGGCGGCCCGACTGGGCACGGTCACCGACGACTCGTGGCTCTCGATCCCGGGCGTCGAACCGATTCCCGTCGGCCACCTGGCCGACGCGTTCAACAGCGCAGGCGCCCGATGAGCAAGGTTCGCGCTCTCGTGATCGCCGGTCCCGGCACCAACCGCGATCGTGATGTACGACATGCGCTGGAACTCGCCGGAGCCGACACCCGGATCGTGCTCGCCTCCGAGTTGGTCGCTCGACCTGCCCTACTCGACGATGCTGGACTCGCCGTGGTGGCTGGAGGATTCAGCTACGCCGACTCGCTCGGAGCTGGTCGCATGCTGGCGCTCGACCTGGCCCTCGGCGTCGGTGACGCGCTGCGCAGCTTCGTCACCGATGGTCGACCGCTGATCGGGATCTGCAACGGCTTCCAGGTGCTCACCGCTGCGGGTCTGCTCCCCGGCGCCCTCGGCCACAACGCGCAGGGTCGATTCGACTGCCGCTGGGTGGTGCTCGACCCCGCTCCCGACAGCGTGTCGGTCTGGACCAAGGGACTCACCGACCCGATCCACTGTCCGATCGCCCACGGCGAGGGGCGCTACGTGTATCCCGACCCCGACGCCTTGGCCGCTGCCGGTCAGGTGGCGATGCGCTACCGGAGCACCAATCCCAATGGTTCGGTGGCCGACATCGCCGGTGTGTGTGACCCCACGGGTGTCGTGCTCGGGCTGATGCCGCATCCAGAGAACCACATCGTTCGTCGCCAACACCCGCGGCACTCGCGTGGAGGCGGCGGCGATGCCCACCTCGGCCTGAGGCTGTTCGACAACGGTGTCCAGCACGCCAAGGGGCTCTGAACGCAATGTCGACCTCGTTGCCGACCACATTGCCCGAGCCGCTGCCGGAACCGATGCTCGACATCGAACTGCCGCTCGCCGACCCACGCGTCGGCAAGGTCCGGGTGTCGTACGCGCTGCCCGGCGAACGTCGAGTGTTCGTCACCACCGACCGCCTCTCGGCGTTCGACCGGATCATCGCCGGCGTGCCCTACAAGGGTCAGGTGTTGAACCAGCTGTCGTGGTGGTGGTTCGAACACACCCGCGACATCGTGGCGAACCACGCCATCTCCACGCCTGACCCGAACGTGCTGATCGCAATCGCGGCGACCCCGTTGACCGTCGAGGTGATCGTGCGGGGTCACATCACCGGGGTCACCGACACCGCACTGTGGACACGGTACGCCGCTGGCGAGCGCACGATCTACGGGCACCACTTCGCCGACGGACTCCGTAAGAACACGTTGCTCGACGAACCGATCGTGACACCCACGACCAAGGGAGCCGAGGGCGCCCACGACGAACCGCTCTCATGCGCCGACGTCGTCGCCGGGGGCCACGTGCCCGCCGAACTCTGGAGCCGGATCGAGACCGCCGCGCTCGAACTGTTCCAGCGAGGGTCGGAGCGCGGCCGACACGCCGGGCTGATCCTCGCCGACACCAAGTTCGAGTTCGGCGTCGACGGCAACGGCGAACTGCTGTTGATCGACGAAGCGCTCACCCCCGACTCGTCACGCTGGTGGATCGAGGACAGTTACGACGAGCGCCTCGCTGCAGGAGAGGAACCCGAGAGCCTCGACAAGGAAGTGGTCCGCCGGGCTCTGGCCGAAGCGGGCTACAACGGCGACGGCGCCATCCCCGAACTCGGCACCGACGTCTGGACCTCCACGTCACGGCGATATGTCGACGCCTTCGAACGCCTGACCGGCCTCACGTTCGTCCCGGGCACCTACCCTGTCGGACCACGGATCAACGCCGCGCTGGCAGGACTGGACACCGACTGACATGGGCACACCGATCGCTTGCACACCGGTTCAGGAACCCCGAACCGACGTCGATGACACACCGAAGGACGAGTGCGGAGTGCTCGGCGTATCGACCCCACACGGTGAAGGCGTCGCTCAGCTGGCGTTCTTCGGATTGTTCGCCCTGCAGCACCGCGGCCAGGAAGCCGCTGGGATCGCCGTCAGCGACGGAAAGCGGGCCCGAGTGCACAAAGAGGCCGGCCTCGTCGCCAATGTGTTCACGCCCGAGGCGCTTGCTCCGCTCACCGGTTATCACGCAATCGGTCACACCCGATATTCGACCACCGGCTCCAACGCCGAACGCAACATCCAGCCGTTTCTCGTCGAGACCATGCACGGACCACTGGCACTCGCCCACAATGGCAACCTCGTCAACGCGCCGGCGCTACGCGACGAGTTGTTGAACCGGGGCTTCGGGCTCACCGCCACCAGCGACTCCGAGGTGATGACACTGATGCTCGCGGCGGCTGGCGGCCAGACCTGGCAGGAGCGGATCGAACGGACACTGCCGGCATGGAAGGGCGCGTTCTCGCTGGTGTTGCTCGCCGCCGATCACGTGATCGCCGTGCGCGACCCGTGGGGGTTCCGGCCATTGTCGGTCGGTCGCCTGCCGCACGGTGGACATGCGGTGGCGTCCGAGACGTGTGCACTCTCCACCCTCGGGTGCGTCGACATCGACGAGGTCAAGCCCGGCGAGATGGTCACGCTCCGCGGCTCGGAGCTTCACCGATCCCAGGTGCTGGCACCGCAGCCCCGCAGCGCGCGATGCACGTTCGAGTTCGTCTACTTCTCCCGTCCCGACTCGGTGTGGGACGGCCACAACGTGCACCACGTTCGCCAGCGGCTCGGGCTCCGGCTCGCCCAGGAGGCACCTGCGGACGCCGACGTGGTGATCCCGGTGCCCGATTCCTCGATCCCAGCGGCGATCGGGTACTCGAACGAGAGCGGCATCCCCTTCAACGACGGTCTGATCAAGAACCGCTACATCGGCCGAACATTCATCGAGCCGACCCAGGACATCCGCGAACGGGGCGTGGCACTCAAGTTCAACGCGTTGCGCGAGAACCTCGAGGGCAAGCGCGTCGTCATGATCGACGACTCACTCGTGCGGGGCACCACCGCGGGGCCGTTGGTGAAACTGGTGCGTGATGCCGGCGCCACCGAGGTTCACGTGCGCATCACGTGCCCGCCGATCACACACGCCTGCCACTTCGGAGTCGACATGGGCCACGACGGCGACCTCATCGCTGCCCGCATGACCGTCGAGGAGATGCGAGAACACATCGGAGCCGACAGCCTGGCGTTCTTGTCGCTCGATGGGATGATGCTCGCCGTTGCCGAACGTGAGAGCGGCGACGACGACGGCTATTGCAACGGTTGCTTCACCGGCAAGTACCCGATCCCCGTCGGCGACGCTCAGGCCAAGCTGGCGTTCGAGGGCGTCCTCGCATGACCACGCCATCGCAACGCGTGAACACATGGGTTGCTGACGCACCCATGTGTTCACGCGTTCGGCGGTCCGGCCGGAGCGTTGGGCGCTGATGCGGGTGCTGGTGATCGGTGCGGGGGGGCGCGAGCAGGCGATCGCGTGGGCGTGTCGTCACCACGGCCACGACGTCCGGCTCGCACCGGATCTGGGTGACTCATCCACCGACCGCACCGACCTGGTGTTCCCCGGCCCGGAGGCCGCGCTCGCGGACGGAGTGGCGGACGAGTGCGCTCGTCGGGGCATCCCGTGCTTCGGACCGACAGCGGAACTCGCACGACTGGAGTCGTCGAAGACCTACGCGCGCGAGCTGGCAACGTCGCTCGGGGTGCCCGGCCCCCGATTCGCGTCGTTCGACGACGCCGACGCCGCGATGGCGTGGTGGCGTGAGCTCGACCGCCCCGTGGTCGTCAAGCTCGACGGCCTGGCCGCCGGCAAGGGCGTGACCGTCCCTGATGGCGACACTGAGACGATCGAGGCGATCCGGGCCGCGTCGTCGTCAGGGAACGGGCCGTTCCTACTCGAAGAGCGTCTGCGTGGACCCGAGTGCTCACTGCTCGCACTCTGCGACGGCGTGCGAGCAGTCGCCCTCCCGCTGGCGCAGGATCACAAACGACTCGGCGAGGGTGACACCGGACCGAACACCGGCGGCATGGGCGCATACGCGCCGGCGCCGGTGCCGTATGACGCCGACGACTTGGTCGCCGAGTTCGTCCAGCCCGTGCTCGACCACTTCGCCACCGCCGGGACTCCCTACGTCGGTGTGATCTTCGCCGGGTTGATGCTCACCACCGACGGCCCACGGCTGATCGAGTACAACGTCCGCTTCGGTGACCCTGAGGCGCAGGCAATACTCCCGCTCATCGAAACCGACATCGCTGAATTGGCGCTGCTCGCGACGCAGGGCGCTCTCGATCAACTGCCGGTCGTGGTGCGCTCGCAGGCGGCGCTCACCGTCGTCGCTGCTGCTTCCGGCTATCCACACGACCCCGTGGCCGGAGCGACCATCACCGACGAGGTGGTGAGTGGCACGATCGGTGGCTCGATCACGCTGCGCTTCGATGCCGGCGTCGACGCCGAGGGGCGCGTGGCCGGCGGGCGTGTACTCGCGATCACCGGAATCGGCTTCGACCTCGCCGAGGCTCGGGCCGCCGCGTACGACCACATCGAGCGGATCCACTTCGATGGCATGCAGATTCGTCGCGACATCGGGTGGCGGGCACTCGGGGCCGAGCTGACCTCGTATGCAGCAGCCGGCGTCGACATCGACGAGGGCACTCGAGCGGTCAGCGAGATGAAGGCAGCGGTCGAAGCGACGCACGACAACGGCGTACTCAAGGGCGTCGGGTCCTTCGGTGGCGTGTTCTCTGCCAAGGCAATCCTCGAACTCGACGATCCGGTGCTCGTGGCCTCCACCGACGGCGTGGGCACGAAGGTCGAGTTGGCTGCCCGCCTCGGAATGGTGCGTGGCGTCGGCATGGACATCGTCAACCACTGCATCGACGACGTACTCGTGCAGTCGGCCCGGCCGCTGTTCTTCCTCGACTACATCGCGGCGTCGGTGCTCGACGCCGACATGGTCGCCGAGGTGGTGCGGGGCATGGCCGACGCCTGCAAGGCTGCCGGTTGCGCCCTGCTGGGCGGCGAGACCGCCGAGATGCCGGGCGTCTACCAGCCGGGCGCATTCGACATCGCCGGCACGCTGATCGGTGTCGCCGAGCGTTCCGAGCTGCTCCCCCGCCCCGATGTGGCGGCAGGCGACGTGCTGATCGGGGTCGGCTCGAGCGGCCCACACACCAACGGGTACTCGCTGCTGCGCAAGGTCTTCGACTGGATTCCGATGGATGTCGTGCCCGATGGCTTCGACCGCCCGCTCGGCGAGACGCTGCTGGAGCCGCACCGTTCGTACCTCGATGTGCTGCGGGCGGCGCTCGATTCCGGATCAGTGAAGGCGCTCGCCCACATCACCGGTGGCGGTTTGCCCGAGAACCTGCCACGGGTGCTTCCCGCCGACGTCGACGCTCGGATCGAACTCGGGTCGTGGCCGGTGTCGCCGCTGTTCCAGCTGGCGCGCGAGTTGACGCCACGGATGTCGACCGACGAGCTGTACCGCACGCTCAACATGGGCATCGGCATGGTGATCGTCTGCTCGCCCGACGACGCCGCCGCCCTTCAGGCGACGATCGACGAGCCCACCTGGATCATCGGCGAACTGGTCCCCGGCGCCGGCCACGTCCACCTGCACTCATGATTACATCGCGGGTCTGACCCCCGATGTAACGATTACAACAGGGGTCTGACCCGCGATGTAATCGGTGTGACTTTTCGTTCAGGTGGCGGGGGTGCTGCGAGGCCGATCGGTAGGTTCCATGCATGGGAACCACCGCCGCCCGCCGCAAGCGCCTGGTGGTGCTGGTGTCCGGTTCCGGCTCGAACCTGCAGGCGATCATCGATGCGTGCGCCGATGATCGCCTCGCAGCCGAGGTCGTCGCTGTGGTGTCCAACAAGCCGGACGTGTTCGCGCTCCAGCGAGCCGACGCCGCTGGCGTCCCGGCCGTCCACGTCGGGGTGCATCCGGGTGAAGAGCGCTCCGACTACGACGCCCGCCTCGCCGATGTGGTCGCCGGGTTCGATCCTGACCTGGTGGTACTCGCTGGCTGGATGCGCATCCTCACGATGAGCTTCCTCGGGTGGTTCCCCCAGCGTGTCGTCAACCTGCACCCGGCCCTGCCCGGTGACCTGCCGGGCACCGGCGCCATCGAGCGGGCGTGGGACGAGGCCGTTGGCGGCACCCGCACACAGACCGGCGTGATGGTCCATCTGGTTCCCGACGAAGGCGTCGACGACGGACCGGTGCTCGGCACTGCGATCGTCCCGATCGATGTCCACGCCGGATTCGACGCGTTCACCGCACTCGTTCATCAGACCGAACACCGTCTGCTCGTCGACACCCTCAGCACACTCTGTTCCAACGCCGCCCATCCCACGGAGGTCTCCGCATGACCCGCACGAACCCCAACGACGACTTCTTCGACCGTTTCGAGGCGCTCACCTTCGACGACGTCGTCGTGGTTCCCGGCTATTCCGAGACGCTCCCTGATGCCGTCGACACCTCGGCGACGTTCGCCCGCGACATCGAACTCGCCGTGCCATTGGTGTCGGCAGCGATGGACAAGGTCACCGAAGGACGCATGGCCGTCGCCATGGCCCGCCACGGCGGCATCGGCGTGATCCACCGCAACATGTCGATCGCCGACCAGGCCGCCGAGGTGCAGAAGGTCAAGCGGTCGCAGTCGGGGATGATCACCGACCCGGTCACCCTGCCCCCCACGGCGCTGCTGCAGGACGCCGAAGATCTGATGGCCAAGTTCAAGTTCTCCGGCGTGCCGATCACCGATCCGGATGGTCGCCTCGTCGGCATCCTCACCAACCGCGACATCCGGTTCTGCGAGGGCCCCGATTTCGAACGTCCGATCACCGAGTTCATGACCGCCGACGGCCTGGTCACCGCCGAGGTGGGCACGTCGCTCGACCAGGCCAAGGCCATCCTCCAGCAGCACCGCATCGAGAAGCTGCCCCTCGTCGACGCCGACGGCCGCCTCGCCGGGCTGATCACGGTCAAGGACATCCAGAAACGCCTCGACTTCCCGAACGCGTCACGCGACTCACGCGGCCGTCTGCGTTGCGCTGCCGCTGTCGGCGTCGGAGAGGACCTCGAAGAACGAGTGGAGGCGTTGGTTGCAATGGGCGTCGATGCCATCTCGATCGACACCGCGCACGGCCACTCGGCCAACGTCGTGAAAGCGATCCAACGCATCAAGGGCTCGTGGCCGGACCTCGCCGTGACTGCGGGCAACGTCGTCACCGAAGAAGGCGTCGAAACGCTCGCCAACGCCGGCGCCGATGCGATCAAGGTCGGCGTCGGAGCAGGTTCGATCTGCACGACCCGTGTGGTCTCGGGCGCCGGGATGCCCCAGCTGTCGGCGATCTGGTTCAGTGCCAAGCGAGCTCGTGAACTCGGCGTGCCGGTGATCGCCGACGGCGGCATCACGTTCTCCGGCGACATCGTCAAGGCGATCGTCGCCGGCGCCTCCACCGTGATGCTCGGGTCGCTGTTGGCGGGAACCGAGGAGAGCCCCGGCGAACAGGAGCTGTTCGAGGGCCGCCGGTACAAGAGCTACCGCGGGATGGGTTCGATGGGCGCCATGACCGGCGACAGCCAGGATCGCTACGCCACCGGCCAGTCGTCAGGCGGCAAGACCGCTGTCGGCGCCGGTTCGAACAAGCTGGTGCCCGAAGGCATCGAGGGTCGGGTGCCCTACTCCGGACCGCTCGGCGAGGTGGCCTACCAGCTCGTCGGCGGCCTCCGCTCGGGGATGGGCTACGCCGGCGCCGCCACACTCGGCGCGCTCCGAGGTGCTCGCCTCATGCGGGTCACCATCGCCGGCCGCGACGAGTCGCATCCTCACGACGTCACGATCACCAAAGAAGCCCCGAACTACCAACGCTCCTGAGCGCCACCCACCCGAAAAAGTCCGGTTTCGTGACGCTGAGCGCAACGTGAGCGGACAATTTCGGATGCAGCGTCAGCCCCGCAGGGCGACGAGGCGTTCCCAGAGGTCGACGTCGAACGGTGACCGTGCTGCCTGCGGCTCGGGAACGGCTCGACCTCCGAGGCGGGCGACGACGAGGCGACTCGCCGGAACGATGTACAGCTTCTGGTCGTCCTTGCCCAACGCTGCCACCATGCTGTTGGGCGCCGAAGGCACCAGCGGACCGGGGAATTGCGCGTCCGGGCCCGGCAACACGAAGCTCTCCTGGCCGTTGAGCCACCACAACAGTCCGTACGAGCGGTTGAACGGCTGGCCCGGCGCGAACGACAGGTCGAGCCATCCGTCCACCAGCCCTGGCGGACCGCCGTCGAGCACGAGCTGCCCCATGGCGATCAGATCGGGCACCGTCGATCGCAGCCCGATCGGCGCGAAGAGTCCGGCGGGACGTTCGTAGAACATCGAGTTCGATGCCCCCGCCGGAACGAGGAGCCACTCCTGCGCCACGTCGTTCAACTCGCGCGCGGTCACGGCCGTGACGACGTCGAACAGCGCTGCGAACGCTCCGCTGTAGAGCCACCTCTCACCCGGCGCCGCAATGACATCGAACGCGTCATCGAGTCCGCTGCTCATCGAGAGCAGGTGCTCGACGGTGATCCCAACGCTCTGGCCATGCGGTGTCCACTGCCGTCCGAGCACGTCATCGATCGGAGTGTCGAACAGCACGAGGCCATCGCCGATCGCTCGACCGACGAGGAGCGACAAGATGCTCTTCTGCGACGAGGCGATGTCTCGGGTGTACGACGCATCGGTGCGATACCACTCGTGGACCATCGCTCCGTCCTCCCAGACCGCGAAGGCCTCGCCGGCGGTGCGTTCGAGGAACGAATCGAGCGACACGAAGTCGGCTCCTGCCCACGCTGGCGGACCGACCGCGACCGAGGTTGTCGACTCAGCCGTCCCACCGGCACTCGGAGACGAGTACTCGGGCGACGGGACCGCTGTCGGAGTGGAATTCGAATTCGCCCTGGTGGACGGCTTGGTTGCTGACTCCGGATCGGCGCATGCTGACAACACCCGGGCGCCGGCAACGGCCCCGATTGCTCCGATCAGGAGCGTCCGTCGTGACGTCATGGGACCAGAGCTTTCATCATTCAGGTGAGAACCCGACGTGATGCCGTCGTGGGGCTTGGCGTGGACTGCGACCGCCGCGGATCAACACAGACCACGAGGATGACCAAACACGAAACTTGGTTCTCTCCGGGAACGCGAGGCAAACGGCCGTGGTTTCGGAAGCATCATGCTCGATGGCCCACTGCGCCCCGCGAAGGAACGCCTCCTCGCACCGCTGACACGCGGCCCGCTCGCAGCGGTGCCACCCCTGGCTCTCTCGCTGCTGGCGTTGGGCGGTGCGATCGGCGCGGCCGTCGCGGCGTGGCAGCAGTTCGCCCTCGTTGCCGTCGCACTGTGGCTGCTCTGCCGCCTCGCCGACGGTCTCGACGGCCTGGTTGCCCGCCACCAGGGCACAGCAAGCGACCGCGGTGGCCTCGTCGACATCGTGTTCGACACCATCGGCTACGCCGTGATCCCGATCGGGCTCGCTGCCGGCATCGACACACGCGCTGCCTGGATCATCGTGGCGGTTCTCCTTGCGACGTTCTACGTGAACGCAGTGTCGTGGACGTATCTCGCGGCGCTGCTCGAGAAGCGGGCCGTAGGAGCGACCGCGACGGGGGCATCGACCAGCACGATCATGCCGCGTGGCCTCGTCGAGGGCACCGAGACGATCGTGTTCTTCGCTGTGGCGCTCGCCTGGTCCGGCGGGGCGGTCGCCACCATGACGGTCATGGCTGGTGCCGTCGCCGTGACGATCGTCGAGCGGCTGTGGTGGGCGCGGAAGGTGCTCGCATGAGCACCGTGGACACCGAGGTCGGTCGCCCCGATCGGTCGTCGACGACCGTGTGGGTGCAGCGGGCGGCCGTCGCCGGAATCTGGCTCGCTGCGATCGTTTCGTGGCAGATCCATCGATCGGCGAACGGGCTGTCGACCACCGAGGCCGCTCAGCGGTTCATCGACACCATCGGTGAGTCGTGGTGGGGGATTTTCGCCTACATGCTCGTGTACCTCGCACGACCGATCGTGCTGTTCCCGGCGTCGATCCTCACGATCGTCGGCGGCATCTTGTTCGGCCCCGTCCTCGGCGTGTTCGTGGTCGTGATCGCAGCGAATGCTTCGGCGATGATCGCATACAGCGTCGGCCGCCTCCTCGGACGTGCCCCGGGAACGACCGACGCGACAGCCGAGGACGGCACCACGTCGTTCGTCCCCCGATGGTCGAATCGGATGCGCGACAACAGCTTCGAGACCGTGCTGATCATGCGGTTGCTGTTCCTCCCCTACGACCTGGTCAACTACGTCTCCGGCATATTGCGGTTGCAATGGCTGCCGTTCCTGTTGGCCACAGCGCTCGGATCGCTCCCCGGGACGGTGTCGTTCGTGCTCCTCGGAGCGTCGATCGACCGTGTCGACGAGGGAATCGGCGGCATCGACCCCACCACACTCGTGGTCAGCCTCGTCATCTTCGTGGTGAGCCTCACACTCGCCCGGCTACTACGCCGGCGCCAACCCGCCGCTGCGACAACACCTGCGAACACCATTCCTGCCGAAGGGTCAACCACATGATCGGTCACGACGCCACTCGCACCTATAGGGCCGCCGTGATCGGCGCTGGATCTGGTGGACTCACCCTCGCTATCGGCCTCGCGGGCTTCGGCCACGACGTGGTGCTGATCGAAGGAGGAAGGATCGGCGGCGATTGCACCAATGTCGGCTGCATCCCCTCGAAGGCGTTGTTGCACGCCGCGCGGGTCGGCGTCGACGATCCGCTGGCCTGGACTCGGGCGAAGCGCAACGATCTGGTACGACGCGAGGACAGCGAGATTGCCGAGCACGAACGCATCCACCTCGTTCGCGGTTGGGCGTCGCTCACCGCGTCGCGCGATCCCCACGTGGTTCGAGTTGACGACGGTGAAACCACCCAGCTCGTTCGCGCCGAACACGTCATCATCGCGGGTGGGTCGCATCCCGTCGCGGTCGACATCGATGGCCTCGACCCGGAACTCGTCGTCACGAACGAGGAACTGTTCGAGCTCGAATCGCCCCCGACCAGGCTCCTGATCGTCGGCGGCGGCGCGATCGCCATCGAGATGGCCACGGCGTTCGCCGCGCTGGGCACGCAGGTCGACATCGTCGAACTCCGAGACCGACTGCTCACGACCGAGGATCCGCTGATCACCGAGATGATCGAGCGATCGCTGCGATCGCAGGGTGTCAGGCTCCACCTGGGCGCCACGATCGAACGGTTCGACGGCGCCACCGCCCACCTCGCCGATGGCAACACTGTCGATGGGGTCGACTGCGTGCTGATGGCCATCGGCCGGCGTCCTCGGCTCGACGGGTTGGCGTTCGAACGAGCCGGTGTCAGCGCCAAACGCTCGGGGATCGTGGCAGATGACTGGGGTCGCACGTCGGTCGACGGGATCTGGGCGGTCGGTGACGTCACCGGCAACACAACCACCACACACGGCGCCGGTGCAGTCGGGCGCCGCGCGGTGCGGGCGATCGCCCTCCCGAAGCTCCCCAAGGTCGGCAGCATCGGAGCGATCCCGAACGCCACGTACGGTGAGCCCGAGGTGGCCTCGGTCGGGGTGTCGCTCGACGAACTCGCCACCATCTCGAAGAATTCGAGACGGCGCATCGTCGTCGACCACGCTGACATCGATCGGGGCTACACCGACGACATCGCCGACGGTCGCCTCGTCGTCGATGTCGAGCGTTTCACCGGACGAATCCTGCGGGCTTCGATCGTCGGACCCGGCGCCAGTGACATGATCGGCATGTTCACGATCGCCATCGACAACGGCATCGGCCTGCGCAAGCTCTTCGGCACCGTGCACCCATATCCGTCGCACACCGACATCGTCCGCCAGGCCACCGACGACTTCGCCCGGTCCACGTTCTCGAACCTGCCCCGCGAGTGGTTGGCGATGGTACGTGGCCGCATCGGTCGCCCGCTCCACCGTCGGCGAAACCACCGAAATCCGGCACAATTCGATCGATAGCCGAGCGAATCGTGCCGGATTTCGGGTTGTAGAGATTGGGTCAGGCGAGCTTTTCGACGAACGCTTCGAGTTGGCGCAGGTTGCGGCACTCGTAGACACCGTCGGTATGGGTGCCGTACTCGCCGACGATCGAGTCGCCGGTGTTCCAGTAGCTGCGTGGCTCGGGGTTGAGCCAGTAGACGTGGCGTGCCTTCTGGGCGATCTCCTTGACCACCCACGCCTGGCTGGCGTGGTAGTTGTTGCGGGCGTCGCCGAGCAGCAGCACGGTCGACTTCGGGCCGATGTCCTTGCCGTAACGCTCCCAGAACACCTCGAAGGCGTGGCCGTAATCGGAGTGCCCGTCGACCCACACCACGTCGGCTTCGGTGTTCACCCGATGGATCGCCTCG
>JBBQEU010000015.1:0-39138 GCA_038321235.1 Acidimicrobiales bacterium | reverse complement strand
TTGGCGGAGGTGGACGGGAATCGAACCCGCCGCAAGGGGATCGCCCTTGCCAACCGCTTTGAAGGCGGCGGAGCCCACCAGGTACCCGGACACCTCCGTCAGCGACACTATCGGTCGGCCGAACCGGACACCAGGCGAGCTCACATCCAGGCGCGGCGATCGATCTCCACACCGTGGAGGATTACATCGCGGACGGCGTTGGCTTCCTCGATCGGGAGCATGCCGACGGTGACGGTGCCGGCTGCGGTCACCATCTGGACGCTGGCCAAGCCGCGACGTCGCTCGAAGATCGTCTGGGTGACCCGAACCGCATTCGTCTTGCGCAACACAGCCTGGCGGGTCGACGAGCTGATCACCCGGCTCGACGTCGCGAACTCCGATCCCAGCGACCATCGATGGTTGCGCACGTGGCGACGAATCGCCCACCACACCGGCATGGCCACAGCGAGCGAAGCCAGCGCCCACCATCCGACGAGCAGCGACGCCACGGCGGCCACCGCCGCAGCGAGCACCAGGGTGTTGCGGACGCGGAGCCAGATCTCGGCGGGGTGGACGCGACGGTCGAGCGCGAGTTCGCCGGCATGCGCGAGACCAGCCAACGTGGCGGTGGTCGCGAATTCGTCGTCGCTGCAACCGATGAGACGCATGTCGCCGGCACCGGCATTCGACAGCTGCACATCTTGCAAGCCCGCCCGCCGCTGCAGCAGGTTCTGACGGCTCGTCAACACCTGGACACGATCGACGCTGCTGGTGGTGCTCGTCAGCGACAACAGCCCTGACGTTCGACGCAGCGTGTCGTCGTCGGTGCGCAACGTCAACTGCCAATCCGAGAGGAAGACGCGACCGAGGTTCAAGATCGTCACGAAGACAACAGCGCTGACGGCCACCACGGGTGCGAGCCACCATCCGAGCCCGTTCACGTCGACGTCGGGAGCAACGTCGGACAGCTCCTCTCCGAACGGCTCGAGCACCTGATCGGCCACGGCGACCAACGGCACCAGCAGGGCGAGCCCCGCCCACGGCGACATCGTGAGCGCAGCAACGGCGAGTCGGTGCGGGGTGTGCTGGAACACGATCCGCTCCGTCGTGGCGGCCGCTGCCTCTGATGTCGCTGTGTCGCTTGCCCCCATCGTCGGGCGAGCAGCACCGATCTCGGTCGCTCGCCGTAGGAGCTCCTCTGCGACAGGACGCTCGACGGCGTCGATCGTGAACTCGGATTGGGCGGAACCGGCCGTGTCGATGACCACCTTGACCAGACCGGTCAATCGATGGAGCAACTCCTGCTCGATCGCGATGCTCTGGATCCGGCCGACGCCCACTGTCAACCGGTCGTTGCGGAGCACGCCCTTGGTGACCAGCAGCTCACCATCGACGAGTCGGAACGTGTAACGCCACCACGACAACACCGACACGCCAGTGAAGCCAGCGATCACGACGAAACCGACGAGCACGAGACGCCCATCCGCAGCGCCGCGCACGATGAAGAGCAGCGCCACGCCGATCTGGACGACACCGAGCGAACGCACCGCACGCAAACCGAGCAGCACGATCGCCAGCGGCGACTGCCGCCGCGGCTCGGAGAGGTCGATCACGGCGCCGGCCAGGGCGGCGGAGGCAGCCGTCTCGCATCATCTGGCTCGTCGGTCGTCGCTCGGTCGAGCCCGAGGTCCGGTCCATCGCCCGGTTCGTCAGCGACGCCGGCGCGCTCGGCAACCACCTGCTTGATGCGATCGGCGTCGGCAACCGAGAGCCCAGGCACCGAGATGTCCGGGCCAGCCGAGCTCACCTCCAACGTCGCCAGGCCGAGCCACTGCTCGATGAGCCCTCGCCCCACGCTCACGTGTTGGATGCGCGAGAACGGAATCGTCTCGACACGATGGCGGATCACTCCGCTGCGCAGCGACACGTCGTGCTCGCGCAATTGGTACGCGAGGCGGCGCGACTCGAGCACGAGGACCACCGCCACCACTGCGAGCCCCACCACGAGTCCACCGGCGACAACCGAGGGGGCCACCGCGTTGCCGCTCGTCACGACGATCACCGCGGCGACACCGACGACGACGACCGTCGTCGCCGCCAACCCGGTCAGATTGCCCCACACGTAGCGGGGGTCGACCCGCACGAACGCGTCGGCGTGCAACTCCGGGAGGTGCTCCACGTCGATCGGTTCGTTCGAGAACGGCTCGGCCATCGCGGTTCATTCAACCGGCTCTCCGAGGTCTGTGCGGGTCCAGTTGCGCATTCCGCAACCAGATCCGCACAGATCGACTGCCCAACCGTGCTCGGCGATGGTGGCGTTGCGGAGCCCCCTCCACGTCGGTACTCTCGTCTCACCGACTCTCCCCATGCATCCACCCGCTGATCGGGGGAACGTCATGGTCACACTCTGCTGGGCCGCCAAGGGCGGCAGCGGAACCACGGTCGTCGCAACCGCACTCGCACTGAGTTCACCGCGACCCTCACTGCTCGTTGACCTCGACGGCGAGATCCCCGCCGTCCTCGGTGTGCCCGAACCCGACCGGCCCGGCGTGGCCGAGTGGTTGGCGAGCGACGCCGCCGCCGACCATCTCGCCGACCTGCTGATCGACATCGGGCCTCGGACGTGGCTGCTGCCATGGCGAGCGGTCACGTTCGACGGTCGCCTCGACGGGGCCCATCCGCAATCGGCGCGATGGATCACGCTCGCCGATTGGCTGCACGACTGGTCGAACCAGTGGGGCTGCGACGTCACGGTCGACATCGGCACCCGCACCCCGCCCGAGCCGTTGGCAGCGCGAGCCACCCGATCGCTGCTCGTCACCCGGCCCTGCTATCTCGCGCTTCGACGAGCGGTGCGAAGCCCGATTCGACCCACCGGGGTGATCCTCGTCGACGAACCTGGCCACGGCCTCGCGCAACGCGACGTCGAGCACGCACTCGGCGTGCCCGTCGAAGCGGTCGTGAGCTTCGATCCGACCGTGTCGCGCGCCGTCGACGCCGGGCTCCTTGCCTGCCGACTGCCACGCGTGATGACGCGCGCCCTTCGCCGGGTGGCAGCGTGAACGGCCGCGACCTGGTGCGAACGGTGTGCGAACTGGTGGCCGACCAGCCCGGTGATCCGACACCACTGGTCGAAGCCCAGGTCCGACGCCTCGCTCCGCTGTGCTCCGCCGACGACAGGACGCTGCTCGCCGATCGAGCGATCGCCCACCTTCGCGGACTCGGCGAACTCGACGCCTACGTCCGAGACGAGACGATCGACGAGGTCTTGGTCAACGCAGGCCGCGAGATCTGGATCGACCGCGCCGGTACCTTGCAACACGTCGGCACGCTCGGCACCGAGGGCGTCGAGCTGTTGATCGAACGCGTCCTCGCCCCACTCGGGCGGCGCGTCGACCGCACGTCGCCGATCGTCGACGCTCGGCTCGCCGACGGTGCACGGGTGTGTGCCGTGCTCCCCCCGATCGCCGTCGACGGACCGATACTCTCGATCCGCCGATTCCGCCAACGGATCCTGACGCTGGACGCGTTCACCGACGCCGCCGGTCAGTCGCTGCTGCAACAACTGCTGCTCGATCGATGCAACCTCGTCGTGTCCGGCGCAACGTCGTCGGGAAAGACATCCTTGGTCGCTGCGCTACTCGGCGAGGTGTCACCGTCGCAACGGCTCGTGGTGGTCGAGGACACGACGGAACTTCCCCTTCGTCACCTCCACGCAGTCCGGCTCGAAGCACGGCCACCCACGGTCGACGGTCCGGGCGCCATCGATCTTGCGCAATTGG
This sequence comes from Acidimicrobiales bacterium, assembly GCA_038321235.1. Taxonomy (GTDB): domain Bacteria; phylum Actinomycetota; class Acidimicrobiia; order Acidimicrobiales; family Ilumatobacteraceae; genus Sva-07. The sequence goes on along the minus strand of JBBQEU010000015.1, from coordinate 35,377 downwards.
TACGCACCGCCTTGCGACTCCGGCCTGACCGAATCGTGGTCGGCGAGGTGCGCGGCGACGAAGTTCTGGCTCTGGTGCAGGCAATGAACACCGGCCACGACGGCTCGATCGCCACCTGTCACGCCAACGGCCCGACCGACGCTCTGCTGCGCCTCGAATCGCTCGTCCTGCAAGCCGCTCCGACCTGGCCGCTCGCAGCCATTCGGCACCAACTCGCCCGTTCGATCGACGTGGTCGTGCACGTCGAACGGCACGCCGACGGACGTCGGAGGATCACCGAAATTGCCGAAGTGACCCCACCGTCACCGACAGGCGAAATGGTGAGCGAAACGGTCAGGGCATCCCCACTGCACCCACTCGCCCGTCTCGACCAACTCGGCGCAATCGTCATCGTTGCCGCACCCACCAGGGCCCGGCGATGACCAATCGCTCGCTGACTCCGAGAGCGCGCCGCTCGTGATGACGATCGCTATCGCAGTGACCGCTGTCGTCGTCGTCGCAACCGCGGTGCGTCCCCGACCCCGACGTCACCAATTGGACACCACGCCGGCAGCGGCGCGCGTCGACACCCTCGTGACCGCGTGGACGCAACGACGCACTCGCCGCCAGGCGCCGTCCGCTCGCGCCGTGGCCGAATGGTGTGACGACATCGCCCGCCGTGTGCGCACGGGCTCGTCGCTGCGCGACGCTGTGTCCGCAGCACCCACCGATGCTGCGGTCGGATGGGCGACCGTGCCGCTGCTGCTCGCGATCGATCGGGGCCAGTCGCTCGTCGACGCAATTTGCCGCGTCGACACGCCGGGTCGACACCTCGGACTCGCTCTCGGCGTGCTCGCGACTGCGAGCCGTATCGGTGGGCCCTCGGCGGCGTCGATCGACGACGCCGCCATGCTGCTCCGCCAACGCACCGCCGACCTCGAAGAGCGCTCGACGCAGGCCGCGCAGGCGCGGCTGTCCGCGCACGTGATGACGGCCGTCCCGCTGGTGATGCTGGCCATGCTCGTCGTCACCGACGCCGACGTCCGGTCTGCGGCGGCATCACCGACCGGCACCGCGTGTATCGGTGTCGGGTTCTTGTTGAACGCGACCGGCTGGTGGTGGATGCACCGAATCGTCCGGACCTCCACGTGAGCACGGCGTGGTCGTCGATCGGTCCAGCAGCTGCGGCGATCGGTGCCGCCGCCACCGGCGCGATCATCCGGCGTCGGGTCACTCGACCGACGAGACGGCCGGTCGGAAGTTCCCCCTCGGAGCGCCCGAAGGCGATGAATGACGGTCCGTTTCGATCGCGAGCCACCCGGCTCGTTCTCACTGTTGCAGCCCTGGTCGGCGTCCTCATGCTCGGCGTCGCCGTCTCCGTGTTCGCAATCGCGACCACGATGTTGGTTCGCCGGCTCGCTCCGATTCGCAAGGCCCGCCGGCGACGGGCGGCCATCGAGCGAACACTTCCCGACGCGATGGACCTGCTGGTGCTCAGCGTGAGAGCCGGACTCACCCCGTACCAAGCCGTGTGCGACCTTGCCATGTCTCGATCGGGGTCAGACCCCAATCGAGACGATCAAGCGGGTGACGTGCGCGCCATCGGTGACGCCTTCGGTGAGGTGGTGCGACGAACCGAACGGGGACAGCCCTTCGCCGACGCCCTCAGCGCACTGCCCGAGCGTCTGGGCATGCTGGCCAGCGGTCTCGCCGACGTGATCGCCACGAGCGACCGCCATGGCCTCCCGCTCGGACCCGTGCTCGATCAGCTCGCCGGCGAGATCCGCGCCACCCGCCGACGTCTCGAGCAAGCCGACGCGCGCAAGCTCCCGATTCGGTTGTCGTTCCCGCTCGTGGTCTGCACGTTGCCGTCGTTCGTCCTCCTCGCGATCACCCCTGCGGTGATCGCCGCACTGTCGTCACTCGGCGGAACCACCTGGTGACCCACGGATCAACCACCACACAACCACTACCCAACCACCCACTTCTCGAACGGGAGCACCGATGCCCAACCACGTCGCCCTCATGTTGTACGTCCACCTGCACAACGCCCTGGTCGCCAGGCCGCTCACTCCCGGGGAGCGACTCTCCCGGGGGGACGACCGCGGACAGGCAACAACCGAGTACGCACTCGTCCTACTCGCCGCCGCCCTGGTCGGCTTGATGGTCGTTGCGTGGGCCACCGCTGGCGGTGGCGCTCAACGCATCGGCCGGCTCTTCAACGGCGTGATCGATGCCGTCATCGAGAAGATCTGAACAGGCCCGGTCGGCTCGGTCCGGTGGGGTGGCGTGTCAGCACGCCACCCCACCGGACCGGCTGAGAGGTAGCTCCGGCCAGGCGGCTGTCGAGTTCGCCCTCGCCTTGCCGATCGTGGTGGTGATGGTGCTCGGTGTGGTGCTCGTGGGGGTCGCCGTCCGCAACGAACTGGCGGTCGAACTCGCAGCACGGGAAGGTGCGCGCGCTGCGGCCGTGTCGGCGAGTCCTGCTGCCGCCGCGACGAGCGCGGCAACCCGCGCCGTGGCACTCCCCATCGAGGTCGCGACGACGAGTGATGCCACCACGGTCACGGTGACAGTGACCTACGTCGACCCAGTCGATGTGGCGATCATCGGATCGTTGATCGGCCCCGTCACGCACGTCGCCTCGGCCACGATGGCGCTGGAACCACCGTGAGCTCCGACGATTCGGCGGCCGTAGCCTGATCGCTCATGCAGGTTCGCACGACGGTCGACAACGTGGGCGGCTTCGTCGTCGTCACCGTCGATGGCGCCGTCGACCTGGCGTCGGTCGGTCACCTCCACGACGACCTCATGCGGGCGGTGCGGCAACATCACGCCGTCACACTTCTGGTCGACCTCGACGCCGTCACCGTGCTCGACGACGCGGGCCTCGGAGTTCTGCTGGGCGCGGCCGCCGCAGCCAGGGAGGCGGGCGGCGACGTCGAAGTGGTGTGCACCCGCGCAACGCTGCGCGAACGGCTCGACCGAACTCGTTTCGACCGTGCGGTCACTGTCCGCGGCTCGATCACGTGACGACATCGTCCGACCCCCATCCGACAGTGTGGGTGCTCGGCGACCAACTGAACCGCCAGATCAGTGCCTTGCGCGACGCAACGCCTGACACGCATCGCGTGCTGATGGTCGAGAGCACAACCAAACTCGCCGGCAAGCGGTGGCATCGCCAGCGTGCGCACTTCGTGCTCGCGTCGATGCGACGGTTCGCCGACGAGCTCCGCGCCGCTGGGTTCGACGTCGACTACCGCCACGCCGACTCGCTGCGGTCCGGGTACCACGAGCACGTTGCCGAGTTCTCACCATCACACGTCATCGCCACCGAGCCGGCGAGCTGGGGCGGGCTCGAGCTGCTGCGTGATCTCGACGTCGAGGTGGTGCGCTCGAACCAGTTCCTCTGCCACTACGACGACTTCGCCGCCTGGGCCAACGGGCGTCGGCAGCTGAAGATGGAGGACTTCTACCGCTGGCAGCGCCGTCGCCTCGGGTACCTGATGGACGCCGACGAGCCGGTTGCCGGCCGGTGGAACTTCGACGACGAGAACCGCGAGCGTCCCCCGAAGTCGGGCAACCCGTGGCCTGATCCCCAATGCTCCACACTCGACGACCTCGATCGTGCGGTGCTCGGCGACCTCCCCGACGACTGCTGGGGTGCCGAACCAGATGGCACGTGGGCGACCACGCGGCTCGCTGCGCTGTCGCGTCTGCGCCATTTCGTCGACGACGTACTGCCGATGTTCGGGCCGCACGAGGACGCCATGGTCGAACGGTCGTGGCATCTCGCCCACTCGGTCCTGTCGCCGTATCTCAACATCGGGTTGTTGCTGCCGGGAGAAGTGTGCGACGCGGTGCAGGACGCCTTCGACGAGGGTCGGGTCCCGATCGCATCGGCCGAAGGGTTCATCCGCCAGGTGATCGGCTGGCGCGAGTACGTGTGGGGCGTCTACTGGCTGTGGATGCCCGAGTACCGCGGCCGCAACGCACTCGGCGCCGACCGGCCATTGCCGCCGGTGTTCCGCGGCGAGGCGGCCACCGACATGAACTGCGTCGCCAACTGCATGTCGACGCTGCACGATCGCGCCTACAACCATCACATCCAACGGTTGATGGTGCTCGGCAACCTGGCGATGTTGCACGGGGTCGATCCGTGGGAGATGACCGAGTGGATGTGGTCGAGCTTCGTCGACGGCGCCGAGTGGGTGATGTTGCCGAACGTGATCGGCATGAGCCAGTGGGCCGACGGCGGGATGATGGCCACCAAGCCCTACGCCGCCGGCGGCAACTACATCGACAAGATGAGCGATTACTGCGGTTCGTGTCGCTACGACCGCAAACAGCGCGTCGGCGGCAACGCCTGCCCGTTCACCACGCTCTACTGGGACTTCCTTGCCCGGCACCACGACCTGCTCGTGAAGAATCCCCGAGTTGCCCGCCAGGTGCGGGCATCCGAGCAGCTGTCGGATCTGCCGGCGGTGCGAGAGCGCGCGGTCGAGGTGCGACGCCGACTCGACGACGGCACGCTGTGACGGTGACTGGAACCGAAACCGCGACCGAGCCGACTTCCGACGACGAACCGATCTTCCACCTCGCCGTTCCCGACGACTGGGTGGCGGCGTTCACCGTCGGCGAGTACACGATGTCGACCCGAGGTGTCACCCTCGAGCAGGAGGGTTTCATCCACTGCTCGACACGTGAGCAGATCACGGGCACGGCGAACCGCTTCTACGGCGACCTCGACCAACTGGTCGTGTTGACGATCGACCCGAACCTCGTGCCGTCGGCGATCGTCTGGGAATCGCCGGGAGCGGACCTCGACATGCTGTTCCCTCACGTCTACGGCCCGCTCCCGGTCGCTGCGGTCAATCTCGCGGTGTCGTGGCTTCGTCTCCCCGACACCGAATGGTCGACCGACAACGTGTGACCCCCACGACAACCCGATTTGTGCCCCCAGAGTCCCGGATGGCGGGACGTTACGAGCGCAGATCGTGCGGTGGGGCGCAGATCGGGGGTGGCACCGTCACCAGTGGCTGGTGCCGGGGGCGCCCTTGAACGGGCCGGTGACGTTCTCGGTGACCCAGCCGCCGTAGAAGCTGCCCTCGTTGCTGGTCACTCGCTCGTCATCGACCCAGCATTCGTCGGCCTTCTGCGCGTAGAACGCCCAGTGGTCACGCACCCCTTCGAACGCGCCGGTCGGCGCCGGGTAGGTCCATCCTGCGTCGACGACACGCACATCGCCGACCACGATGTCGGCATAGTCGGCGACGCCCTTCCATTCGCAGAACGTGCGGCGCTCGGAGGTCTCCAACAGATCGAGGTCCACGAACTCGGCCGCGACGTAGTACGCCGGCGGCTGGCTCGTCTCGAGGATCCGCAGTGCGTGAGGTGCGTCGACGATCACGGCGCCCGCGTGCACCACCCGCACCCGCCAGTCGACGCGCTCCAGACTCGGCGGGCGGGGAAAGTCCCACACCGATTCGATGGGCTTGCCGTTCGCTGCGATCTCCATGTTGTCAACGATGTGCCTGGCACGTCTCGAACAGCGAGTCGTGCTCACAGATCGTCGAGATCGTCGAGATCGTCGAACTCCGACTCCTCGGGTGGTCGCGTACGACCGCCAGCGCGTTTGTCGGCAGCCTTCTCGTGCTCACGCTGTTCCTCTTCGAGGGCGGCTTCCTCCTCGATGAGCCGTTCGAGGCTGTGCAGCCGCACCAGGTCGAGGTCGCCGGCCGCAATCGCCGCCTGTACCGCACACCCGGGCTCCTGGTCGTGCTTGCAGTCGCGGAAACGGCAGTCGTCCATCAGGTCGAACACGTCGGCGAAGGCCCGCTCGATGCCGTTGCCCGACAACCACAGGCTGAGCGCGCGGACGCCAGGCGTGTCGATCAACCACCCTTCGCCGGGCAGCGGAACGAGTTCGGCAGCAACCGTCGTGTGGCGACCACGCTGGTCGCCCTCGCGGACCTCGAAGGTGGCCTGGCGAAGCGACCCGATCAACGCGTTGACGAGGGTCGACTTACCGACGCCGCTCGCCCCCAGGAATGTCAGCGTGCGGTTGCCGACGGCATAGTCGCGTATCGCCTCGACACCGTCAGCGGTCTTCCCGCTCGCCAAGAGCACGGGCACCCCGAGCGCGACGTCGGCAAGCGCCGTTCGGCCCGGTTCGGGGTCGTCGACGAGGTCGGTCTTGGAGAGCACCACGATCGGCTCGGCGCCGGAGTCGAACGCCAGCACCAGCTCGCGTTCGAGACGACGAGGGCTCGGTGGGGATCCCAGCGCATGCACCAGGAACACCACGTCGATGTTGGCCGCCAACGTGTGCGACACCGCCCGCATCCCGTCGAACGACGCTCGCCGCGTGAACGCCGAACGACGCTCGAGCACGTGCTCGACGCGCTCGCTGTCGGCGGACGGGACCACCCAATCACCCACCGCCACATCGGCGCCGATGTTGCGCACCCGGAGCGGATCGGCGAGACCGCGTGCCTCGTCGATCGAGCGCACCACGGTGCTCCATCCCCGGTCGAGTCGCGACACCCGTCCCGGGGCGCCTGGGCGGCCGATGTCGGACCACGCTTCGTCGAAATCCGCGGCCCACCCGAGTGCCGGGTCCGGCTCGTGAAGTGCGCTCGACATCGAGGTCGAACCGTACCCGCGATGTGGAATCGCCGGTTCCCTTGGCACACTCACCTCGTGCGGACACCTCATGTCGTCTTGACAACCCGGTGTCCGATCACCTAGCGAACACTGCACGATCACGCTGCACGACCAACACGGCAGCTCCCTCACAGCAACTCCAGAACGAAAGGCACTGATGTCCAAGCCCCTCGTCATCGTCGAATCGCCCGCCAAGGCGAAGACGTTGTCGAAATTCCTCGGCAACGACTACGACGTGCGCGCCTCGGTGGGCCACGTCTCCGACCTGCCGAGCAAGGGTCTGAACATCGACGTCGACAACGGCTTCAAGCCCACCTACGAACTCACCGAGCGCGGCAAGACCGTCGTCAAGGACCTCAAGGCCGCACTGAAAGACGCGTCTGAGCTCTACCTCGCAACCGACGAAGACCGCGAGGGCGAGGCCATCTCGTGGCACCTACTCGAGTACCTCAAGCCGAAGGTGCCGGTGAAGCGCATGGTGTTCCACGAGATCACCAAAGCCGCCATCGACCACGCTGTCAACAATCCGCGCAACCTCGACTACGGCCTCGTCGACGCCGCCGAGACCCGGCGCATCCTCGACCGGCTCTACGGCTACGAGGTGTCGCCGGTGCTGTGGCGCCGCGTGAACCGCGGGCTGTCGGCCGGGCGGGTGCAGAGCCCATCGGTGCGCCTGATCGTCGAGCGTGAACGCGAACGCATCGCCTATGTGACCGCCGATTACTGGGACATCGATCTCGCCACGGCCACCAAGCCGGCGTTCGGCGCCAAGCTGGTCGCAGTGGACGGCGACCGGGTCGCCACCGGCAAGGACTTCGACACGAAGGGCCAGGTGTCGGCCAAGGCGGTGGCACTCGACGAGGTGCGGGCACGGTCGCTGGCCGATGGTCTCGACGGTGCGACGTTCACGGTGCGCTCGGTGGAAGAGAAGCCGTACCGCTCGTCGCCGAAGCCTCCGTTCATGACCTCCACGTTGCAGCAGGAGGGCGGCCGCAAGCTGCGCCTGTCGTCGTCGCAGGTGATGCGCGTCGCCCAGGGCCTGTACGAGCGTGGCTTCATCACCTACATGCGTACCGACAACGTCGTGCTGTCCGACGAGGCGATGCAGGCCACCCGCGCCGCCGTCACCAGCGAGTACGGCGCCAACTACCTCAACGCGGCTCCGAAGCAGTTCTCCTCGAAGGTCAAGAACGCGCAGGAAGCCCACGAGGCGATCCGCCCGACCACGCCGTATCGCTCGCCACAGAGCCTCGGGTCGGAACTCAACAACCAGGAACTTGCCCTGTACCGGATGATCTGGCAGCGCACGCTCGCTTCGCAGATGGCCGACGCCACCGGCGTCACCGTCAGCGTGCGACTGGCCGCCAACTCCACCGACCGCACCACCGGTGAACTCACCGACTGCGAGTTCGCCGCGTCCGGCACCACGATCACGTTCCCCGGCTATCGCGCCGTCTACGTCGCTTCGAAAGAGGAGACCGGCGACGACGAGGCCGAGAACGAGGCGCTGCTCCCGGCGTTGACCCAGGGCGACGAGGTGCCGATCGCCTCGATCGAACCGAACGGCCACAGCACCTCACCGCCTGCGCGTTACACCGAGGCATCGCTCGTCAAGCGATTGGAAGAGTTGGGAATCGGCCGCCCGTCGACATGGGCCTCGATCATCCAGACCATCCAAGATCGCGGGTACGTCTGGAAGAAGGGCCAAGCCCTCGTGCCGACATGGACCGCCTTCGCGGTGATCCGGTTGCTCGAAGAACACTTCGACGCGTTGGTCGACTACGACTTCACCGCCTCGATCGACCACGACCTCGACGAGATCGCCAACGGTCGCCGCGGCAAGGAGAAGTGGCTCAAGCGCTTCTACTTCGGCGACACCGGCGACGGCGACACCGAGCCCATCTCGGCAGAGGCCGGATTCGGCGAGGACGCATTGCGCGGGCTCAAGCGCCTGGTCGAGGAGAACCTCGACGAGATCGACGCCGCCGAGATCAACACGTTCCCGCTCGGCCCCGACGCCGACGGCGAACTGATCGTGGTCAAGCCCGGCAAGTACGGCCCGTACGTCAAACGCGGCGAGGACACCGCCAGCGTGCCCGACGATCTCGCACCCGACGAGTTGACCGTCGCCAAGGCGATCGAGTTGCTCGCGGCGCCGAAGTCCGACGAACCGATCGGCGACCTCGACGGATTCCCGGTGTACGCGAAGAACGGTCGCTACGGCCCCTACGTGCAGTGGGGCGATCACGACGATCCGCCCCCCGGGTTCGAGAAGCCGAAGATGTCGAGCCTGTTCAAGACGATGATCCTCGAACGGATCACGATGGACGAGGCCGAGGCGCTGCTGCAGTTGCCGCGCCACCTCGGAGACGATCCATCCGACGGCGTCGCGATCATGGCGAACAACGGCCGCTACGGCCCGTACGTGCAGAAGGAGAAGGACTACCGCAACATCGACTCCGAGGACCAGCTGTTGCAGATCACGCTCGCCGAGGCCTTGGCGATCTTCAGTCAGCCCAAGGTGTACAAACGCGGTGGGAGCAACATGGCCGCCAAGGGTCCGCTGCGCGAGTTGGGCACCGATCCGGTGAGCGAGCGGGCCGTCGTGGCCAAGGACGGCAAGTTCGGGGTGTACGTCACCGACGGCGAGACCAACGCGTCGCTCGGCAAGGGCGACCGCCTCGAGGCGATGGCGCCCGAGCGCGCCTATGAGCTGCTCGCCATCCGGCGCGAGGCGATCATCGCCAAGGGCGGCCCCACCAAGAAGCGCGCCGCCAAGAAGAAAGCGCCCGCCAAGAAGAAAGCGCCCGCCAAGAAGAAAGCCGCTGCCAAGAAGTCGGCTGCGAAGAAGACGCCGGCCAAGCAGGCCGCAGCGAAGAAGGCACCGGTCATCACCGACCTCGCAGAGTAAGACCGACCGTGCGGTGAGTTTCAGCGCGCACAGGGTGCGCGGGAACTCACCAAGGGCGAATCTCACGGGTTCGGAGTGTTGCATCGTTCGAAGCTGTGTTGTTAGGGTTGCCTAACGCCGCCGCACGACGGCCACCACGCTCACCACCTCGCATTGGAGAACTTCGTGTTGCAGACATTCCTCACCGGTCTCCGCGAAGGGCTCGAGGCGGCACTCGTCGTCAGCATCTTGATGTCGTTCATGGTCCGCAGCGGCCACCGTGATCGAATCCCAGCCCTGTGGGCGGGCGTCGCCGTTGCGGTGATCGTCTCCTTTGGATTCGGCGCCCTGTTGCACTACACGTCGGCATCGATGAGCTTCGAGGCACAGGAGGCCTTCGGTGGCATCCTCTCGATCGTCGCTGTCGTGTTCGTGACGTGGATGGTGTTCTGGATGAAGCGGGCATCACGGACCCTCAAGGGTGAGTTGCAGGACAAGATGTCTGCGGCCGTTGAAATCGGCACCATCGGCGTGTTCACCGCCGCACTGCTCGCCGTCGGTCGCGAGGGTCTCGAGACCGCGCTGTTCCTCTACCCCACCTTCCAGGCACAGGGTTCAGGCGCCGGTCCCGCTCTGGGGGCACTGCTCGGCATCTTGACCTCCGTCGTGGTCGGTGTCCTGCTGTACCGCGGCGTCGTGTCGATGAACCTGGCCGTGTTCTTCAAGGTCACCGGGGTCGCACTGATCGTGATCGCTTCGGGTGTGCTGGCCTACGGCGTCCACGACCTGCAGGAAGCAGGCATCCTGCCGGGCATCGACAACCTCGCCTGGGACGTCGACGGCTGGGAGATCACCAGTTGGTACGGAGCGCTGCTCAAGGGCATCTTCAACCTCGGCCCCCAGATGACCGTGCTGGAGATCGTCACGTACATGAGCTACCTGATCCCGACGGTGTTCCTCTTCCTCCGCCCCACTCGCAACCCTCGGACCGCCGCTTCCACGAAGCAGACCGCTTCCACCGCGACCGCCGTCGGCGAACCTGCTCGCTGACTCCCCGTCCACGAACCTGCACCGCATCTCCACCGAACCTCCATTACGAGGAGCACCACCATGTCACCACGTCGAGCATTCCTCGCCGTCCCTACCGCTGCGCTCCTGGCGCTGAGCGCGTGCTCCACCGAGTCGGCCGACTCGACCGTCGGCGTCACCGGCACCGATGAGGCCTGCATCATGGAGAACGACAACGTCAGTGCCGGCAAGGTCGGCTTCGAGTTCCTCAACGAGAGCAGCGACGTGAACGAGCTGTACGTGCTGAAGGCGAACGGTGACACCCTCGGCGAGGTCGAGAACGTCACGACCGGCACGTCGCGCACGCTCACGGTCGACCTCGTCGCTGGCGACTATCTCGTGCGGTGCAAGCCAGGACAGACCGGCGATGGCTTCGAGTCGGCGTTCGCCGTCATCGGCGACGGCGGAACCGAGCAGGCCGAGCCCGGCCGCGAGATGAGCTTCGACGCCGTCGACTTCGAGTACGAGAACCTCGCCCTCGACGGCATCTCCGACGGCGACACCATCCGCTTCGCGATGGACAACGTGGGCGGGCAGGCCCACGAGTTCGAGGTACTCGACCCGAACGGCGAGCCGATCGGCGAGGTCGCCGCGACCAATCCAGGCGAGTCCGGTGGAGCCACGATGACGTTCACCGCGCCTGGGGTGTACACCTACCAGTGCATCCTCGTCGACCCCGAGACCGCGAAGCCCCACACCGAACTCGGCATGATCGGCACCTTCGAGGTCGCGGCGAGCTGACTGCGCCCCGGCCATCGCCAGTCGGTTCTCGTGAACGCTGGAGGGCCGGCGTCAGGTGAAGATGATCTGGCCACCTGCAGCCATGTCGTAGAACTCACCGACGGTGATGATGTCGTCGAGCTCGTCGATCAGGTCCTCACGCTCCATGCCGAACAGTTCGACCGAGGCCAGGCACGCATACAGTCCGGCGCCGGTGTCGTGGATCATCTCGATGAACTCGGCGATGCCGGGGAAGTCGAGCTTCTCGATCTGCTTCTCCATGTACTTGGTCATCAGCGCCGAGGCGCCTGGGATCGCGCCGGCCAGCGTCGGCAGGTGCAGACCGGGGTTTCCGACGGTCGCCACCTTGATGTGGTCGTGGCGCTCCTTGTGCACGGCGTCCATGCCGAAGAACGTGAAGAACAAGTTGGCGTCGATGCCTTCGTTGCGAGCGCCGTTGGCCATGATCAGCGCCGGGTAGATGCCTTCGAGCGAGCCCTTCGACACGATGATCGAGACCTTCTCGATCGTCGGGTGGAGAGGCGCTGGAGGAAGTGGTTTGGTGTCGGTCATGTCAAATGCAACCCTTCGGCTTGGGGATGCCCGCCACCCTCGCAGCGAGCTTGGCGGGACCTTTCGGAAAGAGCGAGAACAGCTCTTTGGTGGTGACGTCGGAGAGCTTGCTGATCTTGCGCACGGTTGGTCCGGTGCCCTTGTCGAAGTACTCCTTGCGCATCAGATCGATCACCGTCCAATGACGGTCGGTCAACGGGGTCGGCACGCCGACCTCGTCGGCGATCTCTGGTGCCATCTCCTTGGTCCATTGTTCGGCGTCGACGAAGAATCCTTCGTCGTTCACCTCGACCGACGTTCCAGCGAGTGTCTGTGTGGGCATGAGTGCGGGTCCTTTCGTGTCAGCCCGAGACGGGCTGCTTCTTGCCGAGTTTGGGCATGTCGGGGCCGATCCCGGGAATGTCACGCCCGGGCAGCAGGCCGTGCCAGTAGAACGATTGGAACATCAACTTGCCGAGGTGGTTCACCCGCGACTCCTTGAGTAGCGGCAACCCGACCGGGCCGGGGTAATGGCCGCCGACGGGTTCGTTCTCGTAGTTGAAGTCGATCAGGAGCGCCTTCGAGAAGCCCGTCTCGATGAAGCAGTTGGCGTGGCCGTCGAAGGTGTGCTCGATCGGTGTGCCGTCGAGGAACGCCTCGATGTTCTCCACCAACACCTCGCCCTCGAAGTGCGTCACCGAACCGGCCTTGGACGCCGGGAGATCCGCGGCATCACCGACGACGAAGATGTTCGGCTTGACCTTCGACTGCAGCGTGGCGTTGTCGGTGGGAATGAACCCGAGTTCGTCGCCGAGCCCGGGCGAGTCCTCGACATAGGCGGCGCCACCGTGCAGTGGGATGACGACGGCGAGGTCGAACTCGACCTCACGTCCGTCGTAGCTGATCAATTTGCCGTGCTCGCCGTCGACGCCACCGATGACCTCACCGGTGTTGAACTCGGTCACGATCTCGATGTGCTTGTCCTCGAGCAACGATCCGAGTGTCGCCGATGCGGTCGGCTTCGTGAACGCCGCGTCGAGCGGCGTGACGTAGGTGATGCGGACGTCGTCGCGCACGCCCTTGTCGGTGAAGTACCAGTCGGCGAGGAACGCGAACTCCAGTGGAGCCACCGGGCACTTGATCGGCATGTCGATCACGTTGATCACCAGGTGGCCTTCGTCGAAGTCGTCGAGCGCCTCAGCCAGGGCAATCGCCCCGTCCATGTCGTAGAAGGTGTGGACCGTCTCGCGCCAGCCGACTCCAGTCATGCCCTCGGTCTCGTCGGGGAGGAGCACGGCACCGGTGGCGACCAGGAGCACGTCGTAGGAGAGCGTGGTGGCGTTCTGCAGCGCCACCGTGTTCGCCTCGATGTCGACCGAGTCGATCGGGCACTGGTGGTAGTGGATGCCCTTCTTGAGTTGCCGGTCTCGGTTGCGGACGATCTCGTCCGGCTCGGCCAACCCGAACGGTACGAAGAGCAGGCCCGGCTGGTACACGTGGCGATTGTCCTGATCGACGATGTCGATGCGAAGGCGGTCCTCCTTGAACTTCTTGCGCAGCCGGTTGGCGGCGAGCGTTCCACCCGTGCCAGCTCCGAGAATCACGAGTCTTTGCTGTTTCGACGACATCTCCGCAAACTCCAATCGTGCGAACCGCACCCGTTGCGACCGCTCCTGACAACGACGGTACGCACCTTCCGCACTGCCCACCATGGGCTTTCGTCCCGATCCCCTGCGGGGTATGCGCTCCAGGGTGTGACGCTGACCGGGAGCCCCTCAACTGGGTACCATCGCCGACAGTGAGCGACCGACCGCCCTACATCGCGTTCGAAGGCGCCGAGGGCTGCGGCAAGTCCACGCAAGCGGCCCGCCTCGCCGGCTCGATCGGCGCCGTTCTCACCCGCGAGACCGGAGGCACCGACATCGGCGCACGACTCCGCACGCTTCTCCACGACACGAGCGTCCACAACCTGCACCCCCGGGCCGAGGCGCTGATCACCGCGGCTGATCGCGCGCAACACATCGCCGAAGTCGTCAACCCAGCGCTGGCCGCCGGGCGTGCTGTCGTCACCGATCGATCCGTGTACTCGTCGCTCGCCTACCAGGGCTACGGGCGCGAACTCGACATCGACGAGCTCCGCCACCTCAACGAGTGGGGAACCAGCGGTGTCTGGCCGACCACCGTCGTCTTCCTCGACACCCCCGACGATGTGGTGGCCGAACGGATGAGCCGCCGAGACCTCGACCGCTTCGAGGCGGCCGGTGACGAGTTCCATGCGCGTGTGCTGGCGGGCTTTCGCACCATGGCAACTGCCGACCCCGACCATTGGGTCACCGTGCAGGCCGTCGGCTCCGTCGACCGGGTCGCCACCGACATCCGACGAGCGCTCGACGAACGAGGGGTGCTGTGAGCGACACCCGTCCCGGTCCGATCTGGGATGACGTGATCGGCCAGGCCGACGCCGTACGGCATCTTCGCGCTACCGCCGATCGTGGGGCAGTGCACGCCTACCTGTTCGTCGGGCCCGCCGGTTCGACGAAACTGCAGGCGGCACGAGCGTTCGCCACTCGGCTGTTGACGGGCGCCGAGGACGCCGGGCAGCGCGACGCCGCACTGATCCTGCGGGGCGAGCACCCCGACGTGCGCGAGGTCCGTCGCACCGGCGCGAGGATCGACGCCGACCAGGCCCGGGCGATCATCCACGAGGCATCGCTCACCCCATCGGAGGGCGCCTCCAAGGTGATGATCCTCGACGAGTTCCATCTGCTCGCTCCGGAGGGCGCCGGCCGACTGCTCAAGATCATCGAGGAGCCGCCCGATTCCGTGACGTTCCTGATCCTCGCCGACTTCGTGCCCCACGATCTGATCACGATCTCGTCGCGATGCGCCCGGGTCGGCTTCCGTGCGATCAGCGCCGATGTCATCGCTGCGCAACTCGTAGCCGAGGGGGTCGCTCCGGGATCAGCGATGGGTGCGGCCCGGGCGGCCCACGGCGATCTCGAACGCGCCCGCGTTCTCGCCACCGACCCCGCGTTGGCCGAACGACGAGGCGCATTCGTCGAGGCCCCCCACGTACTCGACGGAACCGGTGCCGTGGCGATGCGTACCGCCGCACATCTCCTCGGGCTGATCGACGCGGCATCGGAACCGCTGACCGTGCGCCATGCCTCCGAGGTCGCGGAGCTCGACGAGCGCATCAAGGCGCACGGCGAACGCGGGAGCGGCAAGAAGCAGCTCGACGAACGCCACCGACGCGAGTTGCGGCGCTACCGCACCGACGAGCTGCGCAGCGGGTTGGCCGCGATGGCAGCGACGTATCGCGACACCGCCGTGAGTTCCTCGACCACCGATGTCGACGAATGCGTCGACGCGGTCAGGCGTATCCACCAGGCCATCGAGACGCTCGACCGCAACCCGAACGAGAAGCTGCTCGTCGAATCGTTGCTCTGGTCACTCCCCGACGCCCAAGGCGTGCGTCCCGCGAATTGAGACCGGCCGAATGAAACCGGGGCGTCTGACCCCATCGTTTCCTATTCCCGGAGATCTTGATCTTTTTGTCACGTGGGCTCCGCCCGTGGTACCGGACGGGCGCCGGTAGGGTTGCCACACGGAAATCCCACTTCGTGGAAAGGGCACTCCATGTTCGAACGTTTCACAGACCGGGCTCGTCGAGTCGTCGTACTCGCTCAGGAAGAGGCGCGGCTCCTCAACCACAGCTACATCGGCACCGAGCACATCCTCCTGGGCTTGATCCACGAGGGTGAAGGCGTCGCCGCGAAAGCGCTCGAGAGCCTCGGCATCTCACTCGAGGCGGTGCGGAGCCAGGTCGAGGAGATCATCGGCCAGGGCGGCTCGTCGCCGTCGGGCCACATCCCCTTCACGCCCCGCGCCAAGAAGGTCCTCGAACTCTCATTGCGCGAGGCACTGCAGCTCGGCCACAACTACATCGGCACCGAACACATCCTGCTCGGGCTCATCCGCGAAGGCGAAGGCGTCGCAGCCCAGGTGCTCGTCAAGCTGGGCGCCGATCTCTCCCGTGTGCGCCAACAGGTCATCCAGCTGCTCTCCGGTTACCAGGGCCCGTCGGGCTCCACCGGTGGCGGCCGCAGCGAGCAGACCCCGGCCGGCGCCGGCGTCGGTGCCAGCAAGGGCGGCGACGACGAGAAGGGCGGCAACAGCCAGATCCTCGACCAGTTCGGTCGCAACCTCACCCAGGCCGCCCGCGAGGGCCAACTCGACCCCGTGATCGGGCGCAGCGACGAACTCCAACGGGTGATGCAGATCCTGTCCCGGCGCACGAAGAACAACCCTGTGCTGATCGGCGAACCCGGCGTTGGCAAGACCGCGATCGTCGAGGGCCTCGCCCAGAAGATCGTCAACAACGACGTACCCGACACGCTCACCGACAAGCAGCTCTACACGCTCGACCTCGGCGCTCTCGTCGCCGGCTCGCGTTACCGCGGCGACTTCGAGGAGCGACTGAAGAAGGTCCTCAAGGAGATCAAGTCCCGCGGCGACATCTTGTTGTTCATCGACGAGATCCACACCCTCGTCGGCGCAGGGGCAGCGGAGGGCGCGATCGACGCTGCGTCGATCCTCAAGCCGATGCTCGCCCGCGGCGAGTTGCAGACCATCGGTGCCACCACCACCGACGAGTACCGCAAGCACGTCGAGAAGGACGCTGCGCTCGAACGTCGCTTCCAGCCGGTCAAGGTCGAAGAGCCCACGCTCGCCCACACCATCGAGATCCTGAAGGGCATCCGCGACCAGTACGAGGCCCACCACCGGGTCACGATCACCGACCAGGCGCTCGTCGCCGCGGCGAACCTCGCCGATCGCTACATCTCCGACCGGTTCCTGCCCGACAAGGCGATCGACCTGATCGACGAAGCGGGATCGCGCCTGCGCATCAAGCGCATGGCCACACCCCCGGACCTACGCGAGGTCGAGACGAAGCTCAACGACGTGCAAGAAGCCAAGAAGCGCGCCGTCGAAGAGCAACAGTTCGAAGAAGCCGGTCGCCTCCGCGATCAGGAGAAGTCGCTCCTCGAAGAGAAGGCCGTCAAGGAGGCCGCCGTCAAGGCCGAAGGCGTCGACCTGTTCGACGAGGTCGATGAGGAAGCCGTCGCCGAGGTCCTGTCGCTGTGGACCGGGATCCCTGTCTACAAGCTGACCGAAGAAGAGACCGAGCGCCTGCTCAAGATGGAGGAGAACCTCCACAAGCGCATCATCGGCCAAGAGAACGCGGTCGCCGCGGTCTCGCAGTCGATCCGTCGTACCCGCGCCGGGTTGAAGGACCCCAAGCGTCCGTCGGGTTCGTTCATCTTCCTCGGCCCGACAGGTGTCGGCAAGACCGAGCTCGCCAAGACGCTCACCGAGTTCCTGTTCGGCGACGACTCGGCGCTGATCACGCTCGACATGTCCGAGTACATGGAGAAGCACACCGTCAGCCGCCTCGTCGGTTCGCCCCCCGGTTACGTCGGCTACGAAGAAGGTGGCCAGCTCACCGAGGCCGTGCGCCGCAAGCCATTCTCGGTGGTGCTGTTCGACGAGATCGAGAAGGCTCACCCCGACGTGTTCAACACGTTGCTGCAGATCCTGGAAGAGGGTCGACTGACCGACAGCCAGGGCCGCTCCGTCGACTTCCGCAACACGGTGTTGATCATGACGTCGAACCTCGGCACCCAGGATCTCCGCAAGGCCAACGTCGGCTTCACCAGCGACGACTCGGCCAT
Source organism: Acidimicrobiales bacterium (assembly GCA_038321235.1). Lineage (GTDB taxonomy): Bacteria > Actinomycetota > Acidimicrobiia > Acidimicrobiales > Ilumatobacteraceae > Sva-07. The sequence continues at coordinate 17,767 of JBBQEU010000015.1, read as the reverse complement.
GAGCTACGAGCGCATGAAGGAGAAGGTCAACGAGTCGCTGAAGAACCACTTCCGACCCGAGTTCCTCAACCGCATCGACGAGATCATCGTCTTCCACGAGTTGACCCGCGACGAGGTGCTGCAGACCGTCGACCTGCTCACGAAGCGTCTGATCGGCCAGCTCGAAGGTCAGGGTCTCGGCATCGAGATCAAGGCGTCTGCCAAAGAGCTGCTCGGCGATCTCGGTTACGACCCGCAGTTGGGGGCACGTCCGATGCGTCGGGCGATCCAGCGCCACATCGAGGACGCGCTGTCCGAGAAGATTCTCTACAAGGAGTTCTCGGCCGGCGAGATCATCGTGGTCGACACCGAGGACGATCCGGAGAAGGAAGGCAAGAAGCGCTTCACCTTCACCGCCGTCGAGGGCTTCGTGCCGCCGTCGTCGGTCGAGTTGGCGACGACAGTGACCGAGAAGCCTGTTCCGCCGGCTGGTGGCGACGGCGAACTGCCTCCGCCCGAGCTGACCTGACCATGGTCCTGCTGATCCCGTCTTCGTCGGCGCGATCCTGAACTCGCCGGTCGTCGTCGGCCATACTCGTCACCGTGTTCCGTCGCGTCCTGGCCCTGTGCGTCTGCGTCGCTGCGCTCGCGGGGTGCCGGGTCGACCTCAGTGTCGACATGACCGTCGAGCCAGACGGGACCGGCACCATCACGCTCGTCGCCACTGCGGACGCCGAGGTGATCGCCGCAGTGCCAACCCTGGCCGAGGAGTTGGCCACCGACGACATCGTGGCTGCCGGTTGGACGATCGACGGCCCGTCGCCGTTGGCCGACGGCGGGCTCACCATCACGTTGAGCCACGACTTCGCGTCGGATGAGGAAGCTACGAACCTGCTCAACAGCCTCGGACCGCCGTTCAACCAGATGGCGATGACGCGTAACACCAGTGGCGACGACACCACGACCCGACTGGCCGGGCTGCTCGGGCTCCCCGATGGGTTCGAGAGTTTCGCCGACGAGGATCTGGTCGCCGCGGTCGGCTCCGTGCCGTTTTCCGAGCAGATCGCCGCGAGCGGAGCGACGCCGGAGTCGTCGATCGGTGCGGTGATTCGGGCAGCGCTTCCCGGCCGAATCGATGCCGACGAAACCAACGGCACGCAACTGGGCGACAACCGCCTCGAATGGCGAACGCCGATGGACGGCACCATTCTCGACTGGCGCGCCGTGTCGGTGCAGTCGCCGGGTGACGATCGCTGGTGGGCGCGACCGTTGTCGGTCGTCGCGCTGGTCCTGTTGGTGGCGTGGGTGGCGTTGATGACATTGTTCATCGGCTACGTGGTCTGGGCTCGCTGGCAGCGGACCCGCCGCCGCAGGCCGGGTGCACCTCGGCCCGCTCGCTGAACATCGCGTGTGGAAGCCTCGGGTATGCCCCACGTTCCGACCCGAGTCGACTTCCACTTCGATGTGATGTGTCCGTTCGCTTATCAGACGGCCAAATGGATCCGTGAGGTGCGACAGCACAACGGCATCGAGATCAACTGGAACTTCTTCAGCCTGGAGGAGATCAACCGAGTCGAGGGCAAGAAGCATCCGTGGGAGCGCGAGTGGTCCTACGGCTGGTCGATGATGCGCGTCGGGGCGTTGTTGCGACGTTCGAACATGGACGACCTCGACCGGTGGTACGAGCGTGCGGGGCGAGCCCTGCACGAGGAGGGCCATCGACCTCACGATCCCGAGGTGGCCCGACACCTGCTCGAAGAGATCGGGCTGGATCCCGCCGTGGTCGACGAGGCAATCGCCGATCCGACCACCCATGACGACGTACGCTCCGAACACGACCGAGTCGTCGCCGCCGGCGGATACGGCGTCCCGACGCTGTTCTTTCCCGAGTTCCCTGGCCCGGACGGCGAGCCGGAGTGCCTCTTCGGTCCGGTCGTGCTCGACTCACCGACCGGTGCCGCTGCGGTGCGACTTTGGGAAGCGACCACGGCATGGCTCGAGTTTCCCTACCTGTTCGAGTTGCAGCGCCCGAAGAACCGCCAGCACGCAGAGGTGATCGCCGACCGCCTGCGCCCCTACCTCGACGCCCGCGACTGGGTCAGCATCAACCGAGGCAAGGTCATCTCCTTCGACTGATTACAACAGGGGTCAGACCCCTGTTGTAACCGCAGCTGGAATGCGGGGCCGGCCGACGATTGGTGGTGGGTTACATCCTGGGTCCGACCCCTGTTGTAACCCAACTGTGTGGCAGCCCTTCGTCATGATGCTCTCATGGCATCGAATCGAGCGAAGTTGGTCCACGTGTGCAGCGAATGCGGCACGTCGCACCCCAAATGGGCGGGGAAGTGCTCGGGGTGCGGCGACTGGAACACCTTGGTCGAGGATGTCGAATTGTCGGGAACCGACGACGCTCCCATCGCTGCGTCGAAACGCCCGGGACCGACGCGCATCGGCGAGGTCGGCACCGAGCACGGCGACCCGGTCACCACCGCCATCGCCGAACTCGACCGGGTACTCGGCGGCGGCCTCGTCGCTGGTTCGGTCACGCTGTTGGGCGGCGAGCCGGGCATCGGCAAGAGCACGCTGCTCCTGCAGCTCCTCGCTGCCTGGCGCGGCCCCACGTTGTACGTCACCGCCGAGGAGAGTGCCCAGCAGGTGAAGCGACGCGCCGAACGCCTCGGAGCGACCCGCGACGACTTGTGGTTGCACGCCGAAACCTCACTACCCCACATCCTCGATGCCATCGACCGCATCCGACCGGAGCTGGTCGTGATCGACTCGATCCAGACCGTCTCCGATCCCGGGCTGGGGTCGCTGCCGGGCAGTGTCGGCCAGGTGCGCGGCTGCGCTCAACGGCTTGTGAACGAAGCGAAGGAGCGTGACGTGTCGATCGTGCTCGTCGGTCATGTCACCAAAGAAGGCGGCCTCGCCGGTCCCCGAGTCCTCGAGCACGTCGTCGACACCGTGCTGCAATTCGAAGGCGACCGCCATCATGCATTGCGGCTGCTTCGGGCCTCGAAACACCGCTTCGGGCCGACCAACGAGCTCGGGTTGTTCGAGATGGCCACCACTGGCCTCATCGGCGTACCCGATGCGTCGTCGTTGTTCCTCGCCGACCGCCGCACCGGTGTGCCCGGCTCAGCGGTCGTGCCCACGATGGAGGGTCAGCGACCGATCGTGGTCGAGGTGCAGGCCCTCGCAACCCCGAGCGTGCCTGGTGTCCCGCCACGTCGGAGCGCACTCGGCCTCGAAGGAGCACGCCTCTCGATGCTGATGGCGGTCCTGGGCCGCCGATCGCGTGTCCCCGTCGGTGATCAGGACGTGTACGCGTCCACGGCCGGCGGAGTGAAACTCAGCGAGCCCGGTCTCGACCTCGGGGTGTGTCTCGCCGTGGTCAGCGCGATCCGTGATCAACCCCTCCCCGCCGACCTCGCGGTCTTCGGTGAAGTCGGGCTCGGTGGCGAGTTGCGTCAAGTGGGCCAGGCGCAGCGGCGATGCACCGAGGCCGCCCGGCTCGGCCTGCGACGCGTGGTGGTGCCGGCGAACTCACCCGAATGCGATGCCGACATCCACGTGATCCGAGCAGCAACGCTCTCCGAAGCAATCGCCGCAGCAGGGCTTGGCGCACACAACGCACCAGGCGGGCTCCGAGCAGCAGTGTGAGCCCTGGGACGACCCGCGTCATCTCTCCGAGTCGATCGCCACGTCGCTCATCTAGGATCAGGCCATGAGTTCCCGATACGGCGGCGTGAACGAGGCGATGCGCGATGCGCTCGCACGTGTCTCCCCGGGCACGCCTTTGCGCGATGGCATCGACCGTGTCGTGCGTTCGAAGGCCGGAGCACTGCTCGTGCTCAGCGACGACGCCGACGTGCTGTCGATCTGCTCCGGTGGCTTCCTCGTCGATGCGCCGTACAGCCCGCAGCGGTTGTCGGAGCTCGCAAAGATGGACGGTGCGATCATCCTGTCCGCCGAGGGTGGCCGCATCGCCCGAGCCAACGTGCACCTCGTTCCGGATCCATCGGTGCCCACGAGCGAGACCGGAACTCGGCACCGTACGGCCGAGAGGGTGGCCCGCTCGCTCGACGTCCCCGTCATCTCCGCGAGCGAGGAGATGGGCGTCATCAACGTCTACGCGGGCGGCGACAAGCGCCAGCTGCAAGAGGTCGGCCACCTGCTCGACCGCGCCAACCAGGCCCTCCAAACCCTCGAGCGATACAAGGTGCGTCTCGACGATGCCATCGTGAATCTGACTGCGGTCGAGGTCGAAGACGTCGTGACGCTGCGCGACGTCGTCGCTGTCGTGCAACGCGGTGAGATGGTCCACCGCATCGCCGAGGAGATCGAAACCATGATCATCGAACTCGGTGTGGACGCCCGACTACTGCGACTTCAACTCGACGAGCTCTACGGCGAGATCGATGACGAACTCGACTTGGTCGTTGCCGACTACCTGCCTTCCGGGCGGACGGTCGCCGACACCCTCGACGGTATGTCGCAACTGTCCGACGACGAGGTGTCCAACCTCCGACTCACTGCCGATGCCTTGGCGCCGGGACGCGACTCGACCGATCTCACCCAGGAGGTGACGCCGAGGGGAATGCGCCTGCTGCACCGTGTCAGCCGACTGCCGTCGGCGACCGCGATCGCCGTTGCCCACCACTTCGGCGGCCTCGCGAAGCTCCAGCGCGCCACCGTTGACGACCTGATGACGGTCGACGGTGTCGATGAACCAACCGCTCGGGCGATCCGCGACACGCTGAGCCGTGTGACCGAGTCGACCATCCTCGATCAGTACAGCTGAGTGTTACTCCTGGTGTCTGACACCACGAGTAACACTCAGAGGCGTTCGATGATGGTGGCGGTGCCCATGCCGCCACCGGTGCACATTGCGACCAGCCCAGTCTGCAGGTCGCGGTGTTCGAGTTCGTCGAGCAGTGCGCCGATCAGCATCGCTCCGGTGGCACCGATCGGGTGACCGAGTGCGATCGCTCCACCGTTGACGTTCACCTTCCGCGGGTCGGCGCCGGTGTCGCGGAAGAACCGCAACACCACTGATGCGAACGCTTCGTTGACTTCGAACAGGTCGATGTCATCGACGGTCATGCCCGCCCGTTCCAGGCACTTGTTGGCGGCCGGGCCCGGAGCGGTGAGCATGATCAGCGGTTCGTCGGCCGCGACCGCTGACATCACGATGCGTGCCCGTGGCGTGAGCCCGTGCGCCTTGGCGTAGGCGGGTGACGCAACGAGCACGGCACCGGCACCGTCGACCACGCCCGAGCTGTTGCCTGCGTGGTGCACGTTGTGGAGTTCGACACCGGGATACTTCTGTGCCATCAGCTCGGCCATCGTGAATTCACTCTGCTCGAATTTGAAGTCCACGAACTTCGTGAAACTCGGGTGTAGCGCCGCCAGCCCCTCGGCCGTGGTCTCAGGGCGGGGATACTCATCGTGGTCGAGCGCCACGGTGCCGTCGTCGTTGTGGATCGTGACCAAGCTGCGATCGAATCGACCTTCCGCGATCGCCGCCGCGGCCCGATGCTGACTCTCGAGCCCGAGGGCGTCGACCTCCACACGTGTGTAGCCGTCGAGCGTGGCGATCAGGTCGGCCGACAGCCCCTGCGGGACCTGCGGATGCGTTGCCAGCAGATGCTCGTTGTTGGCGTGGAACCCGTCGGTGCCGTTGCGCGCCGGGCGACTCATCGACTCGACGCCGGCTCCGATCACGAGATCCTGATGGCCCGCACCCACACCCATCGCTGCGAAGGTCACCGCCTGCTGACCGGACCCGCAGAACCGGTTGAGAGTGACGCCGGGAACCGTGATCGGCCAGCCGGCGTCGAGTACCGCCATGCGTCCGATGTCATGGGCGTGGTCGCCGGCGTGCGAACCGTTGCCGCAGACGACATCGTCGACGTCGGTCGGGTCGAACCCGACGCGATCGCGCAAGCCGTTCAACACCTGCCCGAGGATCTTCTGAGGGTGCAGGTGAGCCAGGCTGCCCTTGCCCTGTTTGCCGATGCCGCGCGGCGAACGCACCGCGTCGATGATCCACGCTTCGCCGACTGTCATCTGATCGTTCTAGTCGGTGGTCGTCGTCGCGATGGGATCGGCGACCGTCGGCAGGATCGCCTCCCAGACAGCCGCGTCGTCGAAGCCGAACGCCCAGAGTGCCACACCGTCGAGTCGATAGTGACGAGCGAGGTCCATTCGCAGCGCGATGCCATCACCGTCGACGTAGTGGACCTGGCGGGTCTGGACGCACGTGGTGATGCCGTCCGACACCTCGAGTTCGTACTCGAACTGCCACTCGCCGGTCGCGTCGACCGGGACCGGGGTGGCTTCGCGCCGTTGGATCAACTCGTCGACCGAGCGCGCCGACACGCTGGTGCGCCCCGGAACATCCTCGGCCGGGCAGACACCAGCGGTCCTCACCGGCCAGTTGCGTCCGTAGGCGGGGAGGCCGAGGACGAGTTTGTCGGGCGAACCGGTCGCCTCGATCGCGCCGATGATCGCTGACTCGACCCACTCGAGCGGCGCGATCGGTCCAGGCTGCGCAACCGAGAAGTCGTAGGTCATGATGCGGATGCGGTCGACGTGCTCGACGATCGCCCCGTAGTCGTAGACCCAATACCCGCTGTTTGCGGTCTGCCCCGCGTCGTACACCGGCGGGATGCTCACCGTGAGCGAGCGGCCGTCCGCGTGCAGTGCGGCGGCCAGTTCCTCGATGAAGGCCACCCAGTTCGGGCGAGTGGCGACCCAGGTCTCACGACCATCGGCGAAGGCGAACTGTTCGTAGTCGATGTCGATGCCGTCGTAGTCGCCATCGGCGGCGAACGCCCGGATCGTCTCCACGTGCTGAGTACGGGTGGCCGGATCGGCCAGGATCGCCGCCATCTCGCCAGCAGGCAGGGCGTCGATGATCGAGGGCAGCACGTCGACGTCGAGCCCACGCACGGTGTCCATGAACTCCGACGTCAACTCCGCCGACGCATTCGGGTCGACCACGATCTGGTCGACACCAGCAGCGTTGAACCAGAACGGTGACACCTCTCGCATCGACGGTACCCGCTGACGGGCGTCGGGGAGTGACGCATCGAGCGCCCAGTACGGCACCCAGGCGTCGAGAGGGATGTCGGGCTTGGGCGGCAACGGGTCCTCGTTCGTCGCGACGTAGACGGCCGTGCCGGCGACACCGAGCAACGCCAGGACGAGCCCCCCGAGCACGATCAGCCGTCGACGGCCACCGGGAGACCGTTGATCGTCGCCGGTCGTGGCGTGCTGGGCACCGTCAGCCGGGGTGAAGTCGTCGAAGAGCGGCGAGGTCGACGCCGACGAGCGAGTCGACGAGGGTGAGCCCGGGGGCGGCAGTGACGGGGACGACATGGGGGACCCCCAGCGTCGCACACCCTGCAGCGAGCGCAGAGGCAACCCCGGTCGGTGAGTCCTCGATGGCCACGCAGTCGGCGGGGTCCACCCCGAGCATCGCCGCCGCTGCCAGATACGGCTCAGGGTCGGGTTTGCCGTTGCGCACCTCGTCGCCCGTGATCGACCCGACGAACGAGCCCGGCGGTGCCGACGCGATCACGGCGTCGGCGAGACGCCGCCACGACATCGTGACGAGCACACATGGAATCCCGGCAGCAACGCACTCGGCGAGCAGCTCGGGCGCACCCGGTCGCCATGGCAGCTCGTCGGCGACCCGGGCGATCACCCCGTCGAGGAGGCGCTCGACGACCTCCACGGGCTCGAGCCGCACGCCGCCGCGGGTGCGGAGTTCGTGCGCCGAGTCGAGCAGATCGAAACCGACGAGCGACTGCGCGTCAGCCTCGCTCCACGTACCGCCGAACTCGGCGACCAGCTCGAATTCGATGTCGAACCAGTACGGCTCGGTGTCGACGAGTGTGCCGTCCATGTCCCACAGGACGGCGCCAAGGTATGTCACGCTCGGAAGACGGTGATCTTGTCTTCGCCGATGCGTTCGCGCTTCTCTGCGTCGTCGATGCCGAGGCCCTCCGATGGGGCGAGACAGAGCACACCGAGCTTGCCGTCGGCTTCGTTGTGGTGGACTGCGAGCGACGCCTCGCCGACCTGGTCGAGCGTGTACGTCTTGGTCAACAGCGGCTGGATGCGGCCCTGGTCGAGCAGCTTGTTCGCGGCATACGACTCGGCGTAGTTGGCGAAGTGCGACCCGATGAGGTTCTTCAGCTTCATCCAGAAGTGCCGGTTGTCGAACTCGACCATGTAGCCGGACGTCGCGGCACACGTCACGATCGTCCCGCCGCGCTTGGCGGCGAACACCGAGGCACCCATGGTCGATCGACCCGGATGCTCGAAAACGATGTCGACGTCCTCACCGTTGTTGAGCTCGCGGATCTTCTTGCCGAAGCGGCGCCACTCGGATTCGTCCTGGGTGTGCTCGTCCGACCAGAACTGGTAGTTCTCGGCACGCCGGTCGATCACGGCCTCACACCCCATCCGGTTGAGCTGTTCGGCGCGCTCCGGTGAGGAGACCACACCGATCGGTGTGCCCCCGCCGTTGAGGACGTACTGCACGGCGTACCCACCGATGCCGCCCGTGGCGCCCCAGATCAGCACGGAGTCGCCCTGCTTCATCTGGGCGCCGTTCTGGCTGACGAGCATCCTGTACGACGTCGAACTGCACAGTGCATTCACCGCCGACTCTTCCCATGTGAGGTGGGTTGGCTTCGGCATGAGCTGGTTGGCCTTGACCACGGCGAGGTCGGCGAGGCCCCCGAAGTTCGTCTCGAAGCCCCAGATGAGCTGGTTGGTGGCGAGCATCGAGTCGTTGTGGGCGCTCGGGTCCTGGTCGTCGACGTAGTTGCAGTGCACGGTGACCCGATCGCCGGGCTTCCACTTTCTCACCGCCGATCCGACGCGCACGACGACCGCCGACGCGTCGGAGCCCACCACGTGGTACGCCAGGGCGTGGCGCTTGCCCCAGTCGTTCTGTCGGCCCATCTTGTCGAGGAACCCGAACGTGGGCAGTGGCTCGAAGATCGAGGTCCACACCGTGTTGAAGTTGATGCTCGACGCCATCACCGCGATGTACACCTCGTCGGGGGCGAGCTCGGGCGTCGCCACCTCGTCGACGTGCAGCGACTTCCGGGGGTCCTTGTCCCACGACTCGACGCCGTCGAACATCGCTGTCTCGTCGCGCTTGACGAACGCTGCCCGATAGCTCTCGGGAAGGGGAAGGTTCGCGATGTCGTCGCCGCTGGCACCGGACTGGATGGCCTCGAGGATCTCCTGCATGGCACGTGACGTTACCGATCGGTAATCGCACTCGACAAAGTGGGCCCAATCGCACCCCAACCTCCGAAATCCGGCATGATTCGTTCGCCCAGCGATCGATCTCTGCCATTTTTCGGGGGTTGGGCGGTGCGAGTAGCGTTGTGGCATGGCTTCAACCGGTTCGTACCTCGTCGCTGGCGCTCGCACCCCGATCGGAAAGATGAGCGGGGCGCTCTCGTCGTTCTCCGCCGCAGACCTCGGTGGGTTCGCAATCGCTGCCGCGCTCGAGCGCGCCGGCGTGGCGCCCGAGGAAGTCGAGCACGTCATCATGGGCCAAGTACTCATGGCCGGTCAGGGTCAGGTTCCGAGCCGTCAGGCGGCGGTCAAGGCGGGCATCCCGATGAGCGTGCCGTCAGTGAACATCAACAAGGTGTGTCTCTCCGGGCTGAACACCATTTATCTCGCGAACCAGATGATCGCTGCGGGCGAGGCCGACATCGTCGTCGCCGGCGGCATGGAGTCGATGACCAACGCGCCGTACCTCGCCGACGGCGCCCGAGGCGGGTTCCGTTACGGCAACACCGAGTTGCGCGACGCGATCATCGCCGACGGCCTCTGGTGCGCCTTCGATGCGTGCCTGATGGGTCTCGGCACCGATCGATACACCGGCGACAGCATCACCCGCGAACAGCAGGACGAGTTCGCCGCTCGCTCGAACGAGCTGGCCGCCAACGCGATCAAGGACGGCAAGTTCGCCGATGAGATCGTGCCGGTCGAGGTGCCGCAACGCAAGGGCGACCCCATCCTGGTCGAGCACGACGAGGGCGTCCGGCCGGGTACGACGGTGGAGACGCTGGCCGCGATGCGTCCGGCATTCGACAAGGACGGCACGATCACCGCTGCGAACGCCTCGCAGCTCTCCGACGGCGCCAGCGCCATTGTGCTGATGAGCAGGGCCGAGGCCGAGCGGCGCGGCGTCGATCCGCTCGGCGAGTTCGTGTCGTACGGAATGGTCGCCGGTCCCGACAACGCGTCGCTGCTCCACCAGCCGAGCCGAGCCGTGATGAAGGCGGCCGAGCGAGCTGGCATCGCCGTTGGCGACCTCGATCTGTTCGAGCTCAACGAGGCCTTCGCCGCCGTCGGCATCGCCTCGACCGCCGAACTCGGCATCGACCCCGACAGGGTCAACGTCAACGGTGGAGCGATCGCCCTCGGCCATCCGATCGGCATGAGCGGCAACCGTCTCGCACTGACCCTGCTGCACGAGCTCAAGCGGCGTGGTGGCGGGACTGGCGCCGTTGCGCTCTGCGGCGGCGGTGGCCAGGGCGACGCTGCCATCTTGCGCACCGTCTGAGTGATCGCTGCCTCGAGCAGCGCCTCCGGATCCACCATCGTTACCGTCGGGCTTCCCCGCCGCGCCCGCGTCGTCGTCGAATCGCGTCAGGGCGTATCACCACTTTGGGTGATTGACAGCCCACGTCGAGTGTATAAACTGGCATCAACAGCGACTTGTGTGACGAATGGTTGACGAGTTGTCCCTCATTCCGTAACGTAGCCGTAACAACTGAACGAGCGAATCGACATCTGGTTCGCCACCCTTCTGGGGCATCATCGAAATGAATCGGTCCGTCCGCCCGCTACCGATTCGTGGAAGTGATGCCCCAGTTCAGTTTTCAACGCCGAACGAGTGAGCCCGGTCGTCAGTCGACGGCGCGGCGCCCTTCGAGGGCCCGTCCGAGCGTGAGTTCGTCGGCGTATTCCAGATCGCCTCCCACCGGGAGCCCACTGGCGATGCGCGTGACCGTGAGCCCGATCGGCTTCAACAACCTGGCGAGATACATCGCGGTGACCTCACCCTCGGTGTTCGGGTTCGTGCACAGAATGATCTCCTGCACCCCTTCGGGATCGATTCGGGCAACCAGCTCACGGATCTTGAGTTGTTCGGGTCCGATGCCTTCGAGCGGGCTCATCGCGCCGAGCAGTACGTGATAGCGGCCCCTGAACTCCCCGGTCCGCTCGATGGCCACGATGTCGCGCGATTCCTCCACCACGCACAGCATCGACGAATCACGCGCATCGTCGTTGCAGATCAGGCACAACACGTCGTCGGCGATGTTGAAGCAACGCTCACAGAACCGCACGCGAGCCTTTGCTTCGGTGATCGCATGGGCGAGGCGGGTTGCGTCCTCGGTCGGCACCTTGAGGAGATGGAAGGCGATGCGCTGCGCCGACTTCGGGCCGATGCCAGGGAGACGACCGAGTTCGTCGATCAGCGACTGGACGGGAGGGGTGTAGTTGCCGGCCATCCGGTGCTCAGCCAGCTTCTTCGATCAGCTCGGAGCCCGGAAATGCCTCAGCGAGGCGATCGATCGGCGACTTCACGGACTCCGGTGGCGCATCGACCAGGTCGTCGAGGTCGACGTCGTCGTCGTCGGGCAAGTCGGCAACCAGGATCACGGGCTGGTCGTCGATCGCGCCACCCGACTCGCCGAGGGCGGCGGCGTTTGCCAGCCCCCGCTGCCTGGGTGACCCCGCATCGACAACTGCGTCGGCATCGTTGCCGCTGTCGTTGCTCAGCGAACCTGATGGAGCCTGCGATGTTGATGGCGGCGATGCAGCGGCCTGGCGCGAACCGTTGTCGCCGGTCTGTGAGCCACCCACACCGCCTCCGTCGCCGCCGTCCCCGTCGAGCAACTCGATCGCCACCGGAGCACCGGTGAACTTCGCGAGAGCAGCCTCGACCACCGATCGTTGCTCGTCGCACTTGGCCCGGTGGACAGCGTTCGGCACCGACAGCGTGAGCGTCGAGCCGGTACTGCGAACGAAGCTCGCAGGCGCATACACCGCTCGGGCCATTCCCTTCAACGCCGGACGGATCGTGTTCTCCCACAGCTCCGCGGTGATCGACGTCGTGGACGCCCCGCTCGAATCCCCAACCGTCGGCTCAGGAGTCGAAGGTGCTCCCTCGACGGCCGCCGTCGTGGTGTGGGGTACCGCCGGTGGCTCCGCACTGCCGTCGGTCGGGGCAGTCTCGCGCTCGGGCTCGGGAGTCGGCGCCGTACGGGCGCGCCCGCCGAGGGCAGCACGGCCCGTCGCCGAGTCGACTGGCGGCTTCGACTCGGCTGGAGCGAGCGCCCCCGCTTCGATCTGACGCTCGAGACGCTCGATGCGAAGTAGGAGCGCATCGGAGTCGCTCCCGACGCTGTCGGCGGTGAGCTGCACCGTGGCCACGTCGAGCAACACTCGCGGGTCGGGTGCGTGTCGCATCTCGGCCAACGCGGCGCCGAGGATCTCGATGCCACGAACGAGCCCGGCTGCGCCCAACCGCTGCGCCTGGGCGGCCAGCGAATCGAGACGATTCGATGGCACCTGAACCAGTTCCGGCGCCATCAAGGAGAGGAATCCATTTCGGAGGAACCCGATCAGTTCCTCGGTGAGCGTCCGTGAGTCCATTCCACTCGTGATCGCATGTGCGATGACGGTGAGCGCACGACCCGAGTCGCGATCGATCATGGCCTCGACGAACTCGTCGAGCGGCACGACCTGCATTCCCTCGTCGCCCGTGTTGGCAACCAACTCCAGCGCCGACAGGGTGTCGCGTGCTGATCCTCCGCCACGGCTCAGTGCCTGCTCGAACGCTGCTTCGCTCACGTCGAGGCCTGCGTCGGCTGCGACCCACCGAACGTGTTCGGCCAGCGTGTCGGCAGGCAGGAGATGGAACTGCAGGTGTTGGGTACGACTGCGGATGGTGTCGGACATCTTCTGCGGGTCGGTCGTTGCCAGCACGAACACCACGTGGGGCGGCGGTTCCTCCAACGTCTTCAGCAATGCTGCCTCGGCCGCCCGCGACAGCATGTGGACCTCATCCAGGATGTACACCTTGTGACGACCCGGCGTGCCGAGCGACGCCTTCTCGATCAGGTCACGCATCGCGTCGACGCCGTTGTTGCTCGCCGCGTCGAGTTCGTGGACGTCGTAGCTGACACCCCGTTCGACGGCGAGACACGACTCACACTCGCAACACGGCTCGCCGTCCTGCGGCTTCTCGCAGTTGAGCACCTTCGCGAGGATTCGCGCCGAGGTGGTCTTGCCGGTGCCGCGTGGACCCGAGAACAGGTATGCCTGGCCCTCGCGACCTTCGGCGACCGACGTGCGAAGAGCGCGCACCACGTGGTCTTGTCCCTTCACCTCGCTGAATCGGCGGGGCCGGTAGCGGCGGTAGAGCGACTGGGTGGCCATCGCGGCCACGATAGCGATACGGGGTCAGCGACGGACTCCGAGGGTCACTCCAACTGCTGCTCCAACCACTTCGAAGCCGGCAGGATGCGGGCGTCCCTCAGTGAGATCACCCCAGGCTTCGTGTTCGGCGGTGGGTAGCCGGGTGGATACACGACCGCCGGGAACTCCGGGTCGACGGTGACCGACAGCGTGACCCCCGCCTGGATGTCGGACAGCGCCACGTTGAACACGGTCCAGTAGACGGTCTGGCGAATCACGTCGGCCCCTGCGTCGGCTCGGGTGACGTCGAGTTCGACCTCGTACACCTCGGAGTGGCTGTTGACGTCCTGGGAGGTGTGCGTGGTTTGCCGGCCGGCAACGACGGTCGCCGATGCCGGCACCGCACGGGCGAGCGATGCTTCGTACGGGTCGAACTTGGGCTTCTTGTCGCGTCGGAACAGTACCATCGACGAACAGTACGCCTCCGCAGAATGGTCGCCGCGCCGTGATGCGTTCCGTAGCATCACGCGATGTCCAAGAGCGCAACGTGCACGATCCTGATCGTCGCGATCATCCTGGCAACGTCGTGCAGCAGCGAACCGGTCGCGGTCACCGAGGCCGACTACATCGAGACGCTGGAGACGGTGTGCGCACAGACCACCGTCACGCTCGAAGCGCTCCCGCGCCCTCCCGAGCAGATCACCGTCACCGAGTTCGCCACGAGTGCCGCGAGCGCGCTCGACAACGAATCCGAACGAGCGCGCGCCCTCGCCGTGCCCACCGAGCTCGGTGCGGACCACCGTGCATTCATCCGCAACACCGACGAACAGACCGCCACGTGGCGCTCGATCGCAACGGCCAACGAGGAACAGCTCGGTGAGCTCACCGTTCGCATCGGCGAGTTGATCCGCGGTCGCAACGATCTCGTCGACGAGATGGGGGCGCTCGGATGCCGACGCGGGGAGGTCTGACTGCACCGGACAGCGCGGTCCGCAACCGTGCAATCGCGATGCCGACCGGCGGGTGCCCCGGCTGATGGGCCGGCGGGCAACTAGCCTCGGACGATCGTGAACGAGCGAACACCACTCCGAGCCGCCGGGCGGTTCAGCCGCGTCATCGCGGGAGCCGCACTCGTCATCGGCGTGGTCGGCCTGCTGCCGGGCAGCGCGTTCGCCGAGAACTCGCTGGTGTCGTCCGATCCGGCCGACGGCACCGCACTCGCCCAATCGCCTGCCACGATCTCGTTCGCGTTCAGCGAACCGCTCGGCGACGTGAACACCATCACCTTGACGTGCACCGACCTCTACACCGTGGGCCCACGCGAGGTCAGCGACGACCGCCTCACCATGACCGCCGAGGTCATCGACCCGCTTCCGAAGGGTGCCTGCGTCGCCGCGTACGTGGTCAGCGATCCAGAAGGTTCACCCAACGGTCAAGGCAACGTCACGTTCACGATCGAGAACGACCCGGTCACGGCAGTGACCACGCCGACATCCGAGCCGACGACGGGCGACACGACCCCGACGGACACGACCTCGGCGTCGACGACCGGCACCGCCGACATCGCCGAGCTGTCCGACGTCGACACGGGTCAGGGCCCGCTCTGGCTGGGTCGCCTGATCTCGGTGTTCGGCCTCGCCGTCCTGCTCGGGTCGCTCGTGGTGATCGCAGCGGCATGGCCCGAAGGCGTCGAGTACCTCGTGACCATCCGGTTCGTCCGCGCGGTCTGGATCATCGCGTTCGTCGGCAGCTTGTTGTACGTCGCCGCCGCCACCGCAGCGGTGAGCGGCTCGGGGCTCGGCAGCGGATTCAATCCGGCGAACTGGGTCGATCTGTTCGATGCCGGCATACCGGGGATCGCTGCGGTGGCACGGTTCGTGCTCGTGATCGCCTGCGCGTGGGTCGCGTTCCGTCCCGACCGTGTGATCGATCCGGTCACTCAGATGGTCGCCCTCGGCATCCCGGCACTCGCCGTCGCCACGATCGGTTTCAGCCGCACCAACATGGACCTGGCGATCATCGGTGTGCCGCTCTCGATCATCCATGCGCTCGCGATGTCGATCTGGCTGGGTGGCGTGGTGATGCTCGCTCGAGTCGTGCTCGCCGGGCCCGGCGAGGAGGACCTCGTGCACGCCGTACGCGGGTTCGGCCGCTTGTCGAACCTCGCCATCGGTGCCACCATCGTGACCGGCATCGTCCAGATGATCCTGCTCGACGGTGGCGATCTCTTCGGCACCTCCCACGGCCGCGTGATCCTGTTGAAGACCCTGGCCGTGGCGGTGATGATCTTCGTGGCCGTCTCGGCCCGCCAGTTCGTCAACCAACGTCTGGCGCGCGCCAACGAGATGACCGTGCCGATGGCCGATCGCCTCCGACGTGCGTTCGGCGTGGAAGCAGCTGCGGGTGTCATCGTGCTCGCGATGAGTGCGTGGCTGCTGTCACTGGCACCGCCGAACGTCGAAACGGGTCCGGACATCGACTATGCGATCGCCCTGACCGTCGACGCTCCCGAGGCCGATCTCGTCGTCACGGTGCGCATCACCGGCGATCGCGTGGGCTTGTCGGGAATGGCGGTCGAGGTCGACGCTCCCGACGAAGGCCTGTCCGGGCTCGAGGTGGTGCTCACCGCTCCGACGAACGACACCATCGGCACGATCACCCAACCGGTTCCGCTCACCGGAGTCGGGCTGGCCGTGCTGCCCGAGGGCGAACAGGGCCTGCCGCTGACTGTGGCCGGCGACTGGACGTTGGTGGTCAATGCGGTCACCCCGACCGGCGTGTTCGCCAGCCCGCCACAGGGCTTCACGATCCAGAACGCCGACGGCACCGAGGCGGTGGCCGAGCTGACCACTCCCCCCGTGGTCACGATCCCGCCGATCACCCAGCCGTGACGAAGTCGTGGAACGACACCGGGTCGGCCACGTCGAGCTGGTCGTAGGTGCACGACTCGGGTGTGCGATCGGGTCGCCAGCGCAGGAACCCCACACCGTGGCGGAACCGCCGACCCTCCAGTTGTCCGAACGAGACCTCGGCCACCAAGCCCATCCGGATCGGGACGAACGACAGGTCCTTTCCGGCATTCCACCGACTGCCACCGCTGGTTGCCGCGCCACCAGCATCACCGTCGCTCTCGGCCCACTGGCGCCACGGATGACCGTCGAGCGCGTCGTGGATCCGAGGTTCGAGCTCGGCGAGCAACTCGGCGCGCCGCGTGGCCGAGAACGAAGCGGCCACGCCCACGGAATGCATGCCGCCGTCGGCGTCGAACAACCCGAGCAGCAGTGACCCGACTCCTCGGCCGTCCTTGTGGATGCGGTACCCGGCGACCGCACAGTCGGCAGTGCGTTGGTGCTTCACCTTGATCAGCGCCCGCTTGCCCGGTTGATAGGTGCCTTCCAGCGGTTTGGCAACGATGCCGTCGAGGCCCGCTCCTTCGAAGCGGTGGAACCAGTCGTCGGCAACCGCCTGGTCGGTCGTGGCCGGCGTCACGTGCACCACGTCGTTCTCGGTGAGTGCGTCGACGAGAGCAGCGCGACGGTCGATCATTGGTTCATCGAGCAGTGAGGTGACGTCGAGCGCGAGCAGATCGAACGCGACGAACGCCGCCGGCGTCTCGGCGGCCAGCCTGTTGATGCGGGATTCGGCGGGATGGATGCGTTGCAACAGAGCGTCGAAGTCGAGCCCGTTCCCGTCGGTGCTGGCAACGACGATCTCACCGTCGACCACGCAACGCTCGGGCAGCGCCGAGCGGAGCGGTTCGAGCAACTCGGGGAAGTAGCGGCCGAGTGGTCGGAGCTTTCGCGAGATCAGTTCGATGCGATCACCGTCGCGGAACACGATGCAGCGGAAACCGTCCCACTTGGGCTCGAACAGCCAACCGTCGCCCTCCGGAATCGATCGCGAAAGTTTCGCCAGCATCGGCTCGAGCGGAGGCTGGAACGCCAGCCGCATCGCGGTGACGGTCGGGGTCGAAGGCGCATCTGCCATGCATCCATTCTGGTCGATCTTCCGAGAGGGGCCGACAGCCAGTAACTTGCCAGACGTGACGAATCCGATGCAGGAGAAGCTCGCCGACCTGGCCGAACGGCGTGAACAGGCCCTTCACGCCGGTTCGCAACGCTCGGTCGACCGCCAGCACGAGAAGGGCAAGATGCTCGCTCGCGAGCGGCTCGATTACTTCCTCGACGAGGGCTCGTTCCACGAACTCGACATGCTTGCCCGCCACCGTGCGCTGGCGTCGGGCCTCGAGGACCGCCCGTATACCGACGGTGTGATCACCGGCTGGGGCACCGTCGACGGTCGCAAGGTCTTCGTC
>JBBQEU010000014.1:0-39782 GCA_038321235.1 Acidimicrobiales bacterium | reverse complement strand
GCGCCACCCGCTCGCTGGCTGGTCCCCACGGCTCGCTCGCTGGCCATGTTGGTCGCTTCTGGTTCCGTCGTACTGGCTGAGTACGTTGCCTTCATGGAGTATTCGCAGATCACTTTTGACGTTGCTGACTCGGTTGGGTTGATCACGTTGTCGAGGGCGGAGCGGATGAATGCGTTCACTGACGTCATGATGCGCGAGTTGCTCGACGTCTTCGATCGGGTTGATTCGGATGACTCGGTGCGGGTTGCCATCGTGACGGGGGCGGGAGAGCGGGCGTTCTGCGCGGGCGCCGACCTCGGTGGTGGCGGCGACACGTTTGCCAAGGGTGGGTCCGACATCCAGACGTCGGTCGGTGTGCCACGTGACGGGGGCGGCATGGTGTCGCTCCGCATCTTCGATTGCAAGAAGCCGGTCATCGGTGCCATCAACGGCGCCGCCGTTGGTGTGGGTGTCACCATGACGTTGCCGATGGACATCCGACTCGCGTCCGACAACGCCCGCTTCGGGTTCGTGTTCGCCCGGCGCGGCATCGTGCCAGAGGCATGCTCGTCGTGGTTCCTTCCCCGACTGGTCGGCATCAGCACCGCAGCTGAATGGTGCTACTCGGGGCGTGTGTTCCCAGCAGCCGAGGCGCTCGAGCGGGGATTGGTGCGAAGTGTTCACGCGCCCGACGACCTGCTGCCAGCGGCGATGGAACTCGCCCGGGAGATCGCCGACAACACCGCCCCGGTGTCGGTGGCACTCACCCGGCAGATGCTGTGGCGGATGCTCGGCGCCGACCATCCGATGGAGGCGCACCGTGTCGACTCGCGAGGGATCCAGACGCGCGGCGCCAGCGAAGATGCCAAGGAAGGCGTCGAAAGTTTTCTCGAGAAGCGGGCACCGGCGTACCCGGTGAAGGTGTCCGACGGACTACCCGACATCTTCGTCGACTACGTCGATCCCGACTTCCACTGACCCCCGGTCGGCTCACTCTCTCCCGGTCGCCACCGGCTACCTGTCCGACGGCGGCAAGTTCGTCGTGCCGTATGACAAACGGACCGTCACGGCGGCACCGAAGGCGCGTCGCGATCACGTCCTCGATCGCCACGTCGAACGAGTGACGTTTGACACGTCGACATTCGGGAATTCCTCAAGCTGGCAACGGTTCTTACCGATGTCTTGAACACGCCAACGAAGATGGCGACACCGGTGAACCACTTCGGTCACCGAATCATCCGCAAAGAGGAACTGACATGACGACGATGTTGATGGAAAAGCTGCTGACCGGCGACGTGATCGAGATCAAGTCGGGCGACGACGTCATCACGGTGCTGGTGCTGCTCGCCACCGACGACGCCCTCGTACTCGACCCATGCGATGGTGCGACCCCGTTCGTGCTCAACACCGAAGAACTCGTCGAGTACCGCAAGTTCGACGCCGAAGCAATGTTCGCCGACGCCTGAGCGTCGGCCGAACTCGCCGACGTGGAACATGTCGGCGTTCGGCTCACCAGATCTCCGGAAGCGGCATCCCCCCTCTGCTTCCCGGAGAAGTCCCCCTAATGTGGGCGCCGTGCACGACACGGCGCCCACATTGTTTTTCCGGGTCGGCGGGATGCCGTTCTTCGAAGCGCTCGTCGACGCGTTCTACGACGGTGTCGTCGACGACGAGGTGTTGCTCCCGCTGTATCCGGAGCAGCCAGATCTCACCGGTGCGCGACATCGGCTCACCTTGTTCCTGGCCCAGTACTGGGGCGGGCCCACGACGTACATGGAAGAGCGCGGTCATCCCCGCCTGCGGATGCGTCACTTCCCGTTCCATGTCGGTCCGCTCGAGCGGGATCGCTGGCTGGTCCACATGGCCGCCGCCGTCGAGCAGGTCTGCGCCGATCGATCCACATCCGAGGGCAGTGCGGAGGAGCTGATGGCCTACTTCGTCCCGGCGGCCGAGCACCTGCGCAACGACTCAGGACTGCCCATCTCGTCACCTCCGTCCGGCCGATAGGTTCGCGGTCACATGGCCGTCGTCGATGTTCGAGATCTCCACAAGTTCTACGGCACCAATCACGCCGTGGACGGGCTGACATTCCGCATCGAGGCCGGCGAGGTGTATGCGCTGCTCGGAGCGAACGGCGCCGGGAAGTCCACTGCGGTCGAGATCCTCGAAGGGCATCGGACCGCGACCTCGGGCACCGTTGAAGTGCTCGGCGTGGATCCCGCTCGCTCCAGCCGCGACTTCCGCGATCGGATCGGCATCGTGCTGCAGTCGTCGGGCGTCGAGGCCGAGTTCACCGTACGCGAGGTGATCGAGCTGTACGGTGGCTGTTATCGCAATCCCCGACCACTCGACGAGGTGGTCGCCCTGGTCGGCCTCGACGAGAAGGTCGACGCTCGCATCGGTTCGCTCTCGGGTGGACAGCGCCGACGCATCGACCTCGCGCTGGGCATCGTCGGGCGCCCCGAATTACTGTTCCTCGACGAACCGACGACCGGGTTCGACCCGTCGGCACGCCGCAAGTCCTGGGATCTCATCGAAGCACTCGGCGACGACGGCACCACGGTGCTGCTCACCACGCACTACCTCGACGAGGCCGAGCATCTCGCCGACCGCGTCGGCGTGCTTGCACAGGGTCGACTGATCGCGGAGGGATCGCCCGACCAGCTGATCGGTCAGGTCAACGGCACCGTGGTCAGCTTCATGCTGCCGGACGCGCTGCCCCTCGACGAAACACGGCGCACCGTTGCGGAGCTGCTCGGCGTCGAGGTCCGGGTGTCGGGCCGTCTCGTCGAAGCCAACGTCGACGCCCCGACTGTTGCGGTTCACCGACTCACCGGGTGGGCCGTGGAAGCGGGGTACGAACTCGAGGCGCTCTCGGTGGCCAGGGTGTCGCTCGAAGATGTCTATTTGTCGCTCACCGCCGGCGTCGGCCCCGCCGAGGGGACGACCGAATGAGCGCGTTCCCGACGACCCTCCGCCTGGTCGCCGTCCAGACCCGGTACCAGCTGGTGTCCTTCTGGCGGATTCCCGTTGCGGTGTTCTTCACGCTCGGGCTGCCGCTGATCATGCTCGTGCTGTTCAACGCCCTGTTCGGCGACGGGGAGATCTCCACGCCCGAGGGTGACTGGACCACGCAGCAGTTCTACACGGGTGGTCTTGCCGCCTTCACTGCGGTGTCGGCAACGTTCACGAACCTGGCCAACATGGTGCCGATCCGGCGTGACGAAGGAGTGCTCAAACGCTGGCGCGGTACGCCGTTGCCGACCTGGATCTACATTGCCGGGTTCATCCTGTCGGCGGTGATCATCGCGTTCGCCGGTGTCGTGTTGATGCTCACGCTCGGTGTGGTCGTCTACGACCTCGAGATCGAGCCGGCCAAGATGCCAGCCGCCTTGGTGACGTTCCTCGTCGGCGTCGGATCGTTCGCTGCGCTGGGCATGGCGCTCGCCGCGACCATCAAGTCCGCGAGCTCGGCCTCGGCAGCCGCCAACGCGATCATCCTTCCGCTGGCCTTCGTGTCGAACATCTTCATCCAGGTCGACGACGCGCCGCGCTGGATCGAGGTCATCGGTGGCATGTTCCCGCTCAAGGCGTTCGCCGAGTCGTTCCAAGACTGCTTCACCCCCTTCGTCGAAGCCCCTGCATTCAATTGGGGCAACCTCGCGTTCATCGCTGCATGGGGTGCCGTCGGGCTCGTGATCGCGCTCACCCGGTTCACGTGGGAACCGAGCGGCAGTGCATCACGAGGCCGCCGCTCCCGTCGCTCCGCCGTGGCCACGACCACCGACTGACCGGATTTCGGGTTGATTCAGGAGAAGACGACGGTTTTTCGGCCATGGACGATCACGCGATGCTCGAGGTGAGCTCGCACGGCGCGTGCGAGCACGATCGTTTCGAGGTCGCGTCCCCGCGACGTGAGGCGGGCGACGTCGTCGCGATGGGTGACGTGCGCAGTGTCCTGCTCGATGATCGGACCCTCGTCGAGGTCGGCGGTTGCGTAGTGGGCGGTGGCGCCGATCAGTTTGACTCCACGGTCGAACGCCTGGCGGTACGGGTTCGCACCGATGAACGCAGGCAGGAACGAGTGGTGGATGTTGACGATCCGATTCGGGTGCGCTGCGACGAAACGGTCGCTGAGGATCTGCATGTAGCGAGCCATCACGACCAACTCGACACCATGGTCGGCGAGCGCTGCGAGCACCTGGATCTCCTGATCGGACTTGGTGTCCGGCGTGACGGGAAGGTGGAGGTAGGGCACGCCCATGTGCTCGGCGATACCGGCGTGGTCGGGGTGGTTCGACACGATGACACGCAGATCCATCGGTAGTTCGCCGCTGCGCCAACGGGTGAGTAGGTCGTAGAGGCAGTGGGGCTGCTTCGATGCCATGAGCGCCGTCGGGGTCGGCGTGTCGGTGAAGCAGAGGTCGACCGTCATGTCGAGCCGCTCGGCAGTGGGGGCGAAGGCGCTGACGATGTCGTCGCGATCGAGGCCGAATCCGTCGAGGTCGAACTCGACGCGCTGGAAGAAGACAGCGTCACCGCCACCGGTGCCCGGGTCGACGTGCTGCTCGGCGTGCACGATGTTGCCCCGGTGGTCGGCGAGAAACTGCGCAGTGGCAGCGACGACACCGGGTTGGTCGGGGCACGAGAGCAGCAGGACGGCGGTCACGGTCATGGTTCTACCTGCGAATTCAGAGGTGTGGACCGAGCGCGAAGCACGCCACCGCCGTGGCTGCTGCCGCGTTGAGTGAGTCGACGCCCGGTGCCATGGGGATGCGGACCGGGGTAGCGAGAGCGATGAGATCGTCGCTGAGTCCGGAGCGCTCAGACCCGATCATGATGCCGACTCGATCGCCCGGTGTGATCGACCCGATCGGAACCGCTCGGGGATCGGGCGTCATTGCGTAGAACTCGATGCCGGTCAGCGAACGCAACTCGCCCGCCAGATCGGTGGTGCGCGCGTGGGGAAGCGAGAAGGTGGTGCCCATCCCGACGCGTAGCGAGCGGCGCGAGAGTGGATCAGCGCTCGTGTGGTCGAGGATCAGGCCGTCCCAGCCGAGGGCGGCGGCATTGCGGATGATCGAGCCGATGTTGGTCGGGTTGTCGACGGCCTCGACGATCACCAGCCGGTGCGACCTCGCGGCAAGCTCGGTAACGGTTGAGCGGGCCGGCCGATCGAACAACGCGATGATCGACAGCGGTATCCCGAGTTGTGCGACGACGCTGCGCACTGCGGTGCCGCCGCCGTAGACGGGACAGTCGAGTGTCCGGGCGACGTCAGGAATTCGCTCGATGTCGACCAAGGCGGCAACCGGGTGACACCCTGCTGCGAGCGCCCGTTCGACCACGAGGTCACCCTCGGCGAGGAACATTCCGGCGCCTGCGTCGTCGCGTTTGTCCGCCCGACTTGCCAATCCCCGTTCGTTGAGGCGGAACTGTCGGTAGCGGTGGTCGTCCGGGTCCTCGATCAGGATCACGTCCATCAGAAGTGGTACGGGTAGGGCGACCAGTCGGGCGGGCGCTTCTCGAGAAAGCTGTCTCGTCCCTCTTGCGCTTCATCGGAGGCGTATGCGAGGCGGGTGGCTTCACCGGCGAACACCTGCTGGCCGACCAAGCCGTCGTCGATCAGGTTGAACGAGAACTTCAGCATCCGCTGCGCCGTGGGACTCTTCGCACAGATCTCTCGACCCCACTGCAGCGCCGTCGCCTCCAGTTCTGCGTGAGGGATCGACGCGTTGACCGCACCCATCGCCACCATGTCGTCGGCGGTGTACTCGCGACCGAGGAAGAAGATCTCGCGGGCGAACTTCTGCCCCACCTGACGCGCAAGGTAGGCCGAACCGAATCCGCCATCGAAGCTCGCGACGTCGGCGTCGGTCTGCTTGAAGCGGGCGTGTTCGGTGCTGGCCAGCGTGAGATCGCACACCACGTGCAACGAATGCCCGCCGCCGGCCGCCCAGCCCGGGACGACGCAGACGACGACTTTCGGCATGAATCGGATCAGGCGTTGCACTTCGAGGATGTGTAAGCGTCCGGCGCGACCCGGCTCGATGGTGTCGGCGGTGTCGTCGGCGGCGTACTTGTAGCCGTCCTTGCCCCGGATGCGCTGGTCGCCGCCGGAGCAGAACGCCCAGCCGCCGTCCTTCGGCGAGGGGCCGTTGCCGGTGAGCAACACGCATCCGACATCGGTTGACATGCGGGCGTGGTCGAGCGCCGTGTACAACTCGTCGACGGTGTGCGGTCGGAACGCGTTGCGGATCTCCGGTCGGTGGAACGCAATACGCACGACGCCTGCGTCGACGGCGCGGTGATAGGTGATGTCGGTGAACTCGAACCCGTCCACGGAGCGCCACGCGGCAGGGTCGAAGATCTCGGACACGGTGTCATCGGGGGAAGCGCCATCGTTCGCCATCGCCCCATGTTGGCCCATCGGGTACCGTTCGCCCATGCCGCACGCCGACGTCAACGGACAACGCATCTGGTTCGAGGACACGGGCGGTGACGGCCCGCCGGTGATTCTCGCCCACGGTTTCCTGATGGACAACGAGATGTTCGTCCACCAGGTCGCTGCATTGCGCGATCAGTACCGGGTGATCACGTGGGACGAACGGGGCTTCGGACGTACCGAGTACGACGGCGAACCGTTCAGCTATTGGGACTCCGCCGCCGACTGTCTCGGCCTGCTCGATCACCTCGATATCGATCGCGCCGTCGTCGGCGGCATGAGCCAGGGAGGCTTCCTCTCGCTCCGCGTGGCCCTCACCGCACCCGATCGTGTGCGAGCGCTGATCTTGCTCGACACCCAGGCCGGCACCGAGGACCCAGAGGTCGTCCCGGGCTACGAGGGGATGCGAGATACGTGGTTGGCTGCTGGACCGGTCGACGAACTGGTCGAGGCGGTCGCCGGACTGATCATCTCCGACCCCGACGAAGAGCCGGCGTGGATCGCGAAATGGAAGCAGCAGCCGAACGACTACATCCAGCAGCCCTTCGCGACGCTGATGTCGCGCGACGATGTCACCGGGCGCTTGGGTGAGATCACGTGTCCGGCGCTCGTCGTGCACGGCACCGAGGACGTCTCGATCTCGATGGCCAAGGCCGAGACGCTCGCAACCAGGCTGCCGGGCTGCGACGGCGTCGTCGAGGTGGGCGGCGCACACGCGGCGAATCTCACCAACCCCGGCCCGGTCAACGACGCGATCCTTGCATTCCTCTCCGATCTTCCCACCTGACCGATGACACGCCTCGAAGTCGTCGGTGTCGACGGGCTCCCCGAGATCGAACCCGGCGCCGACCTGGCCACCCAGATCATCGAGGTGGCTCGCGCGAACGGCGACCCACTCGTCGACCGAGACATCGTGGTGATCACCTCGAAGATCGTGTCGAAGGCCGAGGGGTGTGCCGTCGAACTCGACGACGTCGAACCGTCCACGTTCGCCCGGTCGTGGGCCGAGCGGTGGGACAAGGATCCACGAGTGGTCGAGGTGGTGCTGCGAGAGTCGAAGCGGATCATCCGCCAGATCGGCCCGGTGCTGATCACCGAGACTCACCATGGATTCTGTTGCGCCAACTCGGGCGTCGACCAGTCCTCGAGCGGGGCCCACGGGCGAGTGCTCGTGCTGCCGAGGGATTCCGATGCGTCTGCTCGCCGGTTTCGGCAGCGATTCGCCGAACTCGGCGTCGACGTGGCCGTGATCATCAGCGACACGTTCGGTCGTCCGTGGCGTGAAGGCCAGACCGACATCGCCATCGGGGTGGCCGGGATGCATCCCCTGCGTAGCTACATCGGTGAGGTCGACCCGCACGGCCACGAGTTCCGTGTGCAGGAGATCTGTACCGTCGATGAACTCACCGCCGCAGCGGAGTTGGTGAAGGGCAACACCAGCCGGGTGCCCGTCGCCGTGGTGCGCGGCTACGAGTGGGCCACCGACGACACCGCCACGATGGCACCTGTGCTGCGCGACTCCGAACGCGACCTCTTCCGCTGAGTGTTACTCGTGGTGTCTGACACCATGAGTAACACTCAGCCGGTCAGGTCCTCGGCGATGCCGTAGAAGTAGTTGCCGGACAGGCCGAGCGAGTCGACGTCGATGCGCTCGTCGTTGCCGTGGAAGCGCGATCCGAACGTGGCGAAATCCATCTTGGGTGAGAACAGCCCGGCGCCGTACGCCGTGACGCCTCGTTCGCGATAGAAGCGGGCATCGGTGCCGCCGACGATCAGCCCAGGGACGAGGTCGGCGCCGGGATACGCGACCTGGGTGTGCTTGGTGACGGTCTCCCACAGCAGATTGTTCGGTCCGAACTCGGATGCCGTGGGGTTGCTGTGTTGCAGCACCGTGATGTCCACCTGGTCGAAGAGATCACCGAGGGCGTCGCGCAGCATGGCGTCGACCTCGGCACGGGTGGTGCCCGGCACGGTTCTGATGTCGACGTCCAGGTCGACGACGTCGGGGATGGTGTTCGTCTTCTGGCCCCCGTGGACCACGTTCGGGGAGATCGTCGTGTGGGTCTCGGCATGGCACATGCGAGCAACCGGCACCGGGAGTTGTTCCAGGGTCGCGTAGATCTGTTCGGTCGACGTGAGTCCGTCGCGCAATTCCTCCGGGAGCGCCATTGCTGCCACCTGAGAACGCCAGACCGCGTCGATGTGTGCCGCCGGGCGGTACTCGGACAGCCGGCGCACGATCTCGGCGGCCTTGATCAGCGCGTTGTCTGCACCGAACGGCATCGAGCCGTGACCGGGCGTTCCGTGCACTCGCAGGCGGCGCCACGCCAGGCCCTTCTCGCCGACGTTCACCGTGACGGTGCGCTGCCCGTGGTCGTCGGCGCTCGACCAACCGCCGAGTTCGGTCAGTACGTAGTCGGCGGCGATGGCATCCCAGTGGTGCTCGACCATCCACTCGGCGCCCCAGGTGCCACCGGCTTCCTCGTCGCCGACGCCGAAGTAGATCAGGTCACCCTTCGGCTGGAAGCCCTCGGTGGCGAGTCGGCGGAACGCGACGGCCATCGACGACGTGAGGTTGAGCATGTCGATCGCCCCGCGACCCCACACCTCGCCGTCGATCACCTCGCCGCCGAACGGGTCTTCGCGCCAACCGTCGGGATTCACGGGGACCACGTCGGTGTGACCCATCAGGCACAGCGATGGGGCATCGGGATCGGACCCTTCGATGCGCGCCACCATCGAGTCGCGTCCCTCGCGTGGGGTGAAGCGTTGAACATCGAGGCCGGCGCCTTCGAGGTAGTTCACGAGCAGATCGGAGTTCCGGGTCTCGTTTCCCGAGTCGGGCGTGCCGTCGTTGACGCAGGCATTGCGGATCAGCGCCTGGAGCAACTCGGTCGTGGGTCCGGTGAACTCGTCTGGTGAGGCCATGCCTGCACGCTAGTGCTGGACGCCTGGGCATTTCATGGGGGCGGATCTTGTGGACCGATGCCCATCATGATCGTCAGTCGAGGCGACGAAGCCGACTGTCGTCCACCACGTGTGGGGCCAATCGAATCACGGCATCGGTGACCACCGCCCCGGCGTCGGACACGATGACGGGGTTGAGGTCGAGTTCGGCGATCTCGGGGTGATCCGACGCAAGCTGTGCTGCGGCCACGATCGCATCGACCAGCGCGGATGAGTCGAATCCTGCGGTTTGTAGCGCGGCGGTGAGGCGGGTCTCGGTGAGCATCGTGGTAGCGCTGGCAGGCGACAGCGGCGCCAATCGGCTCGTGCGATCGTCGATCGCGTCGGCTTGAGCGCCGCCGAGGCCGACCGAGACGATCGCTCCGAGACGGTCGTCGTGTTCGCAGCGGATGCGCACATCGACGCCGGGTGATGTCATCGCCTGCACGACGAGTTCCTGAGCGTCGTCGCCCAGCGATTCTCGCATGACGTCGATCGCTTCCGCGACGTCGCTGTCCTTGGCGAGATCGAGTGCGACACCAGCGCGAGCCGAGCGCCCCGGCCGTCGGTGGACCGCTTTCACCGCGACCGGGAACCCGATCTCGTGCGCCGCACGAACTGCGTCGTCGGGACTGGACTCGGTCGCCTCGGCCATGTCGATGCCGTACGCCGCGAGGAGCCGGCGTTTCGTGGCGAGGTCGACCTTGGCCGCAATCCCGGTTCCACCGTCGGGGCCGCCGACAGCCTCGATGATGATCGCGTGTGCGGCAGCCGGGTTGACCACCCTCGCGATGTCCGGTGGGGCGTCGGCTTCGGCGCGTCGCCACCGCGCATAGGCGTACGAGCGTCCGAGGACGGCGGCGGCCTGTTCGGGGAATGTGAAGGCCGGTACTCTCGAGCCTGGAGTGACCGGTCCGTCCGCTCCGCCCAGCAGCACGGCGATCACCGGCTTCGATGCGCCTCGGGCCGCGACGTCGATGTCGCGGGCGGCCGCATCGACGTCCTCGGCGACTGCTGGTGCATAGATCACCATCACCCCGTCGACTGCGTCGCTGTCGAGTGCCGCCGCGATGGCGGCGGGGTAGTCGGATGCGGCAGCGCTCCAGTCGAGTCGAACCGGTCCGTCGACCGGTTCGAGGCCAGCAGACTCGAGCGCCGCCCTGGCAAGCGTCCCAGGACTGCGAGAGTTGGTGACCACCGCAACGCGCGGCCCTTCGAGCACGGGCTGGGTCGCCATCACCCGAACGGTCTCGAGCAGCGCCGGCACCGTGGGGACCTCGATCAACCCGGCCTGTTGGTACAGCGCGCCTCCCATCTCTCCGGTGGCGGCGGCACCTGTTCGCACGGCGACGATCGGTTTGGCACGCGACACCCGTCGGGCGATCCGGGCGAACTTGCGTGGGTTGCCGAACGACTCCGTGTACATCGCGATGACGTTGGTGTTGTCGTCCTGCTCCCAGAATTGCAGCAGGTCGTTGGCCGAGATGTCGCTCTTGTCGCCGAGCGACACGAACCACGACACGCCGAGATCGACGTCGCGAGCCTTGCGGAGGAATGATCCACCCAGCGAGCCCGACTGCATCGAGATCGCCAGTCCGCCGGGGGGCAACGCGACGTCGACGAGCGCCGCCTGGAGACGGGTCTCCGGCCGAGGCGACGCAATCCCCATGCTCGACGGACCGATGATGCGCAACCCGTTACGGCGGGCGCGGGTGACCAGCGAAGTCACGTCGATGTCGGTGCCGTCGACCGAGGTGACGATCACCGCGCCGCGCATGCGCTTGGCGATGCACGCATCGATCGTGGCGTCGAGGTCCTGTGCAGGCACAGCGATGATGGCCAGGGACACCCCGTCTGGAAGTTCGTCGATTGTTCGACAGCACGGATGTCCGTGGACCTCGTCGTGGCGGGGATTCACTGCGTAGATCGGTACCTCGACGCTGTTGGCCACGTTGCGCCAGATGGCGTCGCCGACCGACCCTGGCCGTTCGGACGCACCGATCACGGCCACGGCACGAGGCAGCAGGATGCGGGCCACTGCACGCGAGTCGGCGCGTTGTTCGCGTCGCTCGACGCTGTCGAGGAACTCGTCGGTGTCGGCGAGTTCCCAGTCGAGGTCGACCACGCCCGAATCGAACCGTCGCTTGAGCGGCCAACCGGCCTTGGCGAACACGGCGAGCATCGCCCGGTTGTCGCCCAGCACTTCGGCGGTGAATCGCTCGATGCCGTTGCTGCGGGCGATCGCTGCCAGGTGTTCGAGGAGCAGGGTCGCGATCCCGGCGCCCTGATGGGAATCGCCGACCATGAAGGCAGCTTCGGCTTCGTTGCGGCCCGGCCACCGTTCGTAGCTCGCCCACGCGATGAACTCGTCGTGCGATTCGACGGCCAGTGCGGTCCGGTCGACCATGTCGACATCGGTGAAGTGCAAGAGTTCCTTCTCGCTCAGCTCGGGCTTGGGTGAGAAGAACCTGCGGTAGATGCTGTCGGATGACTGACGCTTGTGGAACTCGGCGAGCGCAGGGCGGTCGTCGGTCGTCAGCGGCCGGATGAACACGGTGTCACCGTTACCGAGCACGACCGTGGATGCCCAGGGTGACTCGGAGGCGGGCGAGTTGCTCATCCTTCCAGCATGGCAGCTCCGGGCGTCGTCGGGCACTGGTGTGACGTCTGTTGGGACTGGCGTTCGTGTGCCTAGGGTGGGGGGCGTGGCAGCGCCGATCATCGTCTTCGCGAGCGCTGAACTCGACCAGCACACGACACCCGAGTGGCACCCCGAACGCCCCGGGCGACTGGGTGCGTCGCTGTCGGGGATCGCTTCGGCCGGGCTGCTCGACGCGGTCGAGTTCCGCGAACCACGGATGGCCACGGTGGCCGAACTCGAGCGTGTGCATTCGCCGGCCTATGTGGCCCAACTCGAGCGGTTCTGCGAGCGCGGCGGCGGCGACCTCGATCCCGACACCTTCGCGGCGCCCGGTTCGTGGGGCACGGCGCTGCGCGCTGCTGGAGCGGTGCTCGATGCCGTCGATGCACTCGAAGCCGGGTCGTGCGACGTGGCGTTCGCTGCGGGACGGCCGCCAGGGCATCACGCCGTGCCCGACCGGGCAATGGGCTTCTGCCTCGTCAACAACGTGGCGGTCGCTGCGGCGAAGCTGGCGACCGACGGTCGGCGGGTGGCGATCGTCGATTGGGACGTCCATCACGGCAACGGGACCCAGGACATCTTCTACGACGATCCCAACGTGCTGTACGTGTCGACCCATGAGTCGCCGCTGTATCCAGGCAGTGGCCGAGCGGACGAGACCGGCGGCCCGGGCGCACCGATGTCGAATCTCAACCTGCCGTTCCCGGCGGGAACACGTGGCGACGTGTTCCGACGGGCGGTCGACGAGGTGATCGCGCCGGTGGTCGAGCGGTTCGCGCCGGACTGGCTGTTCATCTCGGCTGGCTTCGATGCCCATCGCAATGATCCGCTCGCCGGGCTGGAGCTGACATCAGCGGACTACGCCGATCTCGCGATCCGATTACAGCAGCTCGCTCCGACCCGTCGCACGGTGGTCGTGTTGGAGGGCGGCTACGACTTCGAGGCATTGTCGCTGTCGACCGGGTCGACATTGTCGGCGCTGATCGGCGAGTCGTACCGGCCCGAAGAGATCTCGACCGGCGGGGTCGGACTCCCGACGGTGACGGCAGCGCGCCAGCACTGGAACCTCGTCTGAGTGTTACTGATGGTGTCAGACACCATCAGTAACACTCACGGCGGCGAGCGGTTCGGGCGACCCTGGCCGATGCCGAGATCGTCGGCAACGGCGGGAACCACCAGATCGCAGACGTCACCACCGGTGGAGGGCGAGTGGCCGGCCACCGTGACCGCCACAGCTGTTCGGCCGCCCTCCATGACCCACGCGCAGGCGAGCGCGCCGTCGACGCTGCCGGTGTGGCCCCAGCCGTACTGGTCGACGATCAACCCCGGCCACGTGATCACCTCGAGATCCGCAGGGGTGACCGCTGCGAGCACTGTTGCCACATCGTCGGTCGAGACGATGAGCGTGCCCGCACCACCGAGGCGGGACAGCCGGGCGACACCGAGCCCGTACTCGATGTCGGTGACGAGCTGTCCGTCGGTCGAGAGGTGCGCGCCGGTCAGCCCGAGTGGACCGAACACGAGTACCTGCGCCACCTGGTCGAGGGGCATCCCGGTTGCCCGTTCGACCAACAGGCCCAAGGCGCAGTAGTTGCCGTTCGAGTACGTCCAGCGGCCGCGGGTGGTCGATGGCGGTTGGTCGAGGAGCGACGGGAGAAACTCGGCGCAGTCGATCTCGCCATCGAACCACGAGGAACGGACCACGGGCATTCCGGACGTGTGCTGCAGCAATTCACGCGCCGTGACATCGGCCCAGCCCGGGTGCGCGACCACGCCGGTCTCGGACCACGGCATCGGGGCGTCGACGTCGATCGATCCAGCCTCATCGAGTCGCGCGATCATCAGTGCGGTCAGCAGCTTGCTGACGCTGGCGACCACCATCGGCGAGTCGGCGGTGGCCGGTGCGCCATCGATCGTGGTTCCCGACGCTCGGCTGAGCACGCTTCGGCCGTCGCGAACGACTGTCATCGTGGCCGCTCGATTCACTCGGGCCAGGTCGTCGAACGCCCGGTTGGCGTTCGGCATCTCCGGTTCGAGCAGAGAGTCCGCCGGCGTGCTCGTGCTCGTGCTCGTGCTCGTGCTCGTGGTGGACGTCGAGGTGGTGGACGTCGAGGTGCTGGACGGTGAGATCGTCGTCGTCGTCATCGGCGCCGTGGTCGTCGAGTCATCGATGGCGGCAGTGAGGGTGCCTGACTCCGAGCCGGCCGCAGACTGCCCCGAACAGCTCGTGATCAGCAGCATGCCGCCGACGAGGACGGCGATTGGTTGCCAGCGCACGTCGTCACGATAGGCAAGGTGAGCAACGAGGCGCGACCACTAGCGTCGACGTCGATGAGCTGGGAACTGAGCGACGACCATGAACTGTTGCGGGCCACGGTGCGCGAGTTCGCCGAGAACCGAATCGCGCCGCATGCCGCCGAGTGGGATCGCACCTGTCACTTCCCGGTCGACGTCGTCCAGGAGATGGGAGACCTCGGATTGTTCGGCATCGTGTTCCCCGTGCAGTGGGGTGGCGGTGGCGGCGACTTCGCCTCGCTGTGCGTCGCCATCGAAGAGTTGGGGCGAGTCGATCAGTCGATGGGCATCACGCTGTCGGCCGGTGTCGGCCTCGGCGCCAATCCGATCTTCCGGTTCGGCACCGACGAGCAGCGCGACCGGTGGCTCCCCGACCTCGTCGCCGGCCGGACACTGGGGGCGTTCGGGTTGACCGAACCGGACGGCGGGTCCGATGCTGGCGCGACGCGTACCCGGGCCGTGCTCGATGGCGACGAGTGGGTCGTGAACGGCTCGAAGGCGTTCATCACCAACTGTGGAACCGACATCACCTCCATCATCACCGCCACCGCCCGCACCGACGACGGAATCTCGGCGTTCGTCGTGCCTGCGGGAACGCCCGGCATGATCATCGAGCCGGCCTACGACAAGCTCGGCTGGCACGCGAGCGACACCCACGGCATCACGTTCGTCGACTGCCGGATCCCGGCGGAGAATCTGCTCGGGAAACTCGGGCACGGCTTCCGCAACTTCCTGTCGATTCTCGACGACGGCCGCATCGCGATCTCGGCGCTCGCGCTCGGATCGGCTCGGGCGTGTCTCGACGCGTCGGTCGAGTACGCACAGCAGCGCCATGCGTTCGGTGGCCCGATCGGGCGGTTCCAGGGCCTTGCCTTCCAATTGTCCGACCTGGCCGTGCAGGTCGAGAACGCGCACAACCTCACCTACAAGGCGGCGTGGCTGAAGGATCGGGGCCGCCCGATCGGGCAGGCGGCGGCGATGGCGAAGCTCTACACCACCGAGGCGGCGATGGACGCCGCCCGCCTCGCCACGCAGGTGTTCGGGGGGATGGGCTTCATGGAGGAGACCCCGATCGTGCGGTTCTACCGCGATGCGAAGATCCTCGAAGTGGGAGAGGGCACGAGCGAGATCCAGCGCTTGGTGATCGCCCGCAACCTCGGCCTCCCCGTCGAGTGAACTCGTTACTCGTGGTGTCTGACACCACGAGTAACGAGTTCAGTGCGATGACCAGAAGGCCGTGAGGGCGTCGGCGACGGGATCGACGTCGTGCGTCATCCACCAGTGCCCGCGGCCGTCGAGACGGAGCACTTCGCTGCCGAGACGCACGGCGACCTCGTTCGACAGCTCGGAGCTCACGTATGCATCGAGCTCAGCGTCGATGACGAGCCCGGGCGGGAGGTTCATGGCTGCGAGCCGGTCGCCGAGCTGACCGCCCGCCGGCTGCGCGCCGGTTCGATACAAGCGCAACACGCATCGGCCCATCTCGGCGTCGAGGCCGGCGGCCAGTGCCGTCGCGATTTTTTCCGGGAGTCCCAGCCCCACGAACAACGCCAACTTGTCGTCGCTCGAAGAGTCCGTCATCCCGGCCACGACCTGCTCGCCTACATCGGGCGTCTGCCACGCCAGCGCCATGTCGTGCCACACGTAGGCGGGGTGCAGGATGCCTGCGATGTCGCCCACCCACGTACGCACGAGATCGGGTCGACGGGAGAGCGCGCCATACACGTGGCCGGCGCCCCAGTCGTGGCCGAGCAGGTCGATTTCGGTGCCCGTCGCCCGGATCGATTGGAGTTCGTCGACCAGCCAGTCGGCGTAGGCATCCATCGTGGGATCGAAGTCGTCCGGGACCGGCGCCCCGAATCCCGGCGGTGAGAGTGCGACGACGTCGGTGCACCCGCGCTCACCCAGGGCGTCGACGAGCGGACCCCAGATCGCCGCGGTCTCCGGGTTGCCGTGCACGAGGGCGACAGTGCGTTCGGTCATGGGCCGAACGTACTCAGCGTGAGTGACGATGTCGCAGCTCGGCGTTGTTGCTCACACTGACGGCGAGGACGCGGGCGCCGTCTACCGTGTCGGCGCATGGAGATCTCGACGACGTCACGACTCGCTCGCCGCCTCGGCTCGGTGCTCGAACCGGTGGTGGGTCAGGTGTACTTCTCGCCCGAGTGTCATGCGAACTACGTGGCGCTCGGTTTCGAGCCGAGCCCCGGTGATGCCAACGGTGTCGCGCTGCCGGACGGACCCGCATACTTCGCCAGCCGCGGGAGCCTGCTCGGCCAGGTGCCCGGCGAGGTGATCGCGGCAGCGTTCGGCGTGTTCAGCGCGACGGTCGTGGTGCCGTTGGTACGACTGGCATGGACCCGCACTGACGCCGACACGATCCGTGCGGCGCGTGCCGATGGTGCCGTGGGGCAGTTGCGGCGGCTGATCGGCGATCGTCCCGTCGGCGCGGAGCGCGCCCTCGACTTGCTCCAGCGCGCCGCCGCAGTGCTGCCGATCAACGGCCGACACCTCGCGGCCGGCATTGCCGCGCTCGACGTTCCCGACGATCCGCTCGCGGCTGTTTGGCACGTCGGTGACTTCCTGCGCGAGTACCGGGGTGACTGTCACAACGCAGCGTGGGTGACGGCCGGACTCACCGCGACGGACATCGGCATCCTCACCGAGCTCTCGTGGGGGATGCCGATGCGCAGCTACAGCCGGACCCGTGGCTGGACGGCCGAGGAGTTCGACCGGTCGGAGCACCGGCTGCGTGACCTCGGCTACCTCGACGGGGCAGGATCGGACACGCATCTGTCGCAGCGGGGACGCCATGCCCGCGAGCAGATCGAAGTCGTCACCGACGACCAGATGCGTCCGGCGCTGGATGCGCTTGGCGACGACATCGACGACTTGTTCGCCATCCTCTTTCCGTGGGGTGAGACGATCCGCGCCGGCAAGGGCTACCTCGGCGCGGGCCCCCACGACCTCGGCTGACGCCGGACGCCGAATCCGTTTGGGTGTGTTGAGGTGCGGTACGGAACAATGGGGTCAGAGGGACGGGGCTTCCCGCTCTGCCCAGCTCCGACGAGAGGAGTCGTGATGACGAATCAATACCCGGCCACGGTGGCCGACAGTCTCAGCCTGAACGGCGACATCAACGATGGCGAGTTCGACATGATCGTCGACCACTGGTCGAAGCTCGATGCGCGGCTTCGCTCCTTCGATTCCGGAACGGTGTCGATGCAGTTGTTCGTGAAGGAACGCGACACCAAGAGCCAACATGTCACGCTCGACGTGAGGATCGACGGCCACAACCCGCTCGTGGCGACGTCGTCGAACTCCGACTTCGACCGGGCGCTGAACGAGGTCCGTGACGAGATGATCCGCCAGATCACCGACATGAAGACCAAGACCGAACCGCGCAACAACAAGCACCTGCGCGAGGGCACGAACTGAGGCGAACGAGCGGTCTTGCGCAGCTCCAGCGCCTGACGTGATCAGGCCGGGGCGGCCTCGGGGAACTGGATGCCGACCCTCGGGCACTGCTCGAGGACGTCGGTCATCGCCGCGCTGACTGCACCGAGGTCGATGTTCGCAAGGAACGAGTTGAGCGTCAGGTGGGCGAGCACCCAACCGGGGTCCGACGCCCACGGGGGCAGGAACCTCGCAGGCTTCACGAGCCCTTGACTGCGAAGCTCTGCGAGCGCCGGGATCGCGAACAGGTCGAGCTTGCCGGTGAACAACAGCGCGAGCGTGTCAGCGCGTCCCGCAGTGAACGCGGCGCGGATGAACGTGGTCACCGACAGATAGCCGGACAGGTAGCTGCAGTCCTTCGTGAATGGGGCGCCCCCGGTCATCGGCGCGCCGCGGAAGATGCGACGAGACGACTCGAACGCCTGCTCAGGATTGGGTGTGCGATCGAGGAACCACCGGTAGAGCTCGATGAAGTCGGCGCCCTCGACCACGAGCTGCACCGCGATGATCCGGTCGGCGAGTCGTCGCAGACGGTCGAGGCCGAGCGTGCCCGACACGTACTCGGAGTAGACCGCGAGGCCCTCCTGGGTGCGAGTGGTGCCGGGGTGTCCGATCGCGAGGATCGGGATGTCAGTCTGCGCCCGCCCGTTCAGTCCGGTGCCGACATGGATGAACGCCTCGTGGTTCAGGAGCTGGGCGGCGTCCTTTGTCGTGAACGTCGCATCGCGTCGGATCTTGATCCGACTCGTCGAGGCCGTGGCGTTGGCCGACAGCTCGTCGACGAGCAGCACCTCAGGAGCACTGTCGCCGAAGTGTTCCTGCACTTCGCTGTCGATGAACGCAGCGACCTGTTCGCCGGTGCGCGATCGGACCACCGGCGGCACAAGATCGGCCTCGTGGAGTTCGGCCAACGCGTCGTGTACTCGCCGGGCGAGTTCGAGCGGCGTCGCGGGGTCGAATCGGAGCGGCTGACCAGGGACGCCGTACAGGGTCCGGCTGTGCTCGAAGAACTCGTGGGTGCCTCGGGACGCGAGCATTCGCACGGTCGACTCGAGCGAGTCGGCCTCGCGGCCGAGCCAGTCGTCAACGACGTTGCCAGGTTGCAAGAGTGCTCGGGCAGCATTCACCGCGTCCATCACCGGACTCGAGTCGATCGGCTCGTAGGTCGGTTCGGGGAAGTGTTGCGCGCCACCGTCGAGGAACTGGTCACGCAGCTCGCCCGGCCATGCGAGTGCCGACAGGACCCGCATCGGTTTGGCCACGTCGTGGAGGATCTGGGCTGCCTGGCGGTACCGATCGGCCGCCGACACGTTGGTCATCGACGAACTGTTGCAGGAGCCACCACTCCGGTGGTGGATCGCTGCGTGCGACAGCGGTCGATCAGTCCCTGATGGTCAGCACCCTCACGTCGAACTCGTTTGCCGCAGCGCGTAAGAGGGCGTTGTCATCGACGTCGGCGAGGCAGATGTCGCCGGCGAGGTGGCGGGCCGCTGCGAGCGCTTCGAGCCCGAGGAGGTTGAGCCGAGCACCGGCGTGAACGAGTTCAGCCATGGGCCGTCCGAGGGTTCGGAGGGAAACGAGTTCGATCTCGCCGGGGAGTTCTGCGACGGCTCCGAGCACATCAGCTGCGACCGTTTCGTTGATCGCCCCGAGGCGTCGCGACATCGACCCGATGACGGCGTCATCGGACAGGGCCCGACACAGCCGGTGGTACCACAGCCCTGTCGTGGCGAGCGCAGCACCCCCGGGACGAAGTGACGCCGGTTCGTCACCGAGCAAGACGCGAAGTATCAGGTGGTCGTCGAGCAGCAGCGTGTTCAAGCCAGGTCGGGTTCCTCGGCAGCGACCTTGGCGGCGAGTGTCTCGTAGCCGCCAGCGTCGTCGATGGCTGCGCGCACCATTGCGCGAAGTCCACCCCGGCCAGCTGGGACGATGAGCAACGCATCACCAAGGTCAGCGACTTCGATGGTGCCGCCATCATCGAGGTTCCAGCGTCGACGCGCTGTTGCGGGAAGTGCCATCTGGCCCCGTTCGGACACCCGATAGTTCGTCACGGACATCTGGCAAGGTTACAAGAGAGAACGGCTGATCTACAAGGTTGCGGTGTGAGGCCCGCGATGAGCCGTCACGTGTCGTCGCGCTTGGCCTCGCGGGCCTTGCGCCAGCGGCGGCGACGCGCAACGCCGTAGGACACGACGGCGCCGATGGCCATGAAGACCAGCAGCATGATCCACAGCGGCCAGCTGAACTCGAACCACAGGAAGCTGAACGGGACGCTGTCGGTGTTCTGCACCACGAACAACAGCGCGATCAGTGCGATCAGTGCTGGTGGTCCGAAGCGGCGAACCTGGTCGGTGGTGGTCGGTTGATTGGGCAGCAACGGCAGATCGCTCACGGTGTCTCCTCGGGTCGGTCGTGGTCGGTCGTGGTCGGTCGTGGTCGGTCGTGGTCGGTCGTGGTCAGTCGTGGTCAGTCGTGGTCAGTCGTGGTCAGTCGGGATGTCACGATCCTACGACGGCCGACCCGTGGCATACGGTGACCCGATGGAACCGATTCGGGGGAACGGCCGCGTGTATCGGATCATGCGGGGCGCCGTGACGGTCGTGCTCGTGGCCACCGCCATGGTCGTTGCGCCGCCGTTCTCCTCGGGTCCGGTGTCGGCGTGCAGCTGCGCCGGGTTCAGCGACGCCGAAGCGTTCGACTGGGCCGATGTGGTGTTCACCGGCCGACTCGTCGAGGTGCGCATGACCGACGGCCCGACGATCAGTTCCGATGATCCCGCACGGTTCGTGTTCGCCGTCGACTCGGTGCTCAAGGGAATGGCGTTCGAGACCCAGTCGGTGGTGAGCGCACGCGACGGTGCGAGCTGTGGCCTCGAGCTGTCGACCGGGATCGACGCCGTCGTGTTCGCTCGCACCGACTCGTCGTACGATCTCGCCGACGACGAACTCGACTCGAACCTGTGCTCGGGGAGTCGATCGGGAGCGGCACCCGAGGGATTGGCGACACCAACCGCTCCCAATCCCGGCTCGTCGGCGATCGGCTCGTACGACGACAACTTGGTGGAACTCGTCATCGGTGCTGTCGTCGTGCTCGCTGCGATCGTGCTCGCCGTCACTGGGGTGATGCTCGGCCGCCGCGCTCGGCGTGCCTCGACACCATGAGCGGTGACGGGGGTCCCGGTCACCCGATCGGTGGTTCGATGGTCACTTCGGCGGAGATCAGGTCGACCTCGATCATCACGGTCGAGGCCGGGCTCGACCATCGAACAGCAACGACGTGTGGGGCCGAGTCGAGCAGCGCGAACGTTCCGTCGAATGCGGGCTCGATCGTGCGCCAGCGCA
The DNA here is from genome assembly GCA_038321235.1 of Acidimicrobiales bacterium. Lineage (GTDB taxonomy): Bacteria > Actinomycetota > Acidimicrobiia > Acidimicrobiales > Ilumatobacteraceae > Sva-07. The sequence continues at coordinate 18,676 of JBBQEU010000014.1, read as the reverse complement.
AGAGTGCCAGCAGACGTTGCACGACCGGTCGGTCGAGCGCTTCGTCGACTTCCGGTTGCGTGAAGTGATGGCGGTTGACGTCTCGCCCGACCCCTGTGCGGGCCAGCAGTTCACTGTCGTTGATGCCGGCAAGGAGCCCGACGTAGTAGATCTGCGGCGTGCCCGGCAGCATGCACTGGATCGTGCGGGCGGCGAGGTATCGATCGTCGTCGCGGCCGAGCGCGTCGTAGAACGTGCAGTTCACCTGGTAGAGGTCGAGATTCGATGCTGCGGCGCCTGTCGCCGCTCGGCTGACACCGCCGGAGCGGTCGTGAATCGTAGCGACCAGGTCGTGAATGCGTTCGGGTGTCAGCAGCCCTCGGCGGGTCGGGTCGCGAGCGTCGGCACCAACGTCGATCACGCCGATGCCGTCGTGGGTGTCGAGCACGTTGATCGCGTTCGGGGCCCGCAACTCGATCCAATCGCGCAGTGGGCCTGCATCGCCGGTGTGCAACGCGTCGAGTATCAGCGGCGGAAGAGCGAAGTCGTAGACGAGATCGACGTGGGGTGCGATCGCGAGTTGGTCGAGATGATGGCCGTGCATCTCGACCAGGACCTGCATCGAACGTTCGTGGCATGCAGTGGTGAGGCGGCGAATGAACTCGAGCGTCTCGGGCAGCATGAAGCACGAGGTGCCCGCCCGTTTGATCGCGTAGCCGACGGCGTCGAGACGCACGCTCGAGACGCCGGCGGAGACGAACCGATCGAGGATGCCGACGAGATAGGCCCAGCCCAGTGGGTGTTCGACGTCGATGTCGATCTGCTGATCGGTGAAGGTCGTCCACACGATGCGGGAGGTGCCGTCGGCGAAGCCGATCTCGGTGAATGGCGAGGTGGGCCGTGGCCGGTAGACCAAGGCGATGTCCGCTGGCAGCGGCGGCCCGTCGAAGACGTGCTGCGGCGTGAGGAACATCGCTTCGTGCGGTGACGCGTCGCCTTGTGCCAGCCAATCGACGAACGGTGCTGACTTCGCCGAAACGTGGTTCACGATCACGTCGGCCATCAGTTCGTACCGCAACGCCAGCTTCGTCACGTCGTCCCACGTGCCGACTCGGGGATCGACCTCGGTGTGGTCGATCGGATCGAATCCAGCGTCGGCGCCGTCGATCGGGACGAAGAAGGGGAGCAGATGCACCCCGACGAATGCTCCGGCCAACTGCCCGTCGAGCAGCGCGAGAACGCCGTCGATGTCGCCGACGAGGCGGTCGGCGTAGGTGATCAGCACCGGTGCAGTGGCGTTCGGTCGCAGAACCATGGGGCCGTTCAATCGTACCGGCCGCCCCGGAGGCTGCTGCGAAGGTTCGTTTGCTGGTCGTCGGAGATGGCATCGTTGGACGCAGGAGGAACGCAGATGGACTTCGAGATCTCCGAACAGATGACGACCATCCTCGAGATGGTTCGCGACTTCATGGACCACGAGGTGATCCCTCTCGAGGGTGAGATGTTGCACGGCGATCCCGCAGCGCTCGACGAGCGCGTGCGCGCCACTCAGGACAAGGTTCGCGAGATGGGGGTGTGGGCCCCGAACCATCCGGTCGAGTTCGGCGGTCTCGGGCTGAGCATGGTCGATCACGGGCTGCTCAGCGAGGCGCTCGGTCGCAGTCCGCTCGGCCACGTGGTCTTCGGCACCCAGGCGCCCGACGCGGGCAACATCGAGATCCTGCACATGCACGCCACCGACGAGCAGCGAGAGCGGTACCTGCGCCCGTTGGTGACCGGCGAGATCCGCAGCTGCTTCTCGATGACCGAACCGGAGACCGCCGGCTCGAACCCATTGCTCCTGGAGACCACCGCAGTGGACGACGGCGACGAGTTCGTGATCAACGGCCAGAAGTGGTTCACCAGCTCGGCCGACGGCGCCGACTTCGCGATCGTCATGGCGGTCACCGATCCCGATGCACCGCCGTATTCGCGCACCAGCATGATCCTGGTGCCCACTGACACCCCGGGGTTCAACCTCGTGCGCAACGTGAGCGTGATGGGTCACGCCGGCTCTGGCCACGCGAGTCACGGCGAGGTGATCTACCAGGGCTGCCGGGTGCCGACGACCAACCTGCTCGGCCCTCGCGGCGGCGGGTTCACGATCGCCCAGGAACGACTCGGGCCTGGTCGCATTCATCACTGCATGCGTTGGCTCGGGATCGCCAGCCGATCGTTCGACCTGATGTGCGCTCGCGCCAACGCGCGGGTGATCGATCCGAACGGGGACACGCTCGCTGATCGTCAAGTGATCCAACACTGGGCCGCCGAACTCGCCGCCGAGATCCGTGGTGCCCGCCTCCAGACGCTCCACGCCGCGTGGATGATCGACCAGCACGGCGCGAAGGCGGCACGTGACGAGATCGCCGCGATCAAGTTCTCCGTCGCCGACACGATGCTGAAGGCGGTCGACACGGCGATCCAGGTGCACGGTGCGCTCGGCGTCACCGACGACACCGTGCTCGCCTACTGGTATCGCCACGAGCGCGCGGCGCGCATCTACGACGGCGCCGACGAGGTCCACAAGACTTCGCTGGGCCGCCGCATCCTTCGCCGCTACGCCTCGTCGTGAACTCCGATCTGCTCCGACCCGGCCGCACGATCACAGGCATGTCGGCGGTGTTGCTGCCGTTCACCGCCGACGCCGAGATCGACTGGGCCGCAACCGAGGCGCACATCAACCGCACCGTGGAAGCCGGCCTCACGCCGGCGGTCAACATGGACACCGGGTACGTACAACTGCTCACCGACGACCAGAAGCGCGACATGCTCGCCCTGACGGCTGTGATCGCCGGCAACGACTTCGTGGCCGGGGCATACGTTCCCGACGAGCCCGGCGCAGTCTTCGATCTCGATGGCTACCTCGCCGCGTGTGAAGCGATCGCAACAGCTGGTGGCACGCCGGTGATCTTCCCGTCGTACGGGCTCAACACGCTCGACGACGACGGATGGGTGGCGGCGCTCGCCGCGATCGGCGACCGGGTCGACCGGTTCATCGGCTTCGAACTCGGCGCGATGTTCGTGCCGTACGGCCGTATCCCATCGCTCGGCGCCTACGAGGCCATGATGGGGATCCACTCGTGCATCGGAGCCAAACACTCCTCGCTCAGTCGACAACTCGAATGGGATCGGCTTGCATTGCGCGATCGGGTACGTCCCGACTTCCGAGTGTTCACCGGCAACGATCTCGCGATCGACATGGTGATGTACGGCTCCGACTACCTGCTCGGCCTGTCGACGTTCGCGCCGGACGAGTTCGCCCTGCGCGACCGTCTGTGGGCTGCCGGCGATGCTCGCTTCCACGAACTCAACGACCTGCTGCAGTACATGGGCCACTTCACGTTTCGCGCACCGGTTCCCGGCTACCGCCACGACGCAGCGATGTTCTTCGAGGCGCGCGGCTGGGCGTCATCGAGCCGCACGCCTGAGGGCGCACCGCAGCGTCCGGAATCGGATCGGGCCGTGCTCGCCGACATCCTCGAGCGGCTCGAGTGCTGGACATGACACCATCGATCGACGAGTGTTACTCGTGGTGTCAGACACCACGAGTAACACGGTGAGCGCAATGAGTGTGCGCTGGACGCAGGTGAAGAAGCTCGACACGGTCGACGCGTTCCGCGAGCACTGCGCCGAACTCGGCATCGAGATCCCGATCGACGACCGCGTCGATCCCGACGGTGTCCTCGCGCAGCCGGTCGAGATACGAGATGGTGCGTCGGGCAGACTGACGGCACCGAACCGGTTCGCGGTGTTGCCGATGGAGGGATGGGACGGCACCACCGACGGCCGCCCCACCGACCTGGTGCGGCGGCGTTGGCGGCGCTTCGGCACGAGCGGCTGCGGGCTGGTGTGGGGCGAGGCGACGGCGGTGCGCTCCGACGGTCGAGCGAACCCCAACCAGCTGATCATCGACGACCGCACCGTCGATGAGATCGCTGAGCTGCGAGCACTCCTCGATCCAACGCAGGTCGCCGGCCTGCAACTCACCCACTCCGGTCGGTGGTCGCGGCCCGAGGGCGCGCCGAGTCCGAGGACTGCCTACGCGCACCCGCTGCTCGACCGGCGCGTGGGCGTCGACGCGCGGGCCGTGTTCAGCGACGGCGAGCTCGAGCAGCTCGCCGAGGAGTACGTCGACGCGGCAGTGCTCGCACAGCAGGCGGGATTCGACTTCGTCGACGTCAAGCACTGTCACGGCTACCTGTTGCACGAACTGCTGACCGGCTACGACCGCGATGGCCGCTTCGGCGGCGACCTGCACGGCCGCACGGAGTTCCTCCGAACCGTGGTCACCGGCGTTCGCGAACGCGCTCCGGGTCTTGCCATCGCCGTTCGCCTGTCGGCGTTCGACATGGTGCCGTTCGTGCCCGGTGGCGGGGGAGTGGGCGAGCCCGAGTCGGCCGACCCGTATCGCTTCGCATTCGGCGGCGACGGCACCGGCCTCGGGATCGACCTCGCGGAGACCCATGCACTGCTCGACCAGTTCACTGCGCTCGGCATCGGGCTGGTGAGCACCACCGCTGGCAGCCCGTACTACAACCCGCACGTCCAACGCCCCGCCTACTTTCCGCCCTCTGACGGCTATCAGCCGCCCGAGGACCCGCTGGTCGGTGTGGCCCGGCAACTCGCGGTGACCGCGGAGCTGTCGGCGGCGCATCCCGAACTCACGATCATCGGTTCGGGCTACTCGTACGTGCAGGATTGGCTCGCCAACGTCGGCCAAGCCGTGGTCGGCGGCGGTGGCGCAACGATGATCGGGCTCGGGAGGATGATCCTGTCGTATCCCGAGTTGGCCGCCGATGTGCTGGCGGGACGGGTGCCCGAACGCAGCCTGATCTGCCGAACGTTCAGCGACTGCACCACGGCGCCGCGCAACGGGCTCGTGTCGGGCTGCTACCCGCTCGACCCGTTCTACAAGGATCATCCGCAGCGCGTCCAACTCACCAGAGCCAAGCGAGAAGCAAAAGCCCGCCTGCGATGACCGTCAACTGCGCGTCGATTACATCGCGGGTCTGACCCCTGATGTAATCCGATTACAACACGGGTCAGACCCGCGATGTAATCGAAGCGGGGTAGGGGTGCCAGGTGCCGGTTTCGAAGTCGTGGAGCTTGCAGGCCTTGGTCGACGCGAGGTAGTCACGAACACGGATCGGGCGTTCGTCGACCTGGTCTGGGAACGCCTCGGCGATCGCTCGGGCAGCTTCGGGGAGGCGATAGCAGGGCACCCGCATGTCGACGTGGTGGGGGAGGTGCACCATGATCCAGTGGAAGAAGAAGTCCCAACCCGGCGGCCCCCACAAGATCGTCGTGCCCTCGACCTGACCCCGGAAGCGGTTCCATTCGCGGCGCGGCCACCAGCGGATCTCCGGCGCGATGTGATGCACGTGCACCACCCAACCAATCGTCTGGCAGAACAGCAGGAACGGCACCACGACGACTTTCACCCACTGCCAGATTCCGCCAGTGCCGTCGAGCGCGACGAGCAGGGCCATCGCACCGATCGCGTAGATCGCGACGATCGCCTGATCGCGACGCATCTGCTTGGCCCACCGAGCCGGCGGTGTGAAGCGCACCATCTTGTTCCACCACACTTCACGCAGGTAGTAGGCGCCGGCGCCGAACGGCCCCCATTCGAGTTTGTGGCGCAGCGTGGCGAAACGCCCGAGCTGCTCGTACTGCTCGACGGTGAGCGGATGCCACACGAAGTCGATTCCCTGTTTGAGCGTGTGGCCGTGGTGCACGCGGTTGTGGCCGAACACCCAGACCTCAACGGCGTGCAGTGACGGGAGCATCGACAAACGGGCGACGAGCGCGTTGAGGCGTTTGGAGTCGAACAGTGCGTCGTGCGCGGCGTCGTGGCCGATCACGAACAGCCCGGCCACCGAGATGCCCGCGAGCAGCCACAGCGGAACCAGCAACACTGGGTTGTTCGTCGAGAGCAGGCCCCACACCGTCAGGCCGAAGATGACGACGTCCCGCCCGAACAGCAGCAGCCCCCGAGCGGTCGAGCGCTCGTAGCAGTGGTCGGGGATGACGTCGAGCACCGGCTTCAGGCCGGTCGGCGTCTCGATCATCGAATCAGCGCTGCGGACGACACTGGTGCGGGTGGCGGTGGCCGACATGGCACTCCTCGTGGCGAGCAAAGATAGGTACTCGAGCCAGCCTACCGACCAGTAGGTAGAGCAGCAAGCATCAACTGATCTGCACCGTGTGATCTATGGTGTCTGGCAGACTTGATTTTGCGAAGGGACATCCGTGTCGTCTGCGATCATGATCGAAGGCCTCCACAAGGCGTTCGGGACAACCCGGGCGGTCGACGGCCTCGACCTCGACGTGCGCACCGGTGAGGTGCACGGTTTCCTCGGCCCGAACGGTGCCGGCAAGACGGTCACGATCCGGATCCTGCTCGGGCTGCTGCGAGCCGACAGCGGAACCGCAACGCTGCTCGGAGGCGACCCGTGGCGCGACGCCGTCGACCTGCACCGTCGCATCGGCTACGTACCGGGCGACGTCAACCTGTGGCCGAACCTGTCCGGCGGCGAGACGATCGATCTGCTCGCACGTCTGAGCGAGGGCGGCGGCAGCAGACGACGAGGTCAGCAGACCATCGACCGTTCCAAACGCGATGAACTGATCGAGCGGCTGGCCCTCGACCCGACCAAGAAGAGCCGCACGTACTCCAAGGGCAACCGACAGAAGGTGGCTCTGGTTGCCGGTTTGTCGTCGGGTGCGGAACTGTTGTTGCTCGACGAACCGACGTCGGGACTCGACCCGCTGATGGAGTCGGTGTTCCAGGACTGCATCCTCGACGCCACACGCGAGGGACGCACGGTGCTGCTGTCGAGCCACATCCTCGCCGAGGTCGAGAAACTGTGCGACCGCGTCACCATCATCCGACAAGGTCGCGCCGTGGAGACCGGCACGCTCGCCGAAATGCGACAGCTCACCCGCACGAGCATCACGGTGTCGACCGATCAGCCGATCGACGGACTCGCCACCATCGAGGGTGTCCACGACGTGGCCGTCGACGACGGACACGTTCGCTTCCACGTTGATGGCAGCGCCCTCGACGAGACGATCCGTCACCTTTCGGGCTTCGGCATTCGTTCGCTCGTGAGTCAGCCGCCGACACTCGAAGAGTTGTTCCTGCGCCACTATGGCGACGAACTGGGGGTCGCCAACGCCGCCACGAGCCCCAAGACCGAGCAGGGCGAGCCGGGATGACCGGCATCGCCGTCGATCCGACGGTGGCGACGTCAGAGGATCACCCGGCGCCAGATCGATCGTCATCGAGTTCGTCGTTCACCGGGACGCGACGCCTCGTGTGGTTGGTGTTGCGGCGGGATCGATTCCGCATCGCCATGTGGATGATCGGACTGGTCGGACTGATGACCGTGTCGGCGTCGAGCGTCGCGGCGCTGTACACCACACCCGAAGAGCTCGAGGGCTACGCCCGCACGGTGCGGGGCAACTCGGCGCTGATCATCCAGGCCGGTCCTGGTCACGGCCTCGACGATCCGACCCTCGGCGCGGTCGTGATGAACGAGACCGCACTGTGGTTGTTCATCGCCGTGGCCGTGATGGGCGTGTTCATGGTGGTGCGACACACCCGCACGGAGGAAGAGACCGACCGCGCCGAACTCCTGCGGGCCGCACCGGTAGGGCGCCACGCCCCGCTCGCCTCGGCGATGATCGGCTCGCTCGTTGTCAACGTGACGATCGCTGCTGGCAGCGTTGTTGCGCTGATTGCATTCGGACTGCCCGCGGCGGGATCGATCGCGTTCGGCGCGTCGATGGTGGGAGTTGGGATGGTGTTCGCCGGCGTTGGCGCCGTGACTGCTCAGGTCGCCAGCGGGTCGCGTGGTGCACTGGCCGCCGGCGGGGCGACGGTGGGGATCGCGTTCGTGCTGCGGGCGATCGGTGATGTCGGCAACGGAGCGCTCTCGTGGGCGTCGCCGATCGGGTGGGCGCAGTCGATTCGCTCCTACGCCGACGAACGATGGTGGGTGCTGATCCTGCCCGCTGTCGCTACTCCGGCGCTGGTGGTCGCAGCGCGTGCGCTGCAGGATCACCGCGATTACGGCAGTGGACTCGTCGCTCAGCGCAGCGGTCGCTCCGAGGCAACTCCTGCGCTGTCGACGGCACGTGGTCTTGCGTGGCGTCTGCAACGAGGCGTCCTGATCGGCTGGGCGGTCGGGCTGGGCGCGCTCGCCTTCTTCTACGGCCTCGTTGCTGACCAGGCCGAACAGATCCTGGAGGACAACGCTGACATGGCCGACTTCTTCGCGCAGTTGGGTATCGGCTCGGTGACCGATGCGTTCTTGTCGACCGCCATGCTGATCATGGCGCTGTTCGCGACCGCGTTCACCGTGTCGTCGGTGCTTCGCCTGCGTTCGGAGGAAGTGTCCGGGCGGGTCGATCCGATACTTGCGGCGCCGGTCGACCGGCGTGAGTGGGCGTCGGGTCACCTCGCGGTTGCGTTGGTCGGCTCGGGCGCGTTGGCGTTCGTGTGCGGCGCCGCAATGGGAGTTGGCGCAGCGCTCGTGCTGGGTGACGTCGGCCGCCTCGGTGGACTCGTCGCAGCGGCGCTGGTGTTCGTACCCGCGATGTGGGTGGTCGCCGGTGTCACACTGTTGCTGCACGGGTTGCTGCCCCGGTGGTCGCTCGCCGCTTGGGCGGTGATCGCGTGGGTGTTCGTGGCCGCGATGTTCGCCAGCGTGCTGAATCTCCCACAGTGGGCGTTGAACCTCTCGCCGTTCCAACACGTGCCGGCGCTTCCTGCCGCATCGATGGCGTGGCTGCCGCTCGTCATCCTGACGGCGCTCGCCATCGGGCTGATCGTCGCCGGTCTCGTTGCGCTCGACCGTCGCGACATGGCCTGATCGCGTCAGAAGATCACGATCAACCCGACGATCAGGAGGATCACCAGCGCACCGAGGCCGACATAGTGGATCGTTCGGTTCGGGGCGTCCGGGGGCGGTGGGCTGGACGGGACGGGCTGCGGCATGATGCGCCTGTTGTACCCGAGGTCGGCGACGGGCAACCGTTTGTCGGATCCGACGGGCGGGTACCGGATCCTCCGCGACCGCGAAACGATGGCCAACTCCCGATGAAGGAGGTCGACATGCCTGGCAGGAGCCCCGGACCCAGCGTAAAGGACGACGAACGTTATGAAGCGCTGCGTCGGGATGGCGCGAGCAAGGAGAAGGCGGCCCGCATCGCCAACACCGACGCAACCACTGCTGGCAAGCGTGGCGGGTCATCACCGCCGTACGTGGAGTGGACGAAGGACGACCTCTACGACCGCGCCAAGGACATCGGGATCGACGGCCGGTCGTCGATGTCGAAGAGCGAACTCATCGACGCCCTCCGCCACCACTGAGGCGTTGTTCGTTCGGACCTGGTCCATCGGTGGGGCCGAGCCCTCCTGCCGTTACGAGCGATCGAGGGTTCCGACGAAGGCGGCAATCTCGGCGGCGACCTGAGCGGCGTGGGAGTCCTCGTGCATCGAGTGGCCACCACCGTCGATCACCACGAGGCGGGCATCGGGCATCTTGCGTTCGAGGTACTGCCCCGACGCCGTGTACTCGGGGCGATCGTCGCCGCCGGCGAGGACGAGGGTGGGTGTCTGGATCGAGGCGAGGCGGTCCATCACGACGGAGTCGTCTTGAAGGTTCATGGTGGTCACCTGCTCGGGCACGCCGAAGCGGTGGGCGTTGCGACGTGAGCGTTCGTTCCAACCCTCGCGCTTCTCCGGATCTCGGAAGCCCGGCCCGGTGTTGAGCACGACGATGGCGTTCGTGACGCCTGTTCGCGTGGCGGCGTGTGCCAGGGCCAGGTAGCCGCCGAGCGAATGGCCGACGAGCACAGCCGGCTCGTCGAGATCGCCGAGGATGTCGTCGAGGTCGCTCAACATGCGATCGCGTGTGTACTCGCCGGGATCGTCGGGAACCGGCGACGACCCGTGGCCCAGGAGATCGACGGCGATCGTGGTGAACCGATCGGCGAGCAGGGCCGCGCACCGATCCCAGGTTGCCGCCGAGGTTCCCATCCCGTGGACGAACACGATGGGCGGTCCGACACCGAGACGGACGGTGTGCAGGCGTGTCGCCACTGTCATCCTGCGGTCACTCGCCGTACTCGTGCTCGGCCGACGGATACACGCCGGATTCGACGTCTTCGCGAAAGGCGATCGCGGCGTCGAGCAACGTCTGGCCGATCGACGCGTACTGCTTGACGAACTTCGGGATGCGACCCCGAGTGAAGCCGGCCCAATCGCTCCACACGAGCAGTTGGCCATCGCACTCTGGACCGGCACCGACCGAGATCGTCGGGATCGACAACTCCTTGGTGACCTGCCCGGCAACCGCCGACGGCACCATCTCGAGTACGACCGCAAAGGCCCCGGCTTCCTCGACAGCGTGAGCGTCGGCGAGCAGTTGTTCGGCTCCTTCGCCTCGCCCCTGGATGATGTGACCGCCGAGTCCGTGCTCGCTCTGGGGCGTGAAACCGATGTGCGCCATCACTGGTATGCCGGCGCGCACGATCCTCTTGATCTGCTTCGCGCTGCGTACGCCGCCCTCGAGCTTCACGGCGTGGGCCCCGGTTTCCTTCATGAAGCGGATGGCGGTGGCGAGCGCCTCGTCCGGGCCGTTCTCGTAGGAACCGAACGGCATGTCGGCGATCACGAAGGCCCGCTTCGCTCCGCGCACGACGGCGGCGGTCAGCGGGATCAGTTCGTCGACCGTCACGGGAATGGTGGTGTCGTAGCCGAACACGGTGTTGCCGGCGGAGTCGCCGACCAGCAGGAAGTCGATGCCCGCGTCGTCGAAGATCGCAGCCGACAGGAAGTCGTAGCTGGTGAGGCCGGTGATCCTGATGCCCTGCTCCTTCGCCCGCTGGAAGTGCCGAGTGCGCACACGCTTGAGGGCAGGATCGGCATGGCCGGCGCCATAGGGCCGTTGTTCGTCGGTCACCCGACCACCGTAGACCGTTCGTCGCGACGGCCCAAGCGGCGCCAGGTCGAACGGCGGCCCGACGGAGAAAATCAGACGCTGATGGTGTCGACGCCGTCGCTGGCGCGCGTGTCGGAGGGGAACACGATCCCCACGTCGAGCCGAAGGGCGAGGCGGTCGGTCAGGACAGACGTCCGGCCGCTCGAGCTGCATCTTCGGCCGCGGTCAACTGGCCCTCGACGATCTTGAGGCCGTCACGCCAGAAGTTCGGATCGGTGAGGTCGCAGTCGACGATCCGGGCGAGGTTCTCTGGTGTGTCGGATCCGCCGGCGCGGAGCAGGTCGAGGTAGGCAGGTACGAACGCGTCGCCCTCCTCGCGGTAGCGGGCATACACCGACAATGCCAGCAACTGTCCGTAGGCGTACGCGTACACGTAGCCCGGCGAGCCCATGAAGTGAGGCACGTAGCTCCACCAGTTTCGATAGCCGTCGGTGAGCTCGACCGAGTCGCCGAGCATCGCCTGCTGGCTCTCGGCCCACAGGTCGCCGAAACGTTCGACGCTCAGTTCGCCTTCGCTGCGTCGGGCGGTGTGGACGGCGTGCTCGAAACGGTTCATGGCGATCTGGCGGAACACGGTGGCGATCGAATCCTCCAACGTCGACGCCAGCAGCGCGAAGCGTTCGTTGGGGTCGTCGATCATCGAGAGCAGCCGGTTGCTGGTGACGGTCTCACCGAAGACCGACGCCGTCTCGGCCAGCGTGAGCGGCGTGCTCTGATGAAAGATGCCCTGTTCGCGGGCGAGGTAGAAGTGCACGCCGTGGCCGAGTTCGTGGGCCAGTGTGGCGACGTCACGGCTTTTCGAGGTCCAGTTCAGCAGCACGTAGGGGTGATGGTTCGGCGACACCCCAGCGGCGAACGCGCCGCCGCGCTTGCCGGGGCGAACCGGCGCATCGATCCACGATTCGTCGATGAAGCGTCCGACGATGTCGGCGAGCTCAGGCGAGAACGATGCGTAGGCGTCGCGGACGATACTGGTGCCCTCGGACCACCCTATTTCGCGGTCGGCGCTGGCAACCGACGCCATGCGGTCGTAGTCGGCGAGGCGGTCGAGTCCGAGGACCTTGGCCTTGAGTGTGTACCAGCGCTGGGCGATCGAATAGTTGTCGACCACGGCGTCGACGAGTGCCTGCACCGACTCGTCGGAAGCTTCGTTGGCCAAGTTGCGCGACGAGATCCACGAGGGATAGCCGCGCAGTCGGTCGTCGATCGACTTGTCGTGCAACAACGTGTTGAACAGGTACGCCCTGGTACGCAGGCCTGGTTCGAGGCCGGCGGTGACCGCTGAGGCCAATTGTTCTCGCACCGCTCGATCGGGATGCTGCATCATCGAGAGACCCTGCATGAGTGCGACGCCGCTGCCGCCGAGGTCGTCGGGAAGGTCGACCGTGATCGCCGAGGTGAGTTCGTCGAAGAGACGTGTCCAGGCGGCGAATCCGGTCTGGCTCTTCTCGGCGACGATCGTCTCTTCGGCTTCGGACAGTAGGTAGGGCCGGCTCAGGCGGAGATTGTCGAGGTGGTGGCGGCAGAACTCGAGGCGGGGATCGGCGAGCACGGTCGAGGTGTGGTCGTCGTCGGCCGCGGCCCACTCGAGGTCGAAGAAGATCAGCTTGGTGCCGATCGCTGTGGAACGTTCTTGGGCGGCGGCCATCGCGGCGCCGTGCGCCGGGTCGTCAGTGGCGGTGGAGAACGCGAGCATGGCGTGGTAGGCGGCGCGGGACATGAGGTCCTGGAGGTCGGCCATGGTGTGCATGGCGTCGCTGAGCTCTCCGGCATCGAGTTGGGCGACACGTCCGCGCAGATCGGCGAGACCGTTGGCGAGCACGTCGGCCTGATCGAACAGCTCGGTTGGCGTTGCGCCGTCGGGAAGGATGCTGTCGATGTCCCACGCCACATCGGCGGCGGTGAGATCGGTGGTGTCGGTCGGGTACTGGTCGACGCTCATCACGAGAGTCTGCCCTGCCTGGTTCGCTCGCGCTCAACTCACGTTTGTTCGAGGTTCTGGGTGACCCGGTCCACCGAAAATCCAACGCAAACGTGGGACGGCAAACGGGGGGACCGGGGGTCAGCGCAGGATGATGCCGGGTTGGCCGGTGCTGGAGGTGCTGGCCGCCCTGGCGGTGCCGATACGAGCGGCCTGGTGGCCGGTGGCGGCGAGTTCGGCGAGCACGCCGGCGGTCTCCGACGGGTCGACACCGAATACGAGCCCGCCGGAGGTCTGAGCATCGGCCAGCAGCAGCTGGGTGTTCTCGTCGTGCAGTCCGACGTCGACGAACTCGAGCGCCCAGGCCAGATTGCGTCGACTTCCGCCTGGCATCACCCCGTCGGCGGCCAGCTCGACGGCACCCGGGAGGAACGGCACCGCTGCGAACTCGATCGTGACCGACACCCCGGATTCGAGCGCCATGCGGCCGAGATGGCCCAGCAACCCGAACCCGGTCACGTCCGTACACCCCGTGGCGCCGGCGGCGAGCGCGAGTCGTGAGGCCACGTCGTTGAGCCGGACCATCGAGGCCACCGCCGAGTCGGCCTGCTCGGGGGTGGCGCGTTCGTTCTTGATCGCGGTCGTCAGCACACCGACACCGAGCGGTTTGGTGAGCACGATGTCCTGGCCGGCACGCAATCCGACATTGGTGAGGAGTCGGTCAGGGTGGGCTTCGCCGGTGACCGCCATGCCGTACTTCGGCTCGGGGTCATCGATCGTGTGTCCGCCTGCGATCACGAAGCCCGCTTCGGTGGCGATGTCCTGCCCGCCGGCGAGCACCTCGCCGAGCAGCGACGTCGGCAACGCATCGGTGTTCCAACCAACCAGGTTCAGCGCAAACAGCGGCCGTGCGCCCATGGCGTAGATGTCCGACACGCTGTTGGCGGCCGCCACCCTGCCCCAGGTGCGCGCATCATCGACCACCGGCGTGATGAAGTCGGCGGTCGACACCAGCGCACGCTCGTCGTCGAGCTTCCAGACCGCGGCGTCGTCGCCGGTGTCCGGCCCGACGAGCAGCTGTTCGGGATGGGCGGAGTTCAGGTGGCGCACCACGTGCGCCAGCTCGCCTGGGGCGAGCTTGCAGCCTCAACCGGCGCCGTGGCTGAACTGGGTCAACCGGATCCGATCCCGCGCGTTACCCGGTTCGTCGTCTGTCGTCATCGTCACCCCCTCCCGGACGAGGGGCGTTCGACGTGGCGTTCGGTGACGTCGAGATCGACCATGAGCTCGCTGGCGATGTCTTCGAGTGTGCGACGTAGGTCGTCGGGATCGCTGTCAGCGGGCACGCGAAGCGTTGCGGTGGCCTCGAAGAGGAATTCCCCGGACATCGGGGCCGACGATGCGGACGTCTCGAGTTCCTCGATGCTGACGTTGCGTTGGGCCAACGCGCTCGCGATCTCGCGAATGATGCCAGGTCGGTCCTGACCGATCAGGTGAAGCGCCAGGAATTTGTCGCGCTCTCGCGGTCCGTCGGCGGCGGCGATTGCCACGGTCACGTCGAGCAGCCCTTGCGCAGCGAGCGTGCCCAACTCCGCAGTCAGCTCGTCAGTGCGTTCGTCGGGGACCGACACGACGACGATTCCGGCGAACTTGCCGGCCAGGCGCGCCATGTGGCTGCGATCCCAGTTGCCGCCGTGCGCTGCGATCGGTCCGGCGAGGGCGTCGACGAGTCCAGCGCGATCGTCGCCGATCACGGTGAGCACGAGCGTTGCCATGACCGGAGTCTGGCACGGCCCGATGATGTTCGTCAGCGACAGCCGACACGGCGATGGTTGGCGATCGACGACGTGGGTACTGCAGCGACGTGTTGCACGCTGGTATGAACGGTGGGGTCTTCGATTTCACGCGCCGCCTGCGCTACCGTTTCGCCGTGGTGGCGACGGAACAGGATCATGGACGAACGAACGGTTCCGAGCTCGACGCCCGCGTCCATTCCGCCCTCGAAGCGGGCAGTCGGTGATTGCCGAGTCGCCACCGCCGCAAGTGGCACAGCGCACGTTCGCAGGCCAGGCGGTGTCGATCAGCCAGGCGCGACGGTTCGTACGCGATGCCACCGCCGACGTCGTCGACGGTGCAGACGTCGGTGGCGACCTGGAACTGGCTGTGAGTGAACTCGTCACGAACGCCGTCGAGTACGGCGGCGAGGAACCGGTGACCGTCACCGTCGCACTCACCGCTGATCCCCCGACGGTGGCGATCTCGGTGCGATCCGTCCGTACAACGTCAGGAATCGCCGATCCATCGACGTGGGCTGGACCGTTGCCCGCTGTGCGCACGGGTCGGGGGCTGGCGATCGTCCGCTCGATCAGTGACGAGGTGTCCGTCGAATCCGACGAGTCCACGGTCACCGTGCACTGCACGTTCCGCGTCGACTGACCCGGCACGGTTGGGCCCGGCGGGACTGGGTACTCCCGCCGACGATGCCAACGAGCTCGACATCAGATGCTGCACCCGCACGCCCGTCTCGCGCGACCGTCCCGCGGTTCCTCGAAGATGGGGCCCAGTGGGCATGGCGATTCGTCGTCGTCGCTGCTGCGGTGGTCGCCCTCGTGTGGCTCACCTCACGGCTGACGGTCGTCATCGTTCCACTCGCAGTCGCGCTCGTGTTGACGGCGCTGCTGGTCCCGCTCGTCGAGCGACTGGCGCGCCGGGTCCCGCGCCTGCTCGCCACCTGGTTGGTGCTGCTGCTCGCCGTTGGGTTGCTCGTCGGCGTGGGATTCGCCCTCGCCTCGTCGATCGCCGGCGCCATCGACGACGTCTCGAGCGAGATCGACACCGCTGTGAGCGACATCGAAGAGTGGCTACAGGACGGGCCGCTGGGACTGAGCGCCGAGACCGTCGATTCATTGTCCGGCGCCGTCACCGATGTGACCGATCGAGCCGGCTCCGGGCTCCTCGACGAGCCGGCCACCACTGCGCGCCTGGCGGCCGAAGTCATCGGCGGGCTGTTCCTGATGGTGGTGTTGTTGTTCTTCTTCCTCAAGGACGGCCCTTACTTGTGGTCGTGGGTGCTGTCGAAGATCCGATTCGTGCGTCGCGAGACGGTGGACGCGTCGGGACGCGCGGCGATCGCCAGCCTGCAGGGCTGGATTCGTGGTGTCGCGATCACCGGTGTCGTCGACGGTGTCTTGATCGGTGGTGCCATGTTGATCCTCGGGGTGCCTGCCGCTGTTCCCGTTGCGGTGCTGACGGTCGTGGCGTCGTTCTTCCCGATCATCGGTGCCACGCTGACGGGCGCTCTGGCCGTGGCCATCGCGCTGACGTCCGGCGACGTGGTGACTGCGATCATCTTGGGCTTCGTGGTGCTGGCGGTGCAGCAGATCGAGGGCGACGTGATCCTTCCCATCGTGATGCGTCGTCAGGTCTCGCTACATCCGATCGTGATCCTCGTCAGCCTCGCTGTCGGGTTCGCGCTCGGCGGCATCCTCGGCGCGCTCGTCGCAGTACCGCTGGCGGCGGCGGTGAGTGCGGCGGTGCGTGCGGCAGCCGAACTCTCCCGACCGGACGGCGTCGGGGATGGTGAACTCGTGATCACCGACGGTGGTTCGATCAGTTCGGCGTCGGGTATCGACACAGCATGAACTCCGACGCGACTCCCGACATCCCGACCGGGGCAACGCAGCTCGCCGACGTGCTCGATCTCGCCGAGGAGACGGGCTACACGACGGAGTTCGACGTCGCCGCTGGCGATTCCGCTCATGACATTCTTCGCTGTCAGAATTGCGATGTCGAGAGCCCGGCGTCGTCGTTCGAGCGAGCCTGGAGCCAGCGCCTGGAGGGTGCGAGCGACCCCGCCGACATGCTCCACGTGTCGGCTCTGACGTGCCCGAGCTGCGGAGCTCGCGGTGTGTTCGTCAGTCCCTACGGGCCGACTGCATCTGACCGGCAGGCATCCGTACTGCGGGCGCTTCCCGAGGCCGAACGCGAAAGTCCCCCCTCGCCGAGCTGACGGCGAGGGGGGACCCGGCGGGATCTGGACGCTGTGGCGTCAGTCCTCGGCGCGATGTCGTTCCATGTCGGCGCGGTAATCCTCGGCGAGCTTGGCCTTGTCGTCGTCCGACAAGACCCGTCCGGCGACTGGGAAGACCTCGGTCTCCTCTTCGTCGAGATGATGGACGAGCCGCTCGGCGAGGTCGCGTGCGGTCAGTAACCACTGCGGAGCCGTGCGGTCGTACTGCTCGAGCTGTTCGAGGTAGTCGTCGAGTTCCTTGTGCTCGGCGACGGAGTGCCGCGCCTGATCCTGCGTGGTGTCGGACTCCATCAACGGGACGTAGAAGTACCGTTCCTCGGCGGCGGCGTGTGCTCGCAGCTCGCGCTGCACCTTGTCGAAGATCTCGCGTCGGCCGTCGCTGTCGCCGTGCGTGTCGACCAGGATGGCGATCAGCGTGCGCTGGATCTCGTGATCGTCACGCAGCGCCTCGAAGATCGTCTCCTGGTCGGTGGTGGACCTCGCCATCAGACCCGCTTGGCGAAGTAGACGATGGCGAGAATGACCAGAATGAGAACAAGGATGCCCCCGATGCCGTAACCCATGATGTGTGTCCTATCGTTCAGTCGGCGTGCCGACGTCGGCGACGATGTGTCGCCGACACAGTGCTCGTGCCCGAGATCGTCCGACTCCAAACCTGTCGCGATCGACCTGATTCAGATTGTCGGGTCGGTCCAGTTTGCCGGGTCGTCCCAGTGGGCAGCATGGCCGCATGTACGAAGCCGTTATCCTGTGAATCTCATGCCAGAACAAGCGTCGTCCCCCACCTCCGTCGGATCGGATCGGGTCGAGGTGTCCGTGCCGCTACGCACCGAATTTTTTGCCACCTTGCGCACCGTGGCCGCATCGCTCGGCGCCGATGCCGGCTTCTCGATCGACGAGATCGACGATCTCCGCCTTGCGATCAGCGAAGTCGTGTCGTCGCTTGCCGATCGCGAAGGAGCGCCCGATGACCGCATCGAAGCATCGTTCGAACTCGACGGCGCCGGTGTCACCGTCACGATCACCACCGACAAGCGTGACGTGGGCATAGAACTCGACGACCTCGCTTCGAGCATCCTCGACTCGGTCGTCGACCGCTATGACGTCGACGGAACGGGGGTCACGTTGATGAAGTTGGCCTCGGAGGCGTCCTCCACCGCGTCGGACGCCGAGCGCACGACGACCGAAGCATGAGCGACACGTCCACGGTGGACGACCTCGACGACCTCGAGCTGTTCCGCCAGTTCGCCGCGTCGAAGAGCCGCAAGCTGCGCAATCAGCTGGTCGAGCGGCACATGGGTCTCGCAGCCCACATAGCGAAT
The DNA here is from genome assembly GCA_038321235.1 of Acidimicrobiales bacterium. Taxonomy (GTDB): domain Bacteria; phylum Actinomycetota; class Acidimicrobiia; order Acidimicrobiales; family Ilumatobacteraceae; genus Sva-07. The sequence goes on along the minus strand of JBBQEU010000014.1, from coordinate 373 downwards.
CGATTCCGCCGAGCGGGCGGAAGCGACGACGACCTACGCCAGGTGGCCATGGTGGGCTTGGTCAAGGCGGTCGACCGATTCGATCCGGAATACGGCGCAGCGTTCTCGGCGTTCGCCGGGCGCACGATCGAAGGCGAACTGAAGCGGCACTTCCGCGATCGGTCGTGGGCGGTTCGCGTGCCCCGCGGGGCAAAGGAACTCCACCTGTTGGTACGCAATGCGTCGGAAGAACTCTCGCAGCGAAACGGTCGTGCACCGACGGTCGACGAGATTGCTACGCACCTCCGTGTCGAACGCGACGATGTGCTGCGCGGTCTGTCGGCGACCGCTGCCTACACCGTCGGCACGCTCGACGGAGGTTCGGGTGATGACG
>JBBQEU010000013.1:0-40122 GCA_038321235.1 Acidimicrobiales bacterium | reverse complement strand
TCGGGTCGGGTGAGCCCGACCATCATCCGCATCGTGGTGGACTTGCCGGCGCCGTTCGGACCGACGAAGCCGGTGACACGGCCGGCGGCCACGTCGAAGGACATGTCGTCCACGGCGACCCGGTCGCCGTAGTGCTTGGTGAGCGATGAGACGGTGATCATGAGTTGTTGGTCCATTCATAGGGGTTGTCGGGTGGCGGGCCGATCGCCAGCGGAGCTGTCACGGTCGGATCGAGCGGAGCGAGCGAGGTCAGCTCGACGTTCGTCGATGTCAGGTGGGCCACTCGGCCGTGGAGGTGGGCTGGGTCGTGCACGGTGCCCATGATGACGAGGCGGGATCGTCGACACATCGGCTGATCGGCCACATCGGAGTTGGCCTTTCGGTCAACACGTCGCCCGAACGTTCCGCTGCGTCCAACTGCGGCGAGCTGCTGGCTCGCTGGTCCTGATACCTACTCGGGCGGGGCTTGAGTCCGTCCGGTTTCGGACGCCCACATCGCGATCTCGACGCGGTTACGGGCGGCGAGCTTGTTCATGAGACTGGCGAGGTGGGCCTTGACAGTGGTCAGGCTGATGTGAAGCTCTTCCGCGATCTCGGCATTTGTTCGACCCCGCGCGACTGTTGTCAGCACTTCTTCCTCTCGGGCCGTGAGCGGTTCGATCGGCTCCGTCGCGAAGGACGCCCACCATCTTACGCATCTCGGCCAACGTCAGTGACGCCGCTTCCTCGATCACGGCCAGGGCGTGCGCCGCAGACTGTGGATCGGTCGAGAGCACTTCCTGGGCACCCTGAGCCTGCACCGCGATGGCTGACACATGGTGGGCGACGGTGTCGTGCAGTTCCCGGGCGATGCGATTGCGCTCCGACATCTTCGCCTCACGGATCCCAGCCGCTCGCCGGTCCCGCATCGACCGGATCGCGAACCCAATCAACACGATCAGGATCAACACCACCGGCAAACCGATAGCCCCGTCTTGTTGACGGAGGTCCCCGGTGCTGCCCACCACTGCCGTCCCCACGATGGCAACGCCCAGGCCGATGATCGCGTCGCGGCCCGATGCCCACCGCACCAACGCATACACGCTCAGCGCGATCACGCCGAAGTTGACGAACGTGCTCGTCACGCCCGCCGCCAGCATCGCGCCGTACAGGACGGTGTAGGCGCTGAAGACGATCACGGCGGTGCGCAGCGGATGAGTTCGCCGCCAGAGCAATGCGAGCGGGATGGGCACGACGACCGCGATCGTGGCTGCGGGCCAGCCGGCCTCCGAGGAGAACAGCCCTTCGGCAAGGCCGCCCACCATCAGACCCGGAACGACGACCTTGTCCCAGCCTGACGTGTCAGGCGGGTCAGGAGAGGCCGGCTCGGCCCACACGTCTCGCACGATGTTCGCTGGCACGACTCCAGAGTAGAGAACTTCGGTGACGAGCGGATCGGCCAGAAGTACACAGCCCGCTCTGGCCGATCGGCCAGCTACGAAATGGCCGTAGGCCCGATGCCCCCGCAGCCTTCGAGCGGTGACGATGGCTCCATGCCCGAATCGACCACGACAGACCCACTCGCCCCGCCCCCTCCCCAACAAGGAAGCGAAACGTACGCAGCCACCTTGACGATCGACTACCCCACCCTGGAATTGGGTGCTCGAGAACGACTGGCGAGGTCATGTGCCGCAGATCTCGGTCTCAGTCCTTTTCTGGGTGGCGGTCCCGCTCGCCGCCGGCGTCGTCCGGACGACACGTCGCGACGTCGGCGAGTCGGCTCGGCCAGGCCTGGTTGATCGAGACGCCTCCGTTTCCTCTGAACCCGGCTCGTTCTTCAGCTCAGTGAATGCGCTTGCGCACGGAGCTCAACGAAACGAATCCCGCGCCGCCCTTCTCGCCTGGAGCGGCGACGTGATCATCGGGTTCGTGTCACTGACCGACCCCACCTCTGGCATCCCCACCCCCATTCCAAGAAGTCTCCCGAAAGGACATCCATGAATCACCACCACCGCGACCGACTCGTCGCCACCATCTGCGGCCTCGCAGCCCTCACTGCTGGCGCGCTGCTGACGACCGCCTGCGGATCGGCGCAACCATCCACCACCTCAGCGACGGCGGAGACCTCGACGGCTTCGCTCACCTACGCGGCGCAGGGCAGCCACGCAGTTGGCTATCAGGTTTTCACCACTACCGGCGCACAGCAGCAACCCCTGACGCTGCGAGCGTGGTACCCGGCACGTCGACCCGACGACAAGCGGCCCGCGACGATCACCTACACCACGCCCAACAAGTTCGACGAACAGATCACGCCCGGCAAGGAGGTCACCAGCGTCGGCCAAGCGCTCCCCGACGCTCAACCGGAACGGACCGGTGGGCAGTACCCGCTCGTGGTCTTCTCCCATGGCTACGCGCTGAGCCCGATTGTGTACAGCACGCTGGTGGAGCACTTTGCATCACTGGGCTACATCGTTCTCGCTCCGGAACACAACGAGAGCTTCGACGGATCACTCACCGGATTCTGGAAGGAGTTGATCGACAGGCCTGTCGACATCCATCGAACGATCGACTATGCGGAACAACTGACCAAATCAGGAGCACCGCTGGCCGGATTGATCGATACGGACAACGTCGCCGTCGTGGGCCACTCCTACGGCGGGTACACCGCGCTCGCAGCTGCCGGCGCGCGGTTCGACTTCGCCGCCTACAAGACCCGCTGCGCGGCACTGACAGCAGATGATCCCCTCGAATTCTTCTGCGCTCCCATTCCCAACGAGTCGGACATGGCCGAGCGAGCCGGACTCGACGAGGTCCCCTCCGGTCTGTGGCCATCTGTCGGAGACCCGCGAGTCAAGGCCGCGATCTCGATGGCCGGCGACGCCTATCCCTTCGATCAGCGCGGCCTCGCGGAGCTCGAGGTTCCCATCATGGCCATGGGCGGAACGATCGACGAAGGCACTCCTTACACGTGGGGCGCCAAACCCACCTACGACCATGTAGGGAGCGAGAACAAGACGCTCATCACCTTTCCCGGCGCAGGCCACTTTCTCTTCGTCGACCCGTGCGAGAACCTCCCCTGGGTCCAGAACTCCGCCTACCGCGACGCGATCTGCACCGACGCCGTCTGGGACACACGGCCTCTCGACATCGTCACGCACTACACCACTGCGTTCCTTCGCGACACGCTCAACGCCGACCCCGAAGCTCGGGCCACCCTCACCGGCCAGCAGCCCGACCTCGACAACGTCGAGTACAACACGACAAGTCAGCCCTGACAGGCGATGAGCCACGACAGAAGGAGTTTCTTCATGAAACCACGACGTGTCATTTTGCTTGTCCTGGCGTCGATCATCGCGGTGATCGGATTCGGACTTCTGGCTGCGGGGGCCAGCCTCGGTTGGGCGCACGGTACCCAGCGCGACGACGCCGGTTTCTTCACGACATCCAACGAGCGGTTCGAGACGGACAGCTTCGCGCTGAGCTCGGACAAGATCGACCTCGGTCAACCAGGCCGCGATGATTGGTGGGCCGACCGCGACCTTGCGACGGTTCGGATCACTGTCGACAACGCCGACGCCCGCCCCGTGTTCGTCGGCATCGGTCCTGAATCCGAAGTGGAGGCCTATCTCGCCGGCATTCCACACGACGACATCACTGACGTGGACTTTCATCGATCGTCGGTCGACTACCGCCGCGAGAACCCTGGTGGGACCTCCACGCCAGCACCTCCTGCCGATCAGACATTCTGGGTGACCCAGGCATCAGGCGAGGCCAGCCAAAGCCTCACGTGGGACCTCGAGCCCGGCAACTGGGCGATCGTGGTGATGAACGCAGATGCGACAAAAAACGTCGTCGCCGACATCGAACTCGGCGGTCAGGTCGACTATCTCGTTCCGATCGCGATCGGTCTGGTGATCGGCGGCATCGCGCTCCTCGCCATGGCCGCGGCGATGATCATCGGCGGCGTTGGTCGAGCCAAGGAGGACTCCGACACGGCTGTCCCGCTGCCCATCGGAGCGGCTCAGCCTGGCGCACAACAAACATCGTTGGTCGCCTATCCGTTGCGCCTCGAGGGCCATCTCGACCCCGACCTGAGTCGCTGGAAATGGCTGGTGAAGTGGTTCCTGGCCATCCCCCACTTCGTGGTGCTCGTGTTCCTCTGGGTCGCCTTCGTGGTTCTCACCTTCGTTGCATTCTTCGCGATCCTGTTCACGGGTCGGTATCCGCGCTCGATCTTCGAGTTCGACGTCGGCGTGTTGCGATGGAGTTGGCGGGTGGCGTACTACGCGACCAGCGTGCTCGGGACGGACCGCTACCCGCCATTCACCCTCAACGCCGTGGAGTATCCAGCACGTCTCGATGTCGCCTACCCGGAGCACTTGTCACGGGGTCTCGTGCTGGTCAAGTCGTGGCTTCTCGCGATTCCGCACCTCCTCATCGTGTGGGCATTGACGGCCAGTTGGGGCACCGGCGGAAACGACGACGGGGCGCGCTTGGTGTTCAGCGGCGGGTTGCTCGGGCTGGCAGTCATGATCGCGGCGCTCATCCTGCTCTTCACTGGGCGCTACCCGGTTGGGCTGTACAACCTGATCATGGGAGGAATGCGCTGGACGTACCGAGTCATCGCCTACGTCGCGCTGATGACGGACGATTACCCGCCGTTCCGCCTCGACCAGGGTGGCTCGGAACCACCCGTCGACGGACGTCCCGCTCCGTTCCCGCCGCCGCACATGCCCACGAACTCACCCAGCCGGTGAAGGCCACCGGTCGGCACCCACCACAGAAAGCAGGATGGAACTACCGGTGGGCCAGTGTGATGGGGACCCTGCACTGCCCCCAAACGCCAGTTCCCGGACGCACCGTAGTCCTCCCAACAATGACCCAGGTACGCGCGTTCCAGGCAAACCGCTTGACACCCACATACCGAGTATGCATACTGGGTATCTATGGCCGTTCGAGAAGGACTGTTGGCACTCCTGCGTGAGGGGCCGCGCTACGGGTACCAGCTGAAGACCGAGTTCGAGGCAGCGACCGGTGGGGTTTGGACGATCAACGTCGGTCAGGTGTACACCACCCTCGAACGACTCAACCGCGACGGATTGGTGTCGCTCGATGAAGGCGACGAGCAGAAGCTGTACTCGATCACGCTCGCCGGTGTCGACGAACTCGGCGCCTGGTGGGAGGCAGTTCCCACCGAGGATCCGCCGCCTCGTGACGAGTTGATGCTCAAGATGCTGATGGCGATCGAGCTCGGCCCCGTACATGGTCTCGACGTGATCACCAAGCACCGAACGGCCCTCACCTCGCTCCTCCAGCGACGGCGCCGAGCCGCAACGGCGACCAACTCGAACGGCAGCGGAAACGGCAACGGCGCCCACGAGGGACTCGCCGCTGCGCTCGTCGCCGACGCGCTCATCGTGCGCGCCGAGGCCGATCTGCGTTGGCTCGACCTGTGTGAGGCACGACTACTTGCTGCAGGCAAGCGCCCGGCGACTACCGCGAGCAACAACCACTCGAGCACCCCCACGGTCATCACTGGCCAGAAAGCAGCAACGTGACATGACTGCGACCGACTCCTTCTCCCCGCCGATCCCAAGCTGCGCAGGCACGCCGATGTTGGAGTTCCGCGATGTGGTCAAGAGCTACGGCTCGGGTGCCACCGAGGTGCGTGCCGTCACCGACGTGAACCTCACGTTCCCCGCCGGCCAGTTCTGTGCTGTGATGGGTCCGTCGGGCTGCGGCAAGTCGACGCTGTTGCATCTCGCCGGTGCACTGGAGTCACCCAACGCCGGCCGGGTGTTGGTCGACGGCTGCGACGTGTCGACGATGTCGGCGGTCGAGCAGGCCGAACTGCGCCGCCGCCATGTCGGCTATGTGTTCCAACAGCTCAACTTGATCCCGGCGCTGACCGCGATCGAGAACGTGATGCTGCCGCTCGAACTCGACGGCGTCGCCACCAAACAAGCGAGGGCCCGTGCGGCCGACATGTTGCGGCGCGTTGACCTCACGCATCACATCGACCGGTACCCCGACGACTTTTCGGGTGGCCAACGCCAGCGCATCGCCATTGCCCGAGCGGTGGTCGGCGACCGGCGCCTGCTGCTGGCCGACGAACCGACCGGCGCGCTCGACACGATCTCGAGCGACGAGATCGTGGCCCTGCTCGCCGGGCTCTCTCGCGACCAGGGCACCACGGTGGTGATGGTCACCCACGAACCACGCCTCGCGTCGTGGGCCGACCGTACCGTGTTCCTTCGCGACGGCCGCCTCGTCGACGACTCTGGTGACATCACCGCTACCGGCGCGAGCGCCGGTACCGCCGACCGGACCGGCGTGGCCGCACTCGGGGCGCCCCAGTGACGATCGTCGACGACCGACCGGACACCGCGTGGGAACCGACACGCGTCACGTCGCCTGAGCGCAGTTGGTCGCCGATCGCGTCGTGGCGCCTGGCCGCTCGCCTCGCCCGTCGCGAGGTGCGGCGACGACCGGGCCGAACACTGCTGGTTGCCCTGCTCGTGGCGATCCCGGTTTTCGCGATGACGATTGGGTCGATCATCACCCGTTCGGACACCGAGCGGGCCGGCTACGCCCGCTCGTACGGCGCGTCCGATTTCTCGATCGACCAGTACGCGTACATCGACGAGTCCGGCACCCAGCAGGAGCCACTGACCGCCTCCGATCTGCCCGCCGGGACGCTCCCCGATGGCACGACCTCGACTGACGTGCTGACCACCTACACCTACATCACGACCACGGCCGACGTGCAGGTCGACGTGGCCGCCACGCATCTCGACGTGGCCTCGCCGATCGTCGACGGCATCATCGAGGTCACCGATGGGCTCGTCCCGGCCGACGGAACCGACGAGGTGCTCGTGCAGCCCGAGCTCGCCGACGAGCTCGGCGTCGAGGTCGGCGACCGGCTCGAACTCGCCCGCCCCGATCGCACGTTCACGGTGGTCGGCCTCGGACGGGCCAGCGCAGATCACGGCCGGCCGCTGATGCTGTTCGGGCAGCTCGACCGCGACCAGCTGCGATCGTGGTCGCTGACAACGCTTGTCGACCTGCCACCCGGCAGCAGCGCCGACGAAGCGCTCACCGCCATCGCCAGTTCGGGAGCGCTCACGTCTGATCAGATCCAGAATCTCAATGCTCGTACGCCGGACGGCTACTGGTACGGGAACAACATGCAGTACTCAACCGGCAACGACGGCCAGGCGCTGGCGTGGGGTTGGGTGGCCGGGGTGCTGTCACTCGCGGCGCTCGGCGTGATCATCGCCGCTGCGTTCGCGACCAGCGCCCGCCGTCAACTCGCCACCGTCGGCCAACTCGCGGCCAACGGCGCCCCACCCCGACTGATCCGGCGCACACTGTCGCTACAGGGAACGTGGTCGGGCGCCGTCGGAGCGATCGTCGGCATCGGTGCCGGTGTTGGGCTGTTCCTGGTGGGAACACCGGTGATCGAACGCATCGTGAACCGCAGTTGGGCCACCACCACGATCGCACCCGCCGACATGGCCGTGCTGTTGCTCACCGGCGTCGCTGCCGCCACGATCGCGGCGCTGCTCCCGGCACGTAGCCTCGCCAACACCTCGGTGCTGTCGGCGCTCGCCGGTCGACGCCCGATCCGGCCGGTGCAGGCTCGCACCGTGACCGCCGGCGTGATCTGCTTCGCCAGCGGGCTGTTCCTCCTCGCCGTTGCGACCGCAGCGGCCGACGGGTCGAACGGCAACGACGGCGATCTGTTCGCGATGGTCGCCGTCCTCGGCGGTATCGGCGTGCTCGCCGGGATGTGCCTGGCTTCGCCGCTCGCGATCACCGCATCGACCGCCGTGTTCTCGAAGCTCGGCGCCTCGTGGCGGCTTTCTGGACGGTCGCTGTACCGCACCCGCTGGCGTTCGGCTGCAGTCGTCACCGCGATCGGTGTCGCCGGAGCGTTCGCCGTTGCGGGGGCTGCGGTGGCGTCGAACGTCGAATCGAGCGGCGACGGTGCGACCGACCTCCCGCGCAACGTGGTGTTGCTGCGCACCAGCAACGGCTCCGACGTGTCGACGATCGATCCGGTCGTGCTGAACGAGGTGAGAAGTGTGGTCGGCTCGAGCGCAGAGTCGATGGTGTACGGCCTCGACGTCGCTCCTCCCACCAACGCTCAGCTCGAAGCAGCATGGTCCGAACAGCCAGATCTCGGCGTCGACCCGAATGCAGCGTTGTTCAACATCGTCACTCCCTACGAGGTCACGATCGCGGACGACGCCATCGCCGACGCGATGGGGTTGTCGCCGGTTGACCGTGCAGCGCTCGACGACTACGGCGCCATCACGATGTGGGCCAACTACGGCCCGGGTATGCCTTCGACTACGCCGGCCATCCCGAGTCGCCTGATCACGGGTGACGGCGCGATCGAGTTCAACGCAGTCGGATTGCAAGACCCCATTGCGAGCCGCAACGGCGTGAACGGCTACCTGATGACCGAACAGCACGCCAACGAACTCGGGCTCGGGGTGATCCCGACCGGGATTCGGTTCAGCACCATCGACGACGTGACCGGCACGCAACGGCGAGCACTCGACGAGATCCGCTTCGGCAACGATGTGTCCAGCGACGTCTGGATCGTCGGCGACGAAGCCGCCACGTACCCGGAAACCGATGGCGTCAACGATGACGGTTTCTGGATCGACTATCAGTGGGTCAACTGGAAGCCGTCGGAGACGCTCGTGCAGGCGGCGATCGTCGTCGCCACACTGCTACTGGTCCTACTCGTGGTGGCGATCGGGCTGTCACTCGCGGCCGTCGAGAGTCGCGACGAACGCAACACGCTCATCGCAGTCGGAGCCTCTCCCTCCACGCTCAGGCGCCGATCGGCCACCACCGCCACCGTGCTGGCGGCGACTGGTGGTGTGCTGGCCGTCCCGACCGGGCTGCTACCCGTGTGGGTCGTGACCCGGGTCAACGACGCCACTGCGTCCATACCCTGGCTGTCGATCGTGGCGATCGTGGTAGTCGTGCCGTTGCTGGTCGGCGCGGTTGCTCTCGTCGGCTCCGCAATCATCCAGCGCGTCCGACCACCCAGGGTGATGCAAGCCTTCACCGACTGAACCCTTTGCCCCTCCATTCTTCGGGCTTCTCGTGTACAAGGTGCAGCCCAGGTGAGCTCACACTGGGACGACGAAGTGTCGGCACGGCAGCGGGCCTCAGACACGGCGATCTCAACCAACTTCGCCCGCACCACCGAATTCCTGCGGCACTCAGCCAGCACATAGCAGTGGCCCTACTGGCCTCACCGTCGAGCAGTTACGGTACGGTTGCGGGTTGCCACAGCCTGAACCGAGTGGGGCGCTGCACCGGTTCCCGGGTGTCAGCTGCGACAGCGCGGTCTGAGCGGCCCGGGTGCGCACGTTGCTCATGAGAAACCGGTTGACAGAAACATACCGAGTATGCATACTCGGTATCTATGGCTTTTGGACGGGACTGTTGGCATTCGTGTGGGAGGGGCCGCGCTACCGGTGGCGTCTACGATCGCGGCGGGCGTTTCGTTGCGACTTGGAGGGGATGGCAGTGAGGGTTCGTCATGTCGGGGTGGGTGCGGTGGCGCTGGTCGCGCTCACGGCGTGTGGGAGCGGGGGCGAGGGAAGCAATGGAGGCGACGCCACCGCCAGCCCGTTGGCGGATTTGATGGGTTGGAGCGATTACGACCCCGTCGAGTCGCGTCGGGAACAACTCGAAATCGAAGAGGCTGTGGTTGCGTGCATGCGTGAGGAGGGCTTCGAGTACCAACCGCAGGACATCGACTCGCAGTTTGATTCGGGCGCAGGCGAAGAGGACTTCGCGCTCATGCAGGAGAGCCCCGAGGCGTACGGCGAGAAGTACGGCTACGGCGTCGTGCGCGGCTACGAACTCTGGGAGGAGCCGTACATCGGCGAAGACGGCGGCTTCGGTGGCCCGACGTTCGAGGATCCGAACGAGGACTACGTGATGTCGTTGTCCGACAGCGAACGCGACGCCTTCTACGAGGTGCTGTACGGTCCGCCACAGGACGAGCCGATCTACGACGAAACCGACCCCGACGGCACTGAGGTCATGTATGCGCCGTCGCTCGAGGAGCAGGGCTGCCAGGGCAAGGCCCGGCTCGAGGTGGTCGGCGAGGATCCGTCGAACGACCCCGAGATCCAAGAGGCGCTCAACGACGTGTTCACGGCGCAGCAGGACGACTCCCGGCTGGAAGCGGCCCAACGCGAGTGGGACGACTGCATGGGAGACACGTTGGTCGACTTCGACCTGCCCGAGGACATGATGGTGGAACGGCCGGAATCGATGTACGAGGTGGTCAACGCACTCAAGGCAGCGGCGATGGGCCAACAAGTCCTTCCGCTCGACCCCGAAACGGGCGAGCCGATCGGCGACTACGACGATTCGCAGGGGTACTCGTCCACGCAGAACGAAGACGGCACCGGTTTCGCGTACGTCGGTGAGCAGAAGATCATCGCCGACGACGCGCTCGAACGTCTTCGTTCCGACGAACTCGCGCTGTGGCGTCGGGACTGGGACTGCCAGGACGAGGCCGACTTCCAGGAACTGCGCCTGCAGGTGGAACAGGACGCCGTCGACGAGCTGGTGGCGCGGTTCCCGCAACTCGGTGACGCCGGGTGAGCGACACGCTCGGCAAACGGTCAAGCCCCGCCATCACGGACCCGATTGCGCACACCGGCCGCGCCGAGGAGTTCGCTGCCGTCGAGGACATGCTCGCCAGCGACGTCGAGGATGGCCGCGAGCCGAACGATGACGGTGCGGACGGTGCGGAGGACGCCTCGACAGCGAGTCATGACGGGCGCCAGAGGCGCCGGCAAGCGATCGTGGTCGTCGGCGTCGCTCTGCTCGCCGGTATCGGCGGCGTGCTCGTAGGCACCCAGGTCCGCTCGCCGGCCGATGAGGCTGCCTCGCGGGCTGCGCCGACGCCGTCGCGTATCACCGTGCCGGTCGAACGCCGGGTGCTCGAGTCGAGCCTGGTGCTGTCGGGCGAGGTGCAGTTCAACGAACCGGTCACCATCAAGCTCGCCGGCGCCGTCGGCGTTCCGACCGATGAAACCCAGGTGATCACCCGGCTTCCCGAGATCGATCAGGTGGTCCAGGAGGGCGACGTCCCCTTCGAGGTGAGTGGTCGCCCTGTGTTCTTCCTGCAGGGTGAGTTGCCGATGTACCGGCGTCTCGTGATCGGCACAGAAGGGCCCGATGTCCTCCAGCTCGAAGCGGCGCTGAGTCGTCTCGGACTGGCGCCGGGCACGGTCGACAACCTGTTCGATCAGGCCACCGCCGATGCGGTGAGCACGATGTACACCGACCGGGGCTACACCCCCGAAGGTCCCAACGACGACCAACGCGAACAGTTGCGCCTCGCCCGCTCCGCGGTGACGTCCGCCGAACAGCAACTCAGCGACGCCAACGCAGCGCTCGCCGACCAGAGCAACACGGCGCGCCCATCAGAGATCCTGCAGCTGCGTCAAGCTGTCGACACCGCCCGCGCAGCGGTACCGAGGGCGCAGCAGGCCGCCACCAACGACAACAACACCGCCGCAGTCGCCGTAACGTCGGCGACCACCGAACGAGACGCGGCGCGTGTGCTGCGTGACACCGCAGTGGCAGCACGGGATGCCGCCAACGTGCCCGGCGCGATCGATCCCGACACCGGCGAGGCGTACACGGTTCAGGCGCGCAGCGCCTTGGCGAACGAGGCCGCCACCGCCGAACAATCCCTCGCCGCGGCCGAGGTGGCGTTGACGACGACCGTCAACCAGCAGCCGATCACCGCGTCGAACGGCGCCGCAGCGGTCACGGCCGCTCAGAACGAGTTGGCCCTCGCCGAGGCGCAACTGCGTGAGGCGAACGCACCTGCGAACACCACGGCGCGCCGGGAGGCCGTCGACTCGTCGAGACGGGTGCTCGACGAGGCACGCACGGACCTGGGGGAGCTGGAAGCAACCGCCGGATTGCGCATCGCCGCCGGCGAGATCGTGTTCCTGCCCATCCTGCCGTCCACGGTAACCCAGGTGTTCACAGGCCTTGGCGGCGCCGCGACCGAGCAGTTGGCCACCGTCGCCACGAGCGAAACGCTGGTGGTCGCGGCAATCAGCCGCGCGGACTCCTCGCTGGTGCAGGTCGGTGCGGTGGTCACCATCGAGATGCGCGACACCGACCTCGAAGTGCCCGGAACCGTGGTATCGGTCGGTCAGCCTCCGGCCGAGCCATCCCAGGACGGCGGCGGCGACGGCGGATCCAGCGGCGGAGGTTCTGGCGGCTCGGGCCGGCTGCAGGTGGTGATTGCGCCGACTGATCCGACGGCGTTGAACGATTTCGTGTTCTTCGGTGCGCGCATCCGCATCGCGGTGGCCTCGACTGAGGGAGAAGTGCTGGTGGTGCCGGTTTCGGCGCTCTCGGTCGGCCCCGGGGGTTCGAGCCGGGTCGAGGTCGAGACCCGAGCGGTGACCGCCGATGACGTCGGCGACACCGAGGTGGTCGACGTCGAAGTGGGCCTCAGCGCGCAGGGCCTCACCGAGATCCGGCCGATCGACGGTGGCGTCGCGGTCGGCGATCGGGTCGTCGTCGGCATCGAGACCAACGAACGTCGGAACGAATCCGATGACTCAGCTGATTGAACCACCGCAAGTCGACCCGCAACCGGCCGAACCACCGCCGGCGTTGATCGAACTTGTTGATGTGTCGCGAACGTTCGATTCGTCACCGCCGGTTCGTGCGCTCCGCCACGTCGATCTGCGGGTCGAGCGAGGCGAGTACGTCGGCGTGGTCGGACCGTCGGGTTCTGGCAAGTCGACGTTTCTCAACGTGGTCGGCCTGCTCGATCGTCCCACCGCTGGTTCGTACCTGCTCGACGGTGACGACGCTGCCGGTCTGAGCGAACGAGAACGGGCGGCGCTGCGCGCCGCGCGCATCGGTTTCATCTTCCAGTCGTTCCATCTGCTGCCGCAACGATCAGCGCTCGAAAATGTGATGTTCGGCGCGCTCTACCAGGGGGTGCCACGCCGCCGTCGCCGTCAACGCGCCCTCGAGTCGCTCGAACGGGTCGGCGTCGCCGATCGGGCATCATTCCGGCCGAGCCGGCTGTCGGGCGGTGAGCGTCAACGGGTGGCGATCGCACGAGCGTTGTCGGCGGAACCGTCGCTGCTGCTGTGCGACGAGCCGACCGGCAACCTCGACACGGCGAACACGGCGTCGATCCTGGAACTGTTCGATCTGCTGCTGTCCGACGGGCTGACCATCGTGATGATCACCCACGACCTCGACGTGGCGCGCCACACCCACCGCCGCGTCAGCATCATCGACGGTCGCCTCACCGAGATGCCCGCTGCGGTCGACGCTATGGGCTCACCGACGTGGTCGACATGATCGGCACACGTCTGTTCCGCCGTCGTCGCGCTCGGCGCGGGAGCCGGCTGCGCCTCGGTGATCTCATCGACGAGATCCTCGCCGGTGCGCTCGCCCGCCCGGCGAGGGCGGTGTTGACCACGCTCGGCACCGTGCTCGGCCTCGCCTCGCTCGTCGCCACGCTCGGCATCTCGCGCACCGCCGGCAACCAGATCGTGGAGCGGTTCGACGAACTCAGCGCAACCCAGGTCGTGGTTCGCTCGGCGGGATCCGGCGGCGGACAGGGTCGCAGCGGACCCGCGCTGCCGTGGTCGGTCGAGGCCCGGCTCGACCGACTCAACGGGGTGGTCGCGTCGGGAGCCATCGCCGACGTGCCGAATCCGGGCCAGGTGCGCACCGTGCCCGTGATCGACCCGACTGGAGAAAACTCCCGAACGGTCCCGGTGGTGGCCGCGTCGAGCGGTGTACTCGATGCTGTTCGCGGCCACATCGCGGCGGGTCGCTGGTTCGACGACGGCCACGTGTCGCGTGCCGATCCGGTCGCGATCGTCGGTGCCGACCTCGCCGCCGAATTGGGGATCACCCGACTCGATCTGCAACCGGGGCTGTTTATTGGTGAACAGTTGTTCACCGTGATCGGCATCGTCGACGAGGCGCTGCGCGATCGTGGCTTCGTCGGCTCGGTCATCATCCCGAGCTCGGTCGCCGCCGAACGTTTCGGCGTCAACCGGCCCGAGCGGGTGGTGATCGAGGTTGACCTGGGCGCCGCCGATCTGATCGCATTGCAGGCACCGGTGGCATTGAGCCCCAATGCTCCGGAGAACGTGTCCGCCGCGGCGCCGCGAACTTCGTCGGCGTCGCGTGACGCCGTCGAGAGTGACGTGAACAGTTTGTTCCTGCTGCTCGGTCTGGTGTCGTTGGCGGTCGGGGCGATCGGCATCGCGAACGTGACCCTCGTGACGGTGATGGAGCGAACCGGCGAGATCGGCCTGCGGCGCGCCATCGGGGCACAACGCCGCCATATCGCGGTCCAGTTCCTCGGTGAGTCCGCCGCTATGGGCCTCGTCGGCGGGATCGTCGGTTCGAGCATCGGTGTCGTGGCCGTCGTGGGCGTGTCCGCGGCGCGTGACTGGACACCCGTGCTCGAGCCGTGGCTCCCACTCGCTGCCCCGATTGCCGGCGCCATGGTGGGGCTCGTCGCCGGGCTGTATCCGGCGTTGCGGGCAGCGCGCATGGAACCGGTGGAAGCATTGCGTTCGAGTCTCTGACGACGACGTAGTGACAGCTGGCTCCACCACCAACACGGACGGCCGTGAGGGAGCCCGTGATCGCACGAACACCGACGAGTTGTCGTCCGAACATGTTGCGCATTCCGCTTGTCTCCGGTGCGGCGTGCGGAAGGCGAGGGACACCCTGCCTCGCACCAACATGATCTACTGGCATCCGGCCGATTCCTGGCTCTCATCCGCTGAGGTCGAAGTCGTCGAGCCGATGCGTGCTTGTGGACGCCGCTGCTTCCGATCAGGACAGCAACAGGGTCAAAGCTGCACCGGCAACCCAGCGGACACATCGGTCGGAACGCACCGAAAAGCGATCAGGCAAGCCCACAACGGAGCCACGCTGGAGCCGCGGACACCAACGCTGGCCGACCTCAGCCGACCGGCAAGGCGATATTCACAATCCCCTCATGCTCGACGGGCTGAGCGTTGACGGGTGCCCCCGAACGCCGGGTCAGGGTCGCATGCCGCCGGGCCTGAAAGCTCATGCTCAGCCCTCGGCTACCGGTGTCACCGATCGGCTGTACGCCCAAAGCGTCCGGTTGAGGATCGTCATCTGAGACGACCCCGGATCATTGATCGCGTCCGACCTCGGGGCCCAAATCTGCTCGGAAGTCGGTCCCCTACTGAGACGGCGATCGACGCAATAAACCGGGCGACCATCGTGGAGCACTGATCGGTCCTCGCTGGCCAACACTGCGGCGTCGGGCGCGCCCCGAACGCCGAACATGCCCGTGATGGTGCGGTGCCACGCTTGAGCCGTTGCGAGCGGCGGGGTCGCCAGTCGCGGGCGTGCTATCGAGCGGCTCTCATGCGGCGATGGAGCGGGAATGTAGCGCTGGCACCGTCACTTCTCGCCAGCCCATTGACGACTGGCCTGCATCGATGTCAGAGTTCGACTCGGGCGACCCCCAGCGAGGGTGCGACGCAGGACAGGTGTGGAATGTTCGCATGGCGTCGAGCGCCGTGGTGAGCGCACTGACGGCCGGGTTCGTTCCTTGGGGGCTCAGACCGCCCCTCCACTGACGTGGAGTGTGGGTTCGAGTTCCACCCTGGGCACGATCATCTCCGCCCTATGACGTGGCACAGACGCCGCGGGCGTTACTCGAGACACGCGAGGTCAGGCGGCGCAGCCGCCGTGGGCCCGCCGTCGCCGTCGACCGGCACGAACAGAGTGACGCTCACCCCTGTCGTGTCCGCATCGGCCGGCACGAAATCGATGCTCGCCGACAAGGTGTATCCGTTGGCCGACCGGCGAGCCGCTAGCCCGATCTGGCGCAGCCCGTCGGCGTACACCCGACAGACAGCGACCACGTCTTGCCAGACGTCGTCGTCGACCAGCGAGTTCGCCCATGCAGCGGCGGTGGCGTCCAGTCCAAGAGGGACCGACCATCGGGCGCCGGCCGTATGGAACTCCTCGCGGACTCCGAACGCCTCCTCCCGCGCGGGATTGACGATGGCCGGTTGGCGCACCTCGGCGGTGACCGGCGTATCGACGAGGATTGGATCGTTGGCCAGTTCGTCGAGCCGCGAGTCGTCGTCGGAACCGACCACGACCGCGATCACGACGACGACCGCAATCACCGCACCTACGACCACTGCGGCGAGGCGGACCCGGGAGCTGCGCTCGCTCATCGGAACGAGATCGTCGCCAATCGTGAGGTTCGGTCGTTCAGCTCGACGTTGATGACGCGGCACTGACCCGCCCACGCCGACGGGGTTACCAGATTGTACTGCCAGTCGCCGTCGCCGGGGTTCTTGATCTCACGACCCTCGTGACGGCCGACCACTCCGCAAAGCAACGAGAAGTGCTCGACCCGCAGCCGCTCAGCAGCCTCCGGACCGACCCGAAACGCGAGCGCCGTCGACCCGACCAGGTCGGTGAACACCACAGCGCCATCGACCAGACCGCCCACCTCCCTGTCCTGACTATAGACGACCCTCACGACGCGACGTTCCCGCCGGTGGGACCACTATCTCACCGCTCCGGCAGCTCGACGAGCTCGCGCTGACGGGGCCGTCGACATCGCACCTACCAGCCCCCAGACGGCTTCACCCGACGGCCAACACCGAACCAGCGGTCAGGACGGAGCAGGTTGCATGGCATGCCTGGCGTTCTGTGGCCGGAGCCTGTTCCTCGCGGCGCGCGCCCGAGTCCAACCGAAGTGCCTGATACCTGCGCCGTCCAGTGCGGGATAACCAGATACGAGAGCGGCCGGGGCGGTCGGCCGAGACTGCCCCGATGTGTTTCGTTTGGGGATCCGCTTCCGAGACAACGCAAGAAGTGCGGCGGCAGTTCGATTCAGGCAGCCCTACTGCGGGAGGGGCTCGGCGGTGTCTGACCTCACCGATGGCCGAGCAGCTACAGTTTGAGAGATGGACGTCGATCGGATCTGGTCAGCCGCTGAACTCGAAGCGCTGACCCCCGACGTACGCGCTGCCACGATCCAAGCCGGATTCGTGAACGACCCCACCAGCGTTCCTGCTGACCTGATCGACGCTGCCAGGCGCAAAGCTGACGCTCGAATCGCAGCCACCGAAGGTCGCCAAGCCCGCCAGTGACCCGGCGCACGGTTCGTGTCGACCCACAGTTCTTCACCGAACTGGACGCCCAGCTCGGCGAATCGCGCGGCCCCAACGGTGAACCGTCGGCCAGTGACTTCTTGTTGATCGAGCTGCCGACGATTGCCGAAGCGTTCGCCGCACGCTTCGATGAGCTGCTCAGCCTGTACCCGGAACGAGACGACTACCGCTACCTGGTCGCCGGCGGCCGTCTCGTGTACGCAGTTGTCGTCGTCGGGCAACTGATCGACGACGATTCGATCTCACTGTTCGGCATCGAGATCGACCTGAGCGGGCCTCGATAGCCGCCCAGTATTCCCCGTCGGACTCAGACCCTACGCACCACAGATCCGACGAAGTGTGCGAGGTCGTCATCGAATCCGGCCGCTGCAAGATGACGCTCGGCCGAAGATCGTGACGCGGGCGCTGACTATGTCCGGTTGTCGATCGGCATCTGAACCCGAAATCGCGTGGTCGAGAGTGCCCGAACTCCGGCACGAACCTGTCCGGCCGCCCGTCGTCATCTGAGACGGCGCCCGACGCGACGCGACGGGCGAGCGGGTCGGCTGGAGGTGTCTCTCGATTTGTGTCAGCGATGGTCGGTGTTTCGAAGATCTGGGCTGACTCAAAAACCAGCTGTGCGTTGCCGATCCTCAACCGGACGCTGGCCACCTCGCCGATCTCGGTAGCTGAACCGCTGCGACGTGACGTTGAAGTCAGCACCGGTTTCCGATCCATGGACCAACTACCGGATCCCCCGCAACGCGACATCGGGTACCGGTCCGCTCTATGGGGCGAACACCCTCCCGCTCCCAGCCGACAACCCCGAGAGCGCCCCGTCAGGCGGTGTCGGCAAGGCGCGCCAGGCAGGCGTCGAGAGCAACTGCGAGCGGTTCGAGCACCACGAGACCGGGCCGGTCGACGGTCAGGGCCTCGACGATGTGCGACCAGCCCGTGCCACCGAACACCACCGTGGCGGCTCCCGCCGTCCGCGCGGCCAGTTCGTCAGCGGACCACAAGCGCAGATCGTCGGCGCTCACACGGACGATCGGCGCCGCAGCAACGGCGATCGCTCGCTCCAACGCGTTGCCGGCGCCCACCACTGGAATCGCCACCAGCTGCTCGGCCTCGACCACACCGGGGTCCTCCGTGCAATCGACGACCACACCGCTGAAACCATCGACTTCCGCACGCCGAACAGCTGCGACGACACCGGGCGCGGCCTGACTCGCGTCCGCTGCGGAGCGGATGTCGAGCGGACCGGTACCGGTGCACCGATACGCCAACTCGACACCGGGTCGCGCGAGTCGCTCGAGGTCAGCGTTGACCTCGGCCTCGAGCGACGTCCACGAACGAGACGTCGGTCCAACGAAGAGCACGCGCACCACGACCCCCATCATGCCCGAGGACCGAACGTCGTTCGCCCAACGGCGTACGGTTACCGATCCCAACCGGACGGTCGAGGGGTTCGCAGCCCGTCGCTGCCGGATCCTTCGCCGATGAGATCGACCCGTCTGCGACCGTTCTGATCGGTCGTCGGTGACCGCCGACCGAAGCTGCGGGCCGGCGCTTCCGTAACCTCGCGCCATGACGACACAGATGGATCGACGTCTGGAGGGGCGACGGGCCGTGATCGTGGGCGCCGGCCAAACCCCCGGAGCAACCATCGGCAACGGTCGGGCCACTGCGATCACGTTCGCTCGCGCTGGCGCACGGGTGTTCCTCGTCGATCGATCGGCGGCACAACTCGCTGACACTGTTGCGATGATCGGGGCCGAGGTCGACGGCACCGGCCCGATCGAGACCATCATCGCCGACATCACAGCACACGACGCTCCGGACAGGATCATCAACGCCGCTGTCGAGGCCATGGGGGGAATCGACATCCTCCACAACAATGTGGGCATTGGACTCGGCGACGGCCCGCCACATCGCCTCGACGACGAAGCCTACGACCGGATCATGGACGTCAACCTCCGAGCGCTGTGGCGCACATGCCGCTCAGCGGTTCCCGAATTGCGCCGATCCAAGCACGGGGCGATCGTCAACGTCTCGTCAGTTGCGGCGATCGCGTCGGCGGGCAATCTCACCGCCTACCGCCTCTCCAAGGCGGGGGTCAACGCCCTCACCACCAGCCTTGCGATCACCAACGCAAAGTACGGCGTCCGCGCCAACGCGATCATGCCCGGCTTCATCGACACGCCGATGGGGGTTGATGCTGCTGCCGAAGCGCTCGGCGTGGATCGTGACGATTATGCCTCCGGGCGGGCCAGCCGGGTCCCTCTCGGGCGTCAGGGAACGGCCTGGGACGTCGCCAACGCTGCGCTCTTTCTGGCGTCGGACGATGCCGGCTGGATCACCGGCGTCATCCTGCCGGTCGACGGTGGTCAATCGATCCGGATCGGCTGATCCGGATCGCCACCTCGTGGTGCGCGGAATCGGGGCCACGCAATTCGCCGAGTTGAACGCCAAGTTCGGTGAAGAACTGTGAGTCGGCGTCAATGTGCGCCGGGTCGCTGGCGGGCTTGGCGAGCTTCGGTGGTGGCGATTCGCTCCAGGTCGCCGATGGCGCTGGCCGGCGGCCGTTTGGAGCCGCTAGGGCTTTGGCATCTAGCGTGCCGCCACCGTTGCAGGAGCGCGGACGAACAGGGGCACCGAAGATGTCGAGAGCAATCCGGGACAGCTGTGCGCTGCTGAAGTTTGCGTCCTTCGCTGCCCTGGCAATCGGTGCTGTGGCCGCCGTGAGCACAGCGGGCGACTCGACTACTTCCGCAGCCACTTCGGAGTCGCTTGTTCCATTCTCGCCTGCTCTCGGCGCCGGATTCGTCAGCTCGATCGATCGGTCGGCCGACGCGCTTGCAGTCGCCGAGCGTGGAGCAAGCGTCCAGTTGTTTCCCCCGCCGCCTCCTGAGTACCCGTCAGGAGTCTGCGACTCCTTGGCGACGGGTCTACCCGGGTTGGCCGGGTCCCGTCCTCAGCAACTTCGACAGATCGGGACCTCGTTGTTGGGACGTCCAATATGGGCGGAGTACTGGGGGCCGTCTGCTCCGTCAGCGCTCGTCGTGATCGTGGGACAAGTACATGGCGACGAGTGCTCGCCGACGTTGCTCTCCGACGAAGTGCGTTCCCGTCCGCCTACTCGCCGTGGGATTTGGCTCATCCCAACGCTGAATCCTGACGGTTACGCAGCGTATGAACGACGAAATGCCAATCAAGTTGACTTGAACGCTGATGGAGGAAGCCGCTCGCAACCCGAGACGAACGCGTTGATGGTCTTCATCGCAGATGTGCGACCAGAGTTGATCGTTCATCTTCATTCACCCAACGGGTTTGCTGGCGGCTATGCGCCTCACGGGGGCGGATTGGCGGCGGGGTTGTGTCAGTCGATTGCGGCGAGCACGGCAATCCGCTGTTCTGATGGAGGGGCAGGAACTCGGTCGGACACCACGCGATGGTTCCTATGGCAAGGCCACGCCCAACAGGGAGGGGAGACGTTGCTGGTCGAATTGCACGCCGTCTCGGACTCGGAGGTGCCGACTGCCCGCCCCCGGCCCGCCACGCGGAGCGTGAACCAGGTGAGAGCTGATGCACGCGTCATCGTCAGCCTGCTCGACGGACCCTGACCTGCACGAGCGCCTGGAGCGACCGATTCAGTAGTGGTGGGCGCTGAACGTGTAGAGGCACCATGCCCCGGCTGCTGACAGCTTGATCGGGCCAGTGTTGGCGATGTTCGATGCGGTGTCGTCGAGGTCGAAGGTGTTGGGTTCTCTCCCCAATGTCCACGTTGCCCCGGCGAGGCGTCCTGCAGTGCCAGATCTTCGCTGTCCACGGACGGCGAAAGGAACGCCAAGCCGCTTCTCATCGACCGAATCATGAAGAGGATGTTCGCAAGGTCCTGACCACCGAGCACGGGCGCAAGTCGCCCAGCTGGGCGTCTGCAGGCGGAGCAGTTCTGAACGTCTCGTCGAGACAGAAGTTCTGGATCGAGGTCGTCACCTCTTCAGCGCGAAGGTGGTCAGATACGCCCACGCATTGCCCTGGCGCCCCACGACTTCCAAGCCAACTGCTCGGGCATAAGCATCGATCTGGCGCGAGGTCACGTACTCGGGTTCGAACAACTCCTCGCCAATCACGATTCGTCCGCCGGATTTCAGGGCGCGTTTGCAGGCCTCGAGCGCCAGCACTGGCTCAGGGATTTCCGGCAAGACCGAGATCAGCACGATCACGTCGGCCACGCTTTGCATCTGTAGATCGCGGGCATCACAGACCAGGTACTCGATGTGGCTGAGGTCTGACAACTTCGCCTTGGTCTGAGCGACGTAGCGCGGCTCGAGGTCTTGCGCGATCAGGTTCGCGCAGCGCGTCGCCAGTGAGCGCGTGAACAACCCAGACCCGCAGCCGATCTCGAGCACCGTGTCTGTCGGCCTGATCCCGCATTGCTCGGCTACGCGCTCTGGGTCGCGATACGACTTGCGCCACGGGTTCTCCAAGAGCCATGACCAGCCGAACGGAATCGCTTGCGGGCGAAGACGCAGCCACACGCGAATGACAATCTGGAAGACCACGAAGGCGAGCAGTGGAATTGCGAGCAGCATGAGGGTGGTTTCGGGCTGTCTGGGACGTCGCTGCGCTGTGATAGCAGGACAGGCTCTCACATTCATGGGGCCACCGTCGCGATCTCGACGTTGGGACCACTCGCAAGCGATTTTCTGGTTGGCTTGCGGAGTTCGATAGGCCGAGTCCTCGCCAGACAACGCAACACATCCCGGAGGTCGGGTTCGTCGGCGAGAAGATCAATCGCTGCGCGTCTCCGCTGCTGATCCTGACGAGGCAACTTCACGATCGACTCGATCGCTCGCCGCGCGATCTCAACGGAGGAGCGACCCACGCGAGCCCGAGCGCAGCCTCGACCTCATCCCATGGCACATAGTCGTCGTCAGCGCGTGCTGCTTCGAGGTCGCGCCGATCCTCGGCGTCGTCGGCAGCGTCAGCCAAACGATCGAACACCTCGGACTCCAAGATGACAGCCACCCTCTTGCCGCGTCGTGTGACTGAGATCGGCTCACCCGATCGGCGGGACTCCTCGATGACATCGTCCAACCTGTTGTCCCGTGGGTCGATGCTGCCCCAGATCGTCCTAGTGTCATTCCCGTGCACGGTGACGGGGTGGGCAGACGACAGACCGTGCTCGTCCCGTGAATCGCTCCGGCACGTTCGCTTCGTTGCTCCGCAATGCCCGCTCGGTCGAGTTGCGACGAGTGCAGTTCGCGTTCACCGGGTTCTCCATCAGCGAACACGCCACGTGGCTCGCCGTGTTGTTCTTCGCTTTCGAACGAGGTGGTCCACGCGAAGTGGGATTGATCGCGTTCATCCAACTCATGCCCTCGGTGGTCCTCACGCCGTTCTCGTCGTACGCGGGCGACCGGTTCCGACCCCAGCGTGCGCTGGCGGTGGGTTATGCGATCCAGTCCATCTCGATGGCGGTGGTCGCTTTCGCCATGCTCTCCGGCAACGGGATCCTGGTCTATGGGGCCAGCACGGTCGTGGCGACGGCAGTGTCGTTCACCCGCCCGGTGATGGGCACGATCCTGCCGACCCTCACACACACGCCCGCCGACCTTGTTGCTGCCAATGTCGTGACAGGGCTCATTCAGCAAATAGGCAGGCTGGTCGGCCCGCTGATGGCCGGCCTGGTGATGGCGTTCCACGCACCGTCGGCGGTCTTTGGGGCGTGTGCCCTCATCACCGGGGCCGCATGCCTGATCGTGGTGATGATCCCCGCCGTCGATGAGCACCCGCACCACGTTCCCGATGTCGGTGATCTCAACGACCGCATGTTCGCCGGGTTCACGACGATGCGGCGCGAAGCGCGGCTCCGCACGCTCGTGGGACTCATGGCCGCGGCCGGTCTCGTCGGCGGGATCGCTGACGTGCTCTTCGTGACGTTCGCTGCGGAGCGGCTCGATGGTGGCGGTGGCCAGGCCGGGCTCCTGGCGGCGGCCTTCGGGGTCGGCGGGATGTTCGGCGTGGTTGCCGTGTCGCGTATCGTGCGCGGCGCGCAGGTGGAGGGCGTCTTCGTGGCCAGCGCAATCCTGGTGAGCTTGGCGCTGGCCTCGATGGCGTTGTCGGATGGTCTGGTGAGCGGGCTGCTGCTGTTCGCGCTGCTCGGAGTCGGGGTGAGTCTGTTGCAGTTCACCGCTGCCGTGACGATCCAGCGGCGGGCACCGACAGACGTGCTCGGCCGGGTCTTCGGGATCGTCGAGGGCGTCGAGGCGGCTGCAATGGCCATGGGCGGCCTCGTCGTGACGTTCCTCGTCGTGTGGTTCTCCGTCGACGAGACCTTCGTCGTTCTCGCGATGGTGGTATTCGTTCTCATCGGCTTCGGTGTGATGACCTTGCATCGCCGCCCCGATGACACCCCGCTGGTCGACGACGAGATCATCGACCGTCTGGTCCACGATCCGGTGTTCGCTGCGCTCCCCGCCCCGAAAGTGGAGCGACTCGGTCGTACTGCAGTGCGACGTCGCTCAGCTGTCGGTGCGGCGGTCGTCGTCCAGGGTGACGCAGGGGACCACTACTTCCTGGTCGTCGATGGGACGTTCAGCGTCGTCCGCGATGGCCAGACGGTCAACTCGCTCGGGGCCGGACAGTCGTTCGGGGAGATCGCACTTCTGCGCAACGTTCCTCGAACTGCGACAGTCACGGCGACCAGCGACGCCGAACTCCTCGTGATCGCACGGGACGACTTCCTCGAAGCGGTCACCGGGCATCCACGCAGCCATGCCACGGCGCGCGGCATCGCTGAGGGACACGTCGATCTGACGCACTCCTAGACGGGTCGTTCCAGGGGTTCGGGTGATCACGTGCGGGCCCGCCACCGAACGGACCATCGCCTCGAGGCGGAGATGTCAGCCACCTCCGAGAGCGATCCTTGCCGCCCGTCAGGCCGGGAAATAGCCGGACACATCAACGATGAGATGGGCCTTGCCGTACACGTAGAAACACACATCACCGTCGGCTGACACCGGAGCGATCACCGCATTGGGAATCGTCTGGCCAGCCGTGAAGTTCACGTTGCTCGCATCGGGTCTGGTCCCACACGGATACACGGTCACATAGCCGCCACCAATGTTCGGATCCTCACCATTCGCCGCGGTCACATTCAACGCCACCGCACCAACACCCGAACCCGGCAGCCCACCACGACTCAACACATTCACCCTGAACGCACCACCCGACCCATCAACCGAACCAACCTTCACACCCAATGAACGCGTGTCAGCCAAACGAGCCGGCATCAACGACACGAACGGCGGACCTGGTGCAGGTGAACCGGGTGCAGGTGAACCTGGTTCAGATGGACCAGGTGCCGATGGACCAGGTGCCGATGGACCAGGTGCCGATGGCGGTGGCTGCGAGGTCGTCGTCGTTGTTGCCGGCTGCGAGGTCGTCGTCGTTGTTGCCGGCTGCGAGGGCGGAGGCACTATTGATCCGGAGCCATACACGGTGATGGGTCCCGGTGTGTTGTCGGCCATGATCTCGATGATCTGCGACGGCGCCGGCGCGCCAGCGGCATCGACGGCATTGAGGAGATAGACGCCAGGCGGAACCATCGTCTCGCTGGAAGGGAAGTGGACGGTGACGTCAGAACCCGACTGTGAGAATGCGAGAGGAATCCGCCGTTGGTCGGTGTTGTATGCGTGGGTCACCGAGCCGGCAGATGTGAGCGAAACGGACTGAATAGCGCGGTTGTCCTTCATGCTGAACGTCGCCGATTTGCCCCGAGCGATGGTGCCGAACACAGAGCGGAACTCCGCTCGGTCAGCCCACACGACCTCGCCGCTCGTGTCACGACCGAAGAGCTGAGGCGGATAATACAACTCGGTGTTCAGGTTGGTCACCGGACCCGGAGCGCCACTTCCACTGGTGAAGACAGACCCGCTGGGCATGAGGAGTGCAGTGGAGTGGTACGTCCGGATCTTCTGCGCCGAGGCGCCCGTTCGCCAGGTCTTCGAGGTCGGGTTCCAGATCTCGGTCGAATACACCTGTGTTCCAGCGATGCCGACCTCTGTGCCTCCGTTGGCGAGGACCTCGCCGTTCGGGAGCACGGTCAAGTTCAGCCAGTTGCGCGGGCTCGCCATCGGAGTGGTCGACACGGCAGTCGGCGAGTCGGTCGAGATGTCGATGATCGCTGCCTGCTTGCTGGCGGGCAGTCCATCGGAGTTGATGTGCTGACCGCCACCAGCGAGCAGGATCTTGCCCGGCTCGTACATCACCGAGGAGGCAGACGACCCGAATCCGGTGCCCGGCACCACACCCGCCTCCGTGACGGCGCCGGTTCCGTCCGGGTCGAGCACCCACATCCGATCCTGTGAGATCCCGAACACATTGCCGCTCGGGGCGAGGTAGGCCTTGGGATACCACCAGGCGTAGTCGGGCGACCCGAAGAGTGGCACGCTCTTGGCGTCGGGCAAGGGAACCCACGCGCCGGCACCGGGTGCGAGGATCTCCGGCGTCGACGAGAACCGAGTCTCCACCTCGCCCACCTTTGCCTTCGGCTCCGCTCCACCGACGACGACGAACCGGTTGTCAGGAAGCCGGATCATGGATGCGTACCACCGCGGGTAGGCGAAGTTGGGAAGCGCCGAATACGACCGGGTCGCCGTGTCGTACAGGCCACTTGTCATCTGCGAATTGCCGCCCGCCATCATCAACTTGCCGTCCGTCGTCGCGACGTTGAGGTTGCAGAAACTGTCGACGGCCAGCAGGGGCGACTGGACGTGGGTGTTCGTCGATGGATTCCAGTTATCGAACCTGAGTGCGCCTTGCTGAGCCGTAGCGAGCGGCGAGCCATACGTGACGATCTCGCCGCTGCGGGCAACGGTCGCGTGGATCGACACCAACGGCCATGGCATCACACCGGAGAACATCCCCGCAGCGTCGGCGTTGCTCGACGGTGTCAACACTCCCATGTACGGATCGCTCGGCTGGAGCAAGGCCAGCCCGCCGACCGCATCGGAAGTAGCGGCGCTCCACACTGCAGCGAACGACAGAGCGAGACACAACGTCACCAACGATGCGATGCGAGCGTGCAGGCGGTGCGACGACTTCGACGACACGCTCCGGAACATCAACGCCTTTCAACCACTCGCGCTCACCGCTGTCAGCGGCTCATGCCATCGACGTTCTCCGAACTCCTCGACATTGGCGCTGTTGCGCCGTCACCTTGATCGCAACACGGTGCTGAGGAGCCGCAACGGGGTCTGTGCCCGCGACAGCACGGTTCCAAACCAGGAATCCCGGAAACCCTGGCGACAGGGCGGACCCGTCGCCTGGTGGCGAACGTTCGAACGGTTGATTGCGGCGACGGCGCACGCTCACGCTGACTACGCCGGCTTGAGCACACGCGACGCCACAGACTTCGTCGGTCCCGACGACATCCGGCTCGATCGATCGAGCCGGATGTCGTCGATGCAGGGGTCAGTCCCCGAGCTGAGCCCGGACTGCGCCGCCTGGGTACTCGGCGTTGTGCACGTTCACGTAGTAGTTGGACGACTCGTTTGCCGTGATGTCTTCCGCGAGCTCGGTGACACCCGTGTCGATACAGCCAGCGGACGAGCCGTCCGTCGGAGGGCTCAACGTGACGACGACCGGACCGTTGGAGCCGGCCGAGGCCTCGTGGATGTGCGCAGCCGTGGCCGGAGCGATCTTGTCGACCTCGATCACGTAGCAAACCACTCCGCCACCGGTCGAGAAGACATACGCCTCGCCACGCCCGTTCGGATCGCCGACGACGCGGTTGTTGGTAGCTTCGGCGGCCACCTCGGCGCGACCGCTGAACGTGCCGTCCGTGAGCGCTCCGACGTGTCCGGCATCGACGATGCCCATCGTGGCGAAGGTGGCGGCGGCGGCGATGCCGACCCCAGCGATGCCCGTTGCGAACTTGTTGCGGTTCTTCATGGTTGCTCCTTGTGCTGAATTGGATGGTCAGGTTCGGTTCGTGCCGTGCGGGCCGTTGGATCAGGGAAGCCTGAAGAAATCCAGAAACTTTCCATTCGCGGACCCCGACAGATGCTCATGGGACTCACTCGCGAAGGCGAGTGCAAAATGCACCCGTTGTTCGGTGATCGTCGTAATGTCATCACCCGTGGGAGTGCGTAGCGACGACAAGTACCTGGTCAGTGATCACGAGCGCGCCAGCTTCGGCCGGGATGGATTCGTCCATCTCCCCGGCGTGCTGACGACAGACGAGGTCGACGCCATCGGGGTCGTCTATGACGCGTTCATGCGTGGCGAGATCGACGTGCCCGGCAAGGACCTGTACGACATGGTCAGCGGGGAGTACGGCACCGACCCGACCGACTACGCGATCTTCAACGTGATGCTGCCGCGCCAATACCACCCGGACTGGCAGGACAACATCTTCGAACGAGTCGGCTCGTCGATCGCCGAGCAACTGTGCGGTGAAGGCATGGTGCTCGACTTCGACCAACTCCTCGCGAAGCAGCCGGGACGCGACGACGCAGTATTCGCGTGGCATCAGGATCAGGCCTACTGGATCAACACCGACGACCGCCGAACCGCCACGTGCTGGCTCGCGGTCGACGACTCCACCATCGAGAACGGGTGCATGCAGTTCCTTCCCGGGAGCCATCGGGAGTCGGTTCGGCCTCATCGCCCACTGAGCGGCAACCGTGAGGACCAACACACACTGGTGACCGATCTGCGGCCCGATGACGCGCTCGTCGCGGTGGAGATCCGTCGCGGCGACATCACCGTGCACAACGAGGGCGTCCTGCACGGCTCGGGTGGGAACACCTCGTCCAACAGTCGACGCCGCGCATACATCACCGCGTTCAGGTCGATCGAGACCGTCCGTCAGGAACGAGCGCTCGGCTTCACCCACTCGCACAACGACGCGCCCGAGATCCTGGCGGCCGTCGACGGACTCCTCGCCACCGACTGACTCGCAGTCGTCCCACTCCCGCACCGCTCGCGAGCGATACGCGGAACTCGAGTCAGGTGCTGGCCATCTCCGCTGCGTATCGCTGCGTGGCCTCGTCCACGGCCGCCAACTGCTTCTCGGCGAGTTCGGGGCGGGCCTGTTCTGCCCGGTCGGCTGCGCTGATCAGGCTGCCGACGCTGCCCTGGAAGTGCGGCATCACGTGACGGGCGAACAACTCGTAGCTCTTCTTGGTCGCCTGGTTGTTCGCCCAGTTGTGACTCAGCGTCAGATAGGCGCCGAAACCGCCATTGGACTGTTCGAGCAGTTCCTCGATCTGAGCGATTGCCTGGTCGGGAGTGCCGATCACGCCGAGGCCACCATTCACGAAGTCGACCATCTCGCCGACGTCACCACCCTCGACGGCCATCTGCGGGAACGCCGCGACGTTCTGGAAGTACCGGAACCACTGCGTGATGCCGTACTCGACGTCCTGGCGCGCCTGGTCTTCGGTCTCGGCCAGGTGCATCAGCCCGACGAGGCGCCACTTGTCACGGTCCGCCACCTGTCCGTGCTGCGCGGCGACGTCTTCCTGGATGGTCCAGTGGTGCGCCAGGACGTCCATGCCGATCGCCACCGTCGCACCGAGCGACAGCACGCCGGCGCCGTACTTGCCCGCAAGCTTCGCCCCCGAGGGGGACGCGACCGCCGCCACAGCGACGTCGAACAGCGGATCGGAATACGGCCGCAGGTGCAACCGCGCATCCTTGAGGGTCAGGCGATCGGAGGAGTAGTTGACCGGCTCGTCGGTGGTGAGGAGCTGCATCACGATCGCCATGTACTCCTCGAGCAGCGGGCGCATCTCGCTGGGTTCGAGGCCGAGCATCGCGGCGTCGGTCGGCAGTGCGCCAGGACCGACCCCGAGCATGATGCGACCACGCGTGAGATGGTCGAGGAGCACGATTCGCTCGGCCGTCCACAATGGATTGTGGTACGGCAACGACACCACGCCGGTACCCAGCTTGATGTGCTTCGTACGGGCAGCGGCAGCCGCGATGAAGATCTCGGGAGAGGCGATGATCTCGCTGCCGGCAGAGTGGTGCTCACCTATCCACGCCTCGTCGAAACCGAGCGTGTCCATGTGTTGCAACAGGTCGAGGTCGGCCTCGAGGGACAGGGTCGGGTTGTGCTCCGGTGGGTGGAACGGTGCCATGAAGGTGCCGAAACGCAGACGCATAATGAAATCTCCCTACTGGTCTGATCGCCGATGGATGGCCGGCTGCGACCGACCCTATGTACGCTTGCGAAGCGACGGCGAGTCCGGGCAATCCCGGCGCGACTCAGTCCGTGCAGAAGCAGGCGGTGGGCTCCTCGTCTCGGCGGAACTCAGCAGATGATGATGCCGTCGGGTGCGGTGATGTGCCAGTGGCCGTTGGCGTCTCGGGTGATGGTGAAGCCGAGTTCTTCGAGGTAGTTGTGGCCGGCGCACAGTGGGGCGCCGTTGTCGGGGTTGGTGGGGCCTCGGGTTGACCAGCTGGTGAGGTGGTCGGCGTGGCACCAGCTGTGGGGGTGGTCGCAGCCGGGCCAGATACAGGTGGCTTCGAGCAGCATGGCCGCATCGCGGGCGTGGCCGGTGAAGAGTCGTTGGGTGCAGCCCACGTCGATGACGACGCTCTTGGAGTCGATGATCACTCGTCGGATGAGCGCTCAGCGTGACACTCCGATGATCGCGTCGGGGTTGACCCGGTTGCCGCGGTCGGTGCGTGACATCACCTCGCGATAGGTCAGCGGGTCGAGCAGTTCGCCGTCGGCGGCGGCTGCGGTGGTGGTGGTGGTGGCGTCGACATACCAGGAGAAGATTTCCAGGAACTCGGGTCCGCCGCCTCGTCGGAGCTGGCGTCCTGAGCCTCCCCGGGCACCAGAAGGTTGCTTGGTGCCTCCCGTCCCTGCCCGTCCACAGCGACAGGACGTTGGGGGTCGGACGATCAGGCTTGCACGGGCACAGGTCGCTCCACCGTCTCGCCGACACCGTCCGGCCTGACAGTCAGAGCGGCCGGGACTTCCTCTCGGGCTTCGACGAGTGCCCGTCGGAGCCGATCGCTGATGTCGTCGCAGTCGGCGCATCCCCAGATCGCGCTGTACGCGATGCAGCCGAGGCAGATCGCGAATACGGCTTCGAGCGTGGCCGCAACTGCGAGCAGACCGATCAGCACGAAGGCGACGAGTGGCGCACCCAGGATCCACGCGACCGAGGCCAACGCCGTGAAGGTCAGCCCGATGGCTTGCGCGAAACGCTTCGGTGGACCAGGCACCTGGCGTGAGTGGAAGTTCGCGTCCCGGCCCCGCAATCGCGTCTCGACGGCGGGCGTTGCGACGCGTGTCACGAACTGACCGAGCGGCGAGAGCGTCGGACCGGTCGCGACTCGGGCGAGGAACCCGAAAGTGAGCGGGACGAGTACCCACCATTCGCGCACCACGAGGAACACCACTGCTTGCGCCACGACGCCCGCTGCGACGAGACGTGCCGATGTCTCGTTGACCGGGTCGGGAAAGCGCAGCAGCGTTTGCAGACTCACCGGCCAGACGATATCGGTGACAATTCCGATCAACAAGGTCGGGATTCGGATCGCATTCGGCGAACGAGACCCCTCGCCCCAGACCGTTCGCTGCACAGCAGTAGCGTCGTCCGAGTGACCGTCACCCTCACCATCCGCACCGCGCCGTGGCGGGCGCATGTCGCTCGGGTCGCGAACGAGGTCGACGGGCTGGTCCCCGTGGTGAAGGGCAACGGTTACGGCTTCGGACGTATCGCCCTGGCGCGGCTGGCCTCCGAGTTCTGCGACACCGTCGCTGTGGGGACGATCCACGAACTCGACGGGCTCCCAGACGATGTCCACCCGGTGGTGCTGACCCCGACGCTCACCGCACCAGCGTCCACTGCGCCGGTGCTCACCGTCGGCAGTCGGGTCCACGTCGAGGCCCTCGCCGGATGGAGTGGCCGTGTTCTCGTCAAGCTCGTTTCGTCGATGCGGCGATACGGCGGCGATGTCGAGTTGGTGGAGGTCGCGCGACGCGCCGGGCTCGACGTGATCGGCGTCAGCCTCCACCCGCCGATCGCCGGATCGCCGAGCGACCATGCCAACGAGATCCGACAGGTGCTCGACCACGTCGATCCCGACCTCACGGTGTGGACGAGTCACCTCGACCCGACGACGTACGCCTCGTTGCCCCCGACCCACACCTACCGGTTGCGCCTCGGCACCTCGCTCTGGCACGGCAACAAGTCGTTGTTGCAACTCGGCGCCGACGTGCTCGACGTGCGAGCGGTCCGAGCCGGCGACCCAGCGGGTTATCGACAGAGCGTGGTCGTCGGCGACGGCAACCTCGTGATGATCGGCGCCGGCACCGCCAACGGCATCACTCCCCTCCCCGACGGCCGGAGCCCGTTCCATTTCGAGCAACGTCGTCTCGTCCTGCACGAGCCACCGCACATGCACACTTCGATGGCGTTCGTTCCCGACGGGACGAGCGTCCCTGACGTCGGTCGACGAGTCGACGTGCAGCGCCCGCTCACGATGACCACGGTGGACACCTTCGAGTGGATCTGAGCGCTCCCACCTCGACGTTCACCGATACCGCTCCCGCTGCACGATTGCGGGGACCGGACGCGGTCCGCGCCGTCGCCCTGATCGGTGTCATCGTGATGAACTACCACGGCTACCTGATACTGCGCGGCGGCACGATCGGGAACTCGTGGATCGATGAGCTGTTCGATCCGTGGGACGGCCCCCTGTCGACACGATTTGCCGCCACGTTCGTGCTTGTCGCCGGCGTCGGCGTCACCCTGCTCACCCGTCGAACGCTGGACGACCCAACGCTGGTGCGTGAAATGCGCTGGCGGCTGACCCGTCGAGGCGTGTTGCTGTACACGGTCGGTTTGGTCCTCGAGGAGATCTGGGCTGGCACGATCATCGTCTACTACGGCGCCATGTTCGTGCTGGCGGCGGCGATCTTCACGTGGAGATCGCGCTGGATCGTCGCCCTCGGCATCGCCGCCGCCATCGCGGCCGCCATCGTTCGCCTGTGGCGGTTCGATCGCGACCGCAACGGTCACGACACCGACTGGTTGACCGCTCCCGGCCAGAATTCGATCCGCCGGTACATCTTCGATGTGTTCATCAACGGCACCCACCCGTTGCTGCCCTGGTTCGCATTCCTGTGCGGCGGCATCGTCCTGGGCCGGGTCCTCGCCGCACCGTGGTGGCGGCAGGCCTCGATCGGAATCGGCCTCGTGCTCCTGACGTTGTCGTCGACGCTGGGAAACCTGCCGATGACCGGGCTCCCGGCGATTGCCTTCTCGCTCTCCCCACGCGACCGCAGCGGCGTCTATGTGGCGAGTGCCCTCGGCACGGCACTCGTTGCGTACGTGGTCATCGATTGGGCCACCGAACGTTTCCCCGCGGCGTCCGACCCGCTACGACGCGCGGGCCAGCTCACCCTGTCGCTCTACCTCGCCCACATCCTGGTCTTCAACCTGGTGGTCGACTGGCTCGGTTGGGTGGAGCCGGACGGAGTCGGTACCGCCCTGCTGTTCGCTGCCGGGTTCTGGGTGACCGCTGTCGCGGTCGGCGCGCTGTGGCAACGCCGCTTCGGGCGGGGCCCCGCCGAGTACGTCTACCGGGCGTTCGGCGGCTGAGGCGGCTCCGCCGCTGGTCGATGCCGAGCGGCGCGTCGCAGCCCACGCCAGCCGACGGCGCCGGCACCGACGAGGGGACCCTGTTCCCCGAGTCTCGACGGCGTGATCCGCGCACCGCGGGTGTACGGCTGGCGGGCGTGGTCGTCGAGAGACACCTGTGCGGCATGGAAGAAGGTCGAACCGAATCCGAGCGCCACGCTCCCGCCGACCACCACGAGCGACAGGTCGAACGCGTTGCACATCGACGCAGCCGCACGACCGACGAGATCACCGGTGCGTTGCATGATCTGATACGACGGCTCGGTTGCCGGACGCCCGGTGATGGCGTCGATCGCCTGACCGGAGGCCTCGGCCTCGAGGCAGCCCTGGGTGCCGCACAAGCAGCGCCGCCCACCTGGTTCCACGATGAAGTGCCCGATCTGACCGGCGTATCCGGATTCGCCGTCGAGCAGGTCGCCGTCGAGGATGATTCCGCCGGACACACCGGCCGACACGGTGATCACGCAGAAGTTCGATTGGCCCTGGGCTGCGCCGAGCCATCCCTCGGCCAGCGCCAGCGCCTTCGCGTCGAGGTCGCCGTGAACATCATGTCCCGACAACTCTTCGAGACGAGCGCGCAGCGGGAAGTTGCGCCATCCCGGGACACTCAGGGGTGAGACTCGATCGAGCCCCCGGCTGACATGTCCGCCACTCGACACCCCCAGACCCCGCACGGTGACCGAGTGGCGCGATTCGGCACGCTCGAGCATCTCGGTCACGATCGACGCCAGCGACGTGTACTGCGACTCCGGTCCGATGTCGGTCTCGATCGCCGCTCGGGCCCGATCGATGAGGACTCCGCGAGGTGTCACCAAACCGGCCTGAAAGTGTGACGCACCGACATCGACGGCCAGCACGACATCGCCTCGTGGATCCGCGACCTCCTCCGCCGGGGAGGCATCGGTCTGTTGGTCGACCTGGTTGGCAGCGACATCGGACATCGGTCGGCCAACGGTACCGGGTCCGAGGCGTGGTGGTCACCCGCTTCGCTCAGTGGTCGAGGCGCGGACGAGTTCCGGTCGAGGCGCCAGTACTGTCGTGAAGAACGCGCTCGACCCGGCCGGGCCGCGTGCCGATAGCACCATGGCGATGCATCCGAACGTACCGACTCCCGAGCGAGCAACTCCGCCCTCCCATCGGGGAGGCGCGCCGGCGTTGCACGTGCGTGCACGTCGCCGGTTCGCGGTGGCGATCACGGTGGCGGGGTTGGCCGGCACGTTGATCACGCCGGTTGCCCACGCCGACGACCCAGTCACCAACGACTCCCCCACCACGACCACGGCGGCCACGACCACGACACCATCGCCGACCACTGCGCCCGATCCGGCGCCGACGACAACGCCGGTCGACACATCGCCCGACACGACGCCCACGACCGTGGCCCCGCCCGTCACGCCTGCGCCGGCCCCGGCCCCGCGGCAGGTCATTGCCTACCCGAGCCAGCTCGCCAACATCCTGGCCACGATCCGGTATCTCGAGTCGCGTGGCAATTACCTCGCTCCGCCCAACAAAGGCCGAGCGTCCGGTGCGTATCAGTTCATCACCTCGACATGGAACAACTACGGCGGCTACCCAGACGCCTACCTCGCTCCGCCAGAGATCCAAGACGAGCGCGCTGCCGCCGACGTCAACCGGTTCCTGGCCCAGTGGAACAACGACGTCTCGATGATTCCCGTCATGTGGTATTACCCACTCGCCTCGCGTGACGTCAACGTGATGGACGTCGTTCCGGTCCCGTCGGCAGGCAATGTGCTGACGGTTCGCGAGTACCAGCAACGGTGGCTGGCCGTCTGGGCATTCCTGTCGGGCCGACCGATCCCGCGCCCGCTCACACTCGCCGACCAGGTCGCCCGAATGGGCTTTGCGCCCGAACTCCCGTTGCAGGCCGTCGTCGATCCGAACACACCAGCAGTGGAACGGACGGCTGCGGTGGCATTCCCGGTTCTCGGCCCGACGCGGCTTGCATCACCGGAGTGCGGCGATGCCCAGGACGCTGCGCAGAATGCAGGAGGGAGTGCATCAGCGGCAGACATCGAGGCGGCCGGCCTCTGTGCGGAGGAGGCGCCCGGCATCGTGTTCGGGGTCAAGCTGCAGCCCGTGTTGGCGGTCGTCGATGGGGTCGTGACCCGCGTACACGACGAACCCGGCGACACGATCTCGGTCACGATCACCGATACGTTCGGTCGCAGCTACGAACTTGCCGGCTTCAACGACGACAATCCGGGCACGAACGATGGTGCTGCTCCAGACCATCTCCGACTCACGAGTCTCGCCGCCGTCGGCCAGACCGTGCGCGCCGGCCAGGTCGTCGGATACCTGGGTGACACCGATCCGCTACCGCTCGGAATTCGGTCGGACGTGCCGACCGACGCGACAGTGCAGATCCCCACCGATGCCGTTGCGCCACACATCCGCCTGACCATCACCGATCTCGACGGCACCCCGGTCGACGCGTACGGCCCGGTGATCGATGCGTTGTTCAAGCAAGTGTGTTCGGTGGGCATCGGACCGTGGTCGGGCCCGCCGAGCGGGCTGGGCCTCGAGCCCGTCACGACCGAGACCACCGATGACAGCCGCGACATCGACTCCGAATGGGTGGTCACATCGACGGGCGAGGTGATCGCGTCGGGGTGGGCGGCGATGATCTATCCGAGCGAGACCTGCGGCTGGGCGCCTCCGGAGAAGCGTGGCCCGGGAGCGGGTGGACCAACGTCGGTGCCGGTGTCGTGGATGTCACCGATCGAACTTCCCACATCGATCTGGGTCGATCTCGCCGTGCGCGACGACACGTCGCTCGCCGTGCCGATTCTGCGACCCTGATTCAGCCGACGCGACGAGCGTCCTCGACCAGGTTGATCTGGTAGAGCACCTCGTCGAGTGCGTGTTCGGCGCTGATCGCCGAGAACCGTTGCGGGTTCTCCGGCGTGCAGCACGACGGCACGGGCGACAAGATCGTCCAGGGCCGAGGGTGGCAGAACTGCACGACGCTGTAGCGCTCACCCTCATATCCCGGCGCCGCGACCACCCGGTGCCATCCGATCGGGATCACTCCGTTGGTGAGGCGTTCCAGCATGATGCCCGTGTTGATGATCACCGCATCGTCCGGAGGCGTGGCGTCGACCCAGTCGTCACCGACGCGCACCTGCAGTCCTGGAGCGGTGGCACGCGGCAACGCGGTGATCAGGTTGATGTCGCCGTGCTGGCCCGCCCA
Organism: Acidimicrobiales bacterium; assembly: GCA_038321235.1. Classification (GTDB taxonomy): domain Bacteria; phylum Actinomycetota; class Acidimicrobiia; order Acidimicrobiales; family Ilumatobacteraceae; genus Sva-07. The sequence goes on along the minus strand of JBBQEU010000013.1, from coordinate 4,042 downwards.
CTCGTGGCCCTGCTCACCCAGCTCGGACATCGCCGGGTAGCGGATCGCCCGGGTCAGTGTTGGTCCGTCGGCGACCATGTCGTCGAAGAACGTCTCGTGGCAACCGATGCCCTCGGCGATCACTCGAAGGAACCGCCGTTGCAGGTCTGCGACCGATTCATGGAATCGGTAGAGCACGTCGGTGATACCGGGCACCGCCGACTCGGGCAGCAACTGGTCGGGATACGCCGTCGGGAACTTGCTCTTCAGCGGATGTCCCCCCGCGATCGGCGCTGCCCAGTTGAGCATCTCTTTCCAGTCGGGCTTGTCGCTCGACGCCGCCGTCTCGACGAGGAGACCGGTGTAGCCGGTCTGACCGTGGGCTCCCGGAGCGATGAACTGCTGCTTGGTGGTCTCGTCGAGTTCGAAGAACTCGCGAAGCATCGCGTACGTCGTGTCGAGCAGATCCTCTGACACGTCGTGGCTCGTGTACACGAATCCGGTCTCGAGACTGCGACGCACCCCGTCGACCACCGCACGCCTGGCCGCTCCGGTGCTCGATTCGAACGCAAGCAGGTCGACGTCGAGGATCTGGTCCGTCATCCCGGCAACGCTACCCGGAGCCGCAACCCGGCTGATCAGGCAGGGACGCCGGCGGGGGCGAACAATGCCGGCCAACCGCCCGTGTGCACGAAGACCACGTCGGAACCGAAACGTCCCTCGGTGGCCAGCCCGAGCAAGCCTGCACACCCCTTGCCCGAATAGGTGCGGTCGAGCAGCCAGCCGCCGTGTCGGGCCGCCCATCGGATGGCCGCATCGCCGGACTCGGTCGGCACTGCATAGTCGTCGCCGATCCAGCGCGTGTCGACCTCGACGTCCTCCTCCGCGACGATCGCCGTCGACTGCATCAGCGTGAGGGTCTGATTGGCCAGCCCGGCGATGTCCGGACGACCGACGTTGACCCCCTTGGCCACACCGATGGCAACCACACCAGGCACGTCTCGCCCTGCGTGCGCGGCGGCAGCTCGTCCGGCGAGCAGACCGGCATGCGTGCCACCGCTCGACGATGTGAACACCACGTGTGAGGGCATCACTCCAGCCGCCCCGCACTGGTCGAGCAGCTCGACGAACGCTGCCGCATAGCCGAGCGCACCCACTGCGGTGCTCCCGCCGATCGGGATCGCGTACGGAACGAGCCCCTCGGCGACGAGTTGATCGCTGACCGCCTCGCGAGCGATCTCGAGCTCGCCCCAGTGGCTCTCCTCGGCACCGGTGAAGTGCAGCTGCGCCCCGAACAGCATCGACAACAATTGATTACCGGTTGTCTCGGAGGGGCGGTCACCCGACAGCACCAGGTGCGTCTCGAGCCCGAGGCGAGCCCCTGCCGCTGCGGTCATCCGACAGTGATTCGACTGGGCAGCCCCGACGGTGACGAGCGAGCGAGCACCCGTCGCTACGGCCTCGCCACACAGGAATTCGAGCTTGCGGGCCTTGTTCCCACCACCACCCAGACCGGTGAGATCGTCCCGCTTCACCCAGAGTCGGCTCGCACCGCCGAGCGTCGGCCCTGCCTCGAGCGGGGTGGGCAACGTGGCGAGCGGGGCTCGTTCGAGGTGATCGAACACTGCACTCATGCTAGGCACTGTGCTCGATGGTCACCGACTGGAACCCATTGCTTCGCGACCAGTTCGAGCTGGACTACTGGCACCAGCTCCAGAACTTCGTCGCCGACGAGCGTCGAGACCACCCGGTGTATCCGCCTGCCGACGAGGTGTTCGCTGCCCTGCGCCTGACGCCGCACGCGGACGTCAAGGTGATGATCCTCGGCCAGGACCCCTACCACGGTCCGGGACAGGCGCACGGCCTCTGCTTCTCGGTTCGCCACGGGGTTCGGGTGCCGCCCTCGCTGCGCAACATCCACAAGGAATTGCACGCCGACCTGGGCCTGGCGATCCCCGATCACGGCAACCTCGAGGCCTGGGCGCGCCAAGGCGTGCTGCTCCTCAACGCCACACTCACCGTGCGCGATGGTGTTGCGGCCTCACACCAGAAGCACGGCTGGGAGACCTTCACCGACCAGGTGATCCGTGTGGTGAACGCGAAGGATGACCCGGTGGTGTTCATCCTGTGGGGCGCCTCGGCGCGTCGCAAGCGGGCGTTGATCGACACGGGTCGGCACACGATCATCGAGTCGGCCCACCCGTCGCCGCTCTCGGCCCACAACGGGTTTCTCGGCAGCCGCCCGTTCGGCCAGGCGAACGCGGCCCTGGTCGCGTCCGGACGCGAACCTGTCGATTGGAACGTGAGCGACGTGGGAAGCACCGACCGATGAAGAGGCGGAACTGATGGCGTGGACGACGAGCGACAGGGTGATGGAGATTCGCGATCGGCATGTCGCTATCGACGTGTTCGTGGACATGCTCGACGGGTGGCAGCGCCACATCTCGGGACGCAACGCATCGGTGATCGCCTTCTTCGGGTTCCTGTCGATCTTCCCGCTGCTGCTCGCGGCGACGACGATCCTCGGCTTCGTGCTGGAAGGCAACGCTGACTTCCAACAACGGATCATCGACGGCGCTCTGGCCGACATCCCGGTACTCGGAAAGGAACTGCAGGACGATCCTGCGTCGTTGAACGGCAATTGGTGGGCATTGATCATCGGCCTCGGCGGCGCCTTGTGGTCGGCGACCAAGGCGTTCGTTGCACTACAGCGAGCTCAGGACGACATCTGGGAGCTCCAGAACGACCGCCGGGACGCGATGCCGAAGCAGCGCGGTAAGGCACTGCTCGGTCTGGTCTTCATCGGCGCAGCGCAGGTCGGCACCATCGTGATGACCACGATCGTCAACGCCGCCGGGCTCCCCGTCGGTGGCCGCCTCGCGCTGCTCGCGGCCACTGTCGCGATCAACATCTCGGTGCTCGCTGCGATGTTCCGCTACCTCACTGCGGCCGAGCCGACGTGGAGCGATGTGTGGCCGGGCGCGGTCATCGCCGGCGTGCTGTATTCCGCGCTGCAGTACTTCGGTACTTCCATCGTCAAGCTCATACGAGACAATGCGTCGGACACCTACGGCAACTTCGCTCTCGTGCTCGGGCTCGTGACGTGGCTGAGCTTCCTCGCGATCTCGTCACTGATGAGCGCCGAATTCAACGGCGCGCTGATCCGCCACCGCGAGGGCTCGCTCGACCGGGTGCAGGCCTCCGACGCAACAGAACCCGCCGCACGTCCCGAGCCGGCGACCGCCTGAGACGATGAGATTTCGGACCGAAGGCCGGCCGAGGATCTCATCGGTCGGGTCAGTCCGACAAGCGGGTCACGATCGAGCTGGCCGCCTCGAGCGTGCGATGGACGGGGCACTTGTCGGCGATCTCGAGCAGCTTGGTGCGCTGGTCGTCGGTGAGCTCGGCACCGTCGACGGTGACCACACGTTCGAACCGATCGATCATCCCCGAGCGCCCCGAGAGCAACTCGTTGTCGGAACACTCGGCGCAGTCGTTCGCGTGGACCTTGCCGTGCGTGACCTCCACGGTCACACGATCGAGCGGCACACCTTTGCGGTCCGCGTACATCCGCAACGTCATCGAGGTGCATGCGCCGAGTGCCGCCCCCAGCAGGTCGTAGGGCGAGGGGCCCGCGTCGAACCCGCCGACCGACTCGGGCTCGTCCGCGAGGAGGCGGTGTCGTCCGACCACGACGTGATTGAGGAACGGCCCCTGCGTGGTCTCGGCGACCACGACCGGTGCAGATGCGCGGGGCGCGCCGAGGGCGCCGCTCTCATCGACGATGTACCGGTCGGCGAACGCCCCGATCATGGCAGCTGCGAACTTCGCATCGCCGCGGTCGGTCAGCAGGTGGTCGGCGCCGTCGAGCGACACGAAACTCTTGGGGTGACGCGCCGCTGCGAAGATCTCTGCAGCATGATCGACCGACACCGTGTTGTCGATCGGCGAGTGCAGCACGAGCAGCGCCCGCTTCATCGTCGCGACCCGATCGGTGATCACGTGGTTGCGGAGATCGTCGACGAACTGTTGACGGATCGTGAACGGCCGGCCGGCCAACTGC
>JBBQEU010000012.1:0-41103 GCA_038321235.1 Acidimicrobiales bacterium | reverse complement strand
CACCACTCGGCCCAGAAATCGACGATGACGGGCTTGTCGGAGCCGATCACGGTCTCGTCGAAGGTGTTGGAGGACAAGTTGACGATGCCGTCTGCCATGGCGTGTTCCTTTCGAGGTTCACGAGCAGCGTAGGGCGCTCGTGCGGGGTTCAGTGCAACCGGTGAACTCCACCGGACATTCCCGATCCGTCGACGAAACCTCGGTGTCGGCGACCAGGTCAGTGATGGACGTTCGCCTCGAGCCAGCGCTCGGCGTCGATCGCGGCCATGCATCCTGATCCGGCTGCAGTGATTGCCTGGCGATACACGTCGTCTTGGACGTCGCCGCACGCGAACACCCCGTCGATGTCGGTGTACGACGAATCGGGCCGGGTGATCAGATAGCCAGTGTCCGGATTCATGGCGAGCTTGCCGACGAACAGATCGGTGTTCGGACGGTGGCCGATGGCGACGAACAGCCCAGTCACATCGAGCGTGGACACCGAGCCGTCCTGGGTGTCGGTCAACTCGATACCGCTGACCGACGTGTCGCCGAAGATGTCGGTCACCTGAGCATTCCAGCGGAATTCGATCTTCGGGTTGGCGAAGGCGCGGTCCTGCATGATCTTCGAGGCCCGAAGCTCATGGCGCCGGTGCACGATGGTGACCTTGTCGGCGAACTTGGTGAGGAACGTGGCTTCCTCGATCGCGGAGTCACCACCGCCAACCACTGCGATCTCGTGGCCCCGGAAGAAAAAACCGTCGCACGTCGCGCAGGTGGACAGCCCGTGACCGATGAGGCGTCGCTCCGGTTCGAGCCCCAACATCAGGGACTGGGCACCCGTGCTGACGATCACCGAGTGGGCCCGGTACTCCGTGTCGCGAACCCACACTCGGAACGGCCGCTCGGAGAAGTCGACAGCGGTGACCTTCTCGGTCAAGACCTCGGTGCCGAAGCGTTGGGCCTGGCTCCGCATGTTGGCCATCAACTCCGGGCCCATGATGCCATCGGGAAAGCCGGGGAAGTTCTCCACCTCGGTGGTGAGCATCAGCTGGCCGCCAGGTTGGTCGCTGGTGCTGGACGGCTCACCCTCGATGAGCAGCGGTGACAGGTTCGCTCGCGCTGTGTAGACCGCAGCGGTCAACCCGGCGGGGCCGGATCCGATGATGATGACGTCGCGAACGTCTGACATGGCACTCCCTCGTTGGTGGATTCGAACGCTCCGTGTGGCCGCTTCAGCCGGCAAAGGCCGAGTTGCGCTTACGGAACAGCAACAACCCGATGATGCAGAGGATGCCGCCGATGATCAGGTAGCTGAGGTAGACAGCTCGGTCCCAGCCAACGGCCAGTTCGAGCAACGCCTGTAGCCCCCGCATCAGTCCGACCAAGGCGATGATCAGGATGAACGTGCCGAGCATCAGTGCAATCACGCCGAACACTGCACCGCGGGCGGCGTAGACCACCTTCTGGGTGGTCTGCGAGCGAACCTTGTCGATGAGGCTGACCAACTTGTCGGTGGTCTCGGTTGCCCAGTTCGGATCGGTGAGTGGGTTGGCCGGCATGGCGGCGAGGCTAGCCGCCCGTTCAGGGCAGTCGCACCCGAGCGACCTCGGCACACGTCGCTGCGCGATAGGCAATGGCCAGATTCCGGCCCTCGTCGATCCCGACCACGACCGTCACGTCGCCGTAGACCGCAGGGCCCACGATGACGTCGACACCGAGACACACGGGGAACTCGGCATCGGCCAGGAACGTGTCGGCGTCGGAGGGATTCTCCTCACCCTGAGCGCTCGTCGCTGCCGGGACGTCGGGTGAGACCGGCGCATCGACCGCAGCCGCCGCGAAGTCGGCCAGGTCGCCGGGGGTCTGCAACTGGTCGAGCCCGCCCGCTTCACCCGGTGGGGCGGGATCGCCCACACCCGTGTCGAGTTCAGCCGTGGCCTCGTTGGTTGCTCCGCCAGCGGGGGCATCGTCGGCCTGGTTGGCGGAGAGCCGCTCATCGGCCGAGGCTGCATCACCGCTGCTGGTTGCTTCGGTGTCAGCAGTCACTCCGTCGGCGGACGTGGACGTGGACGAGTCGTCGTCGCTGGCGGTCCGGAGCTGAAGTGCAAGCCCCCCGGCGAGCACGAGCACCAGGGCCGCGGCCGCACCGCTGAGCCAGCGCGTCGAGGTGGCGCGCCGCCGGTCACCCCTCAGCGGCGTCGGTGCGGTGACCGACGCCGCACCTGCGACCGCAGCAGCGTCGATGCCCACCGGGGTGCGGTCTCGTCGGGCACCGGTGCGTTCGGCCTCGGGGAGGCGGCTCCAGGCGTCGAGGGCGGACGAGAGGTGGGCTTCACGCGTCGAGATGGACGGTTGCTCGACATCGCCCAGCAGGAAACGAACCGTACGGAGCCGATCGACTTCCGCCAGCGCCTCTTGGTCGCCGTCCACTCGGGCGCGCTCGTCCGGCGTCACGTCGCCGTCGAGGTACGCGCTCGCGAGGAAGGTCAGGTCGTCGTTCATGTGGGATCCATTGGACGTTCGTCGGGGGCCGAGTGGTTCCCTCGATCTTCGCCGACGAGCAGCTGCGAGGCGAGTGCTGCGCGACCTCGGGAGATGCGGGACTTCACGGTGCCGATCGGGATGTCGAGGGTGTCGGCGATCTCGGCGTAGTCGAAGTCGGCGACGTCCCGAAGGACCACGGCGACCCGGAGCTCTTCGGGAAGCTGATCGTGCGCGTCGTCGAGCACGAGTCGGTCGGGAGACGACTCGGTGTACCGATCAGCACGCGGATCGACCACGTCGGGCCGGTCTTCCTCGCCGACCACATGGAGTGCCGGACGACGCTGTCGTTTGCGCAATTCGTCGAGCGACGCGTTGGTGGCGATGCGATATGCCCAGGTGCTGAACGACGACCGTCCGTCGAAGCGGGGCAGGCTGCGCACGATCTTGATCAGTGCTTCCTGGCAGGCGTCGTCGGCATCCCTGGTGCCTCCTGCGATTCGGCGACACACGGCGTGGATGCGGTCGTAGTGCCGACGCAACAGTTGGTCGAGCGCGAACTGATCCCCGCCCTGGGCGGCGGCGAGCAAGGCGGCGTCATCGAGGTGGCGGGGAATGATTCGAGCGTACCGAACGAGCCGCAGTGGTGACGGGATGTCAGCCGACGACGGCGATGTTGCCGAGGCGCCCCCGGTAGGGGTTTGCGTCGGTGCAACTGGCGTCCTGGCCGAGTTCCTTGAGGAGGATCAAGACGTGGCGTGCTGGGGCCGGCGGGACCGGTGACACCACGGTTGCGGGGTCGTTGGCGAACTGCGTGGATCCGAGTGGCGCACCCCACGAATCGAGCGTCGGCGGGATCGAGTCGGCGTCGGACGCGAAGAAGTCGACCTGGTACGGGCCGGTTTGCACGTCGACGGTGAGCGCATGCTGTGCGAGGGCGTCGAAGGAGACCACCAAGCCCACGCCAGGCTTACCACCCATGTAGCGAGACGAGTAGCAGACCGTCGGCCACGACGTACTCGTGTCGGCGTCGGCCAGCGCCAGCACAGCGTCGCCGTCGTTCTCGGTGCCGTCGCCGCTCGGGTCGTAGGCGGTGACCGCGGCAACGGTCGCAGGACCGAGCGCGATCGGTTCCCCGGCCGGAGATGAGCCCGGCTGGGTCTCGGGGAGCGCCGTGGTCGACGTGACGGCGTCGCCACCACCGAAGTTCGAATCCGTCCACAGCAACACGCCGACGACGAGGCCGGCAACGAGCAGCAGGGCGACCGTCGTGAACGCCGGCCGAAACTCCTGGGTGAGTCCCTTGGCCGGCTTGCCACGAAGTGCGATCGCCGGCGGGGTCGGATCCCGGTCGGTGGTCGGGGACGCCGGTTTCGTCATCGCCGGGGGAGTGACCGACGTCGCCACGTGAGCGACTTCACCCGGAATCGGGCTGCGAACTGATGGTGGCGTGACCGCGAACGCCTCGAGCTCCGGATCGGACGGTCGCGTCGCCCGGGCCCGATCGCCCGCTCGGCCAGCGACGTCCGAGGGTGCCCGTCGCAGACGTCGTCCTCCGAAGGGGCTGACCGGCGAATGTTCGTACGGGGTCGGATCGATGGGCGGAGGGCCCTCCTTCGCGGCGTCTCGCAATGTCACCACGAGGTCGGATCCCGTGGCGGGCCGTTGGGCCGGGTTGCGTGCGAGGAGTTGGTGGATGGTCACGACGAGCTTGGTCGGCAGGGTTGCTCGGAGGCGGGTGAGGTCGGTGGGGTCACGCTGGAGACGTGCCAGTGCCGTGTCGGCGTCGGTCTCACCGAGGAACGGCACTCGGCCTGCGAGGCACTCGTACAGGACCAGGCCGAGTGAGTAGAGGTCGGCGCGTCCGTCGAGCTTCTTGCCGCGCACCTGCTCGGGCGACAGGTACTTGGCGGTGCCCATCATGATGTTGTCGCTGGTCAGGTCGGCCTCTGCGGACTGCAGCCCTTTCGCGATGCCGAAGTCGGTCAGCAGCACCCGCCCGTCCGACGTCATCATGATGTTGCCCGGCTTCACGTCGCGGTGCACGAAGCCGGCGGTGTGTGCATGATCGAGCGCCGCGGCGACGCACGTGCCGATGTGGCAGGTGAGTTCGGGACTCAGCCGCTTCTGGGTGTCGAGGACCTGGCGCAGGCTCTTGCCCTCGACCAGTTGCATCACGACGGCTTGGCGGCCGTCCTGTTCGAACACGTCGTGGACGGCCACGATGTTGGGATGGTTGAGGCTGGCCGCCGCGATCGCCTCCCGCCGGAACCGTTCGGCCACCACCGCGTCGGAGGCGAGCGATGGCTTGAGCCACTTGACCGCCACCTTGCGATCGAGGGTGAGGTCGAGCGCCAGCCACACTTCGGCCATGCCCCCTTGCGCGAGCATGCGCTGCAGTTCGTACCGCTGCGCGATGACGGTGGGGGTGGGGGGCGGAGCCGCAGCGGACATGACTGACGACGAACGCTAGCTGTGGCGAGCGGCGCGGGACCGTCAATCCGCAGGCGCGGAGAACTTCTGGTGGCCGTGGGGCCGAAATATCAGGGTTGGGTGACCTGGAACGCGACGCCGATCGTGCCGCGTCCGCCGTGAGTGCCGATCACTGGACCGATCTCGCCGATCACGATGTCGCCGATCACGATGTCGCCGGTGCGACCGAGCATGTCGACGAAGAGGTCGACGTCGCTGCAGTCGGCGTGCAGTACTGCAAGGTTCTCGATGTTGCCGTGGTAGCTCTGCACCTTGTCGACGAGGTGGGCGAGCGCCTTCGATCGGGTGCGCTGCTTGCCGGCCTGCTCGACCACTCCGCCGGTGACCTCGATGATCGGTTTGATCGACAGGGCAGTGGCCAACAGCGCCTTCGCGTTCCCGATGCGGCCACCCTTCTTCAGGTTCTCGAGGGTGTCGAGCGCACCGAACACACGGGTCCGGTCGACGAGGTCATGGGCAAGCGCTTCGACCTCGTCGATGCTCGCACCGCCGCGAGCCGCACGGGCGCACGCCAGCACGATCGTGCCGAGACCCATCGTGAGTGTGCGACTGTCGATCACCCGAACATCGAGGTCGATGATCGGGTCGTCGGTGATCGTGCGCGCGGCGAGCTGGGCTGACTGCATGGTGGCCGACAGCGCCGACGACAACGAGACGACGATGACGCCGGTCGCACCGTTGGCCGCTGCCGACCGGTAGGTCTGCTCGAAGTGGCCCGGCGCTGGCGCGGCGGTCTCGGGCAAGGTGTCGGACTTGACGCAGCGCGTCCAGAACTCAGCGTTGGACAGTTCCTCGCGATCGACGAACTCTTCGTCACCGAATCGGATCGTGAGCGGGACGATACTGATGTCGAGATCGTCGGCGATCGCGGCGGGGAGATCGCAGGAGCTGTCGGTGACGACATGGACGGTGATGAGTCCTGACAGAACGCCGTCGTTGCCGTGATCTGTTGCGGGCGGAGTCGGGTTCATCGAGTCACTCACAGGGCATCGGACTCTACTTTGCCAGTGCTCGGGTGGCGCTCGCGACCGTCGCCCGCCAGCTCGGCGCGTCGCCGGCCGCGCCAGTGCGTGAACCACCAGGTCAACAGCACCACCACCAAGCCGCCGGTGAGCACCTGGCCGAGCCCGGTGAGTGCGGTCACGCGAGCGGTCAACGTGACGGGCTCGCCGAGGGCCTCGCCCGCCGGGGTCGAGACCACCAGGCTGATCGACGAGGTCCCATTCGCTTCGGCTTCTACCGGCACGATCACGCTGGTCTCGTCGAGCGGCCGCAACGTCACCCGTTGGTCACCCTGCGGGAACGTGACCTTGGTCGAATCGAGTGCGACGATGACGTCGAGCGGTTCATCGAGCGTGTTTCGGATGCCGACCTGGATGGTGCCGCTGCGTCCGGTGAGCGTGAAGGTGAACGGTTCGGGGAGTTCGACGGCCTGCTTCAAGGCGTCGGCCGCGGTCACCAGTTCAGCGGCGGCAGCGTCGGCGTCGGCGTCGGAGTAGCCCGTCGAGATCAAGGTGTCGAGCCGTGTCGACCAGACGGCGGTTCGTGGGTCGTCCTGTGGCAGCATCGACGCGGCACTCGCCAGTTGCAGCGCGGTGCGATCGAGGAGTTCGACGCGAGCTTCGAGCGACGGACCGGCGACGTCGGGGAGTTGGACCGTGACCGGGTCGCCGTCGTCGAGGAGCACGTCGGTGACGCCGGTGAGCGCTGACGCGGCAGTGAAACGAATCGCCGGTGTGGTCCCGGCGAGCTGCTGCAGAGCGGTGAGGAGCCGAGCGTCTGGACTTGCCAGATCAGGCGTGGTGAGGATGCGGCTGCGCCGAGGCGGGGTGGAGGTCCGACCAGGGGTCGACGCTGACGACTCGGCGGTCGCGTCGTCGTCGGCCTGTTCGACGAGCATCTCGGCGAGGGTTACGACGCCCCATTCGGTCGGCGTCGATCCGGTGAGGATCCGGTCGGCGGCCTCCGTGCCGAGTTGCGACGCCAAGGGATCGACGACGAGGAACGGCAACGTTCCGCCGTCGGGCAGTTCGGCTTCGACGAACCGGTCGCTCGGGGGAAGATCCTCACTGATCGAGTCCTCGTACAGCGACGCCGGAATCACCACGAAACGCGTTCCGAGATCGCGGAGGTGTTGGGCACCGGCTGCGCTCAACGGGTCGGTTGCGATCCACACGTCACGGCGCGATGGGGTGGCGGGCACTGCCTCGGTGAGTAGGCCCTCACCGGCAGCCAGCAGCCGCGTGTAGGCCTCGGCTCGATCGACGGCCACGGCGGACGACACGTCGAGCGGCGCGATCGGCAGCGCGACGAGTTCGTCTCCGGCCAGCGCCGCTGCGAGACGTTCGGAGCCCCTGGGAGTCGCCACGATGTCGGCGATCAACGTCGGAGGAACCTCCAGGGTCACCGGTGCATCGATCGTGGCAGCCAATTCGATGGCCAGATCGAGTCGAGCGCGTGCGAGATCGACGGTCTCTGCGTCGGCAGTGGCCGGCGGGCCGGGCGTGACGGTGACCACCGAGAGGTCGATCGGTGGTGGCACCTCGACGTCGGCATCGACGGCACCGGCGAGGCGTTGGATCACGGTGCCCGCCGTGGCGACGACCGCGTTCGCTTCTGGATCGCCGAGGAGGAGTTGGACACGCAGCGGGTAGATGCCGGGCCGTTCGAGCTTCAGACGCGTCTCGATGCTGTCGACGACGTCGGTGCCGATGTCGAGGCTGAAGTCCACGCTGCCGTCGTCGTTGCGGGTCATCAGCGGGCGGGCATCGATCTCCACACCGTCGACCGCATCGCCCAGGTCATCGAATGCGTCGGGCCCGAGTTCGCTGCCGACGAGCGCGGCCACGTCGTCGGGGTCGTCGAGTGGGCCGTAGTTGACGACTCGGATCGTGAGCAACGGTAGGTCGGGGACAACAGCCTCCGGAGCGGGTACGGGTTCGGATCCCGGCGGTGCGTCGGGATCGGTGATGGGCGGTGCTGGGGGCTCGAGCGGCGGCGGCGGCGGGACGAGTTGGAGTGGGTCGCCGGTGAGTCCGGTCAGGACGTAGCGGAGCTGGATCTCACCGTTCGGGTCGGTCGCGAACCGCTGCTCGACCAGTTCGAGCCGACCGCCGTCTGGTTGCGAGCTCTGCGACGGCGTCGTCGAGTGCGCCGGGGCCGCCAGTGATGTAGCCGGTGTCGGCAGGGATGTCGCCGGGGTCGCCAGTGATGTCGCTGGCGAGGTCACCAGGACAACGGCGACACCGAGGGACGCCAGCCACCTCGACGCACGGCCACACGTGCCTCTCGACCGGCGGTTCATTCCAGCGACCGTTCGAGGATCAGCAGCGATCCGAGCTGCTGCTCGAAGCCGAGCGATTCGTACAACGAGAGGGGAGGACTGTTGTCGGAGGCCGTGTTGACCATCACCTCGTCGACTCCCCGACGCTGCATCCAACGAACCGCGTCGGCGAGGAGCAGTTGGGCGAATCCCCGACGACGTGCGCTCGGATCGACGGCGAGTCGTTGCACGTAGCCCGACCGCCCGGCGCGCCCGCTGATCGAGAACGCCACCATGCGGCCGTCGACGTGCACGCTGCGCGAGCGGTGAAAGGGGGTTGCAGTCATGATGTCGGCGAGGGCCGCGGTGTCGTTCGCCCAAGGCGACGAGAAGGCTCGTCGATCGATCTCGGCTACGTCGGCCAGCATCGCGGGGCGAAGTCGTCGTACTCGGATCGATCCGCCCGCCCGAACGCGTGTCGGGTTGGTCGCCTCGGTGCCGTCGGCGAGCCGGCGCGAGAGCAGTGTCAGGGTGTCGGCCACGTGGAACCCGGCGTCGAGGAACGCGGCGGTGGCGTTCGGGAAGAGTGCGCCCGTTCGCACGGCGAGTGCGTCACGCTGGTTCGCTTCGTCGATCCAACCGGTGATGTCGGTCTCGGTGGGCACCATGTGGTGGTCGAGCAGCACGAGGTGCGCGACGCGGTCGTCGTATGGCCACCGGCCCAGACGGGCGCGTGCGGGACGTGCGGCCGCCAGACTGCTCACAGTCGTCGAAGGTACTCGGGAGTGGGCACTGCGTCGGCGTCACGACACGCCGACCCCCGTCCTCACCTTGTCGCCCTAACCTTGCGGCAGTGGTTCCCGAACGCCTCACCCCCGTGCTGCGCGAGTTGGCGCCCCTCGCAGAGCGCTTCCGCCGAGCGGGTCACCGCCTGTACCTGGTCGGTGGCACGGTTCGCGACATGTTCGTGTCCTCGGGGCGCGACGACTTCGATCTCGACCTGACGACCGATGCACGGCCGTCGGAGATCAAGCGGTGCCTCGAAGGGTGGGCCGACGCGATCTGGACCCAGGGCGAGAAGTTCGGAACGATCGGTGCGCACGTCCGCGATCCGACAACCGGCTTCGAGCGGATCTACGAGATCACGACCTTTCGTGCCGAGGCCTACACCGACGATTCGCGCAAGCCGCACGTGGTGTTCGCCGACGAGATCGACGCCGACCTGTCACGCCGCGACTTCACGGTCAACGCGATGGCGCTCGAGTTGACCGGCGACGACGGAACTCCTGCGCTGATCGATCCGTTCGACGGGGCGGTCGATCTGGCGACACGAGTGCTGCGTACACCGATCGGTCCGGAGATCAGCTTCAGCGACGATCCGCTGCGCATGTTGCGCGCAGCGCGGTTCGTCGCCGGCTATCAGCTCTCGCCAACGCCTGAATTGGTCGAGGCGGTTCGCGAGCTGGCGCCGCGGCTCGAGATCGTTTCGGCCGAACGCATCCGCGACGAACTCGACAAGCTGCTCGTGCTCGACCATCCCGCCGCCGGGCTGTGGTTCCTCGTCGACACCGGGCTCGCCGATCAATTCCTGCCGGAGCTGCCGGCGATGCGTCTCGAACACGACCCGATCCACCGCCACAAGGACGTGCTGACGCATTCGATTGCCGTGGTCGAGAACGTCCGGCCACCTCACGAACACACATCGGGAGGGGACGGTGAACCGCTGTCGTTCGACTTCCGACTCACCCGACTCGCGGCACTGTTCCACGACGTCGGCAAACCGCGCACACGCGGCTACCTCGACGGCAAGGGCACCACGTTCCATCACCACGACGCGGTCGGAGCGCGCATGACGCGCAAGCGCATGAACGCACTGCGGTACTCGAACGACGACGTGGCCGCGGTGACCGAACTGGTCGCGCTGCACCTGCGGTTCCACACCTACTCGATGGGATGGTCGGACTCGGCGGTGCGTCGCTATGTGCGTGATGCCGGCGGACTGCTCGCCGAACTCAACGTCTTGACGCGCTGCGACTGCACCACTCGCAACGAGAAGAAGGCTGCTCGGCTGTCGAGGCGGATGGACGAATTGGAAGAGCGCATCGTCGAGTTGGGGGCCGCCGAGGAGCTGGCTGCGTTGCGACCGGAACTCGACGGAAACGCGGTGATGGAGCACCTCGGGATCCGTGCCGGTCGCGAGGTCGGCGATGCGATGAAGTTCCTGATGGAGATTCGCCTCGACGAGGGTGTGCTGGGCGACGACGAGATCCGAAAGCGACTCGATACCTGGTGGTCCACGCGCTCGAGCAAATGAAGCTGAGGGATCGGGATCAGACCCTCGGATCCCTGAGTCCGGATCCCTGAGTTTCATTTCGCCCGCCGGGCATCACACCGTCGCCGGCCTGATGTGAGGCGCGATGTGGGCAATGCCCAGGTCGACGGGACCCACCGCTCTAGCTTTGGACGGTGATTTCCAACCGCGGCGACTTCGACGACGACGTCGAGTCGCTCCTCTGGCCGGCGGGCCGCCAGTACCGGGCATGGTGGTTGATCCTGCCGATCGTTGCCGTGTCGGCGGCGCTGGTGATCCTGGCCGGCGTACGCGCCGGGTCGGACCCCAGCCCCGCCACGATCGGGGTCGTCGCCGGGATCGCGGTGCTCGCCCTGGTCGCCGTCGTGGCGACCGTGCTGGAATCTCGGCGCATCGGTCGTCGCTTCCGTTACACGATCGGCGAACTCTCCCGAACCCAGTCGGAGATTCGCCGCCTGCTCGACGATCTTCCCGACGCCGTCATGGGTCTGAACGACCGAGGCGTGATCGAGTCGGCCAACCAGCGGGCGGCTCTGCTCACCGGGCGAACCATCGACGAATTGGTCGGCCGCGCCTTCTTCGAGATGATCGGTGACAACGATCGCGAGTCGGTCACCGAGCGCTGGCACTTCGATCAGGCGGACTCCACGTCACCCGAACTCGGCGGTGACACGACCGGCCCCATCGGCAATCACGTCGTCTTCGAACTGGTGGACATGCTCGGCGACCCGCACCTCGTCGAGGCATCGCTGCACCGTCCCGCTGTGTCCGACGGTCACGGTGGCGGGTTGGTGGTGCTGTTGCGTGATGTCACCGACCGAGCCCGAACAACGGTGGCGCTCGAGCAGGCCAGGCGCCGATTCCAGCAGGCATTCCATTCGGCGCCGACCGGGATGGCGCTGGTGCGCCTCGACGACAGCCGCATCGTCGATGCCAACCAATCGCTCGCCGACATGCTCGATCGGTCGCTGGCCTCGTTGATCGGGGCGGGCATCCGTGAGATCACCCATCCCGACGACCTTCGTGCAGCGGCGACACAGCGCGCACGCCTGGAACTCGGCATCGCCGACACATATCTGCTCGAACAGCGGTATCTGCGCAGCGATGGTGAGTTCGTGTGGGCCCGCACCAGGGTGTCCGTCACCGAGGACGACGGCGTCGCGCTGGCGATCACGCACATCGAAGACGTCACCGATCAACGGCTGGCCGCTGAACGCCTGATCCACGCGGCGACCCACGACGGACTCACCGAGTTGCCCAACCGCGCCGCACTGGTGGAACGTCTCGACGATCTTCTGGCTGACGCGGGCGCGGGCCAGATCTCGGTGCTGTTCATCGACCTCGACAACTTCAAGGTGGTCAACGACAGCCTCGGTCATGGCGTCGGCGACGAACTCCTGCGGCGGATCGCCGGCCGTCTGCGCCACGTGATGCGCGACACGGACCGCCTGGCTCGATTCGGCGGTGATGAGTTCGTCGTGTTCGTCGACGGCGGCGTCGACCCGGCGATCGTGGCCGAGCGACTTCGCCGAGCGGTACAGCAACCGCTGCTCATCGACCAACACGAACTCGTCGTCACGGCGAGTATCGGCTTCGCTGTCAACTCCAGCAACGACCTCACGGCCGACGATCTGTTGCGTGACGCCGACGCCGCCATGTACCGGGCGAAGGCCGCAGGACGCGACCGCGTCGAAGCATTCACCGAGGAGACCCGTGCGGCGTCCGTGGCTGCCTTGCAGACGTCGAGCGAACTCCGCCGTGGACTCGAGCGAGGCGAGATCGTGCCGTATTTCCAGCCGATCGTCGATCTCGAAGGCGGTCAGGTGATCGGCTTCGAGGTGCTCGCGCGCTGGCTGCACCCCGAACGTGGACTGCTCGTGCCGGCCCAGTTCCTGCCGATCGCCGAAGAATCCGGGTTGATCGTCGATCTCGGCGGACGGATCCTGCGTGACTCACTTGCGCAACTCGCGCACTGGCGGGCGGTCGGACTGCAGTTTGCGTCGTGCTCGCTGTCGATCAACGTCGCCACCCAGCAGTTGATCGATGGGCGATTCCTCTCTGTCGTCCACGACGCACTCGGCGAGACGGGAATCGATGCCGATTCGCTGTGGCTCGAGATCACCGAGACCGCCTTGATGGCCGACACGAACGCGGCGGGACGGGCTCTACGCGACCTTCGCGGGCTCGGCCTGCACCTGTCGGTCGACGACTTCGGTACCGGTTACTCGTCGCTGACCTATCTCAAGCGGTTCCCGGTCGAGGCGATCAAGATCGATCGTTCATTCGTCACCGGGCTCGGTTTGGAGGCCGACGACACCTCGATCGTCGAGGCGGTCGTGCGTCTCGGACACTCGCTCGGCCTGACCGTGGTGGCCGAGGGCGTCGAGACGCCGCTGCAGCTCAATCGGCTCCGCGAGCTGGGCTGCGACAAGGGGCAGGGCTACCTGTTCGGCCGTCCCCGCCCCGCCAGCATCACCGCCAACGAACGCGCCGACGCCTGAGTTCCACCCGGTTGCGGTGAGTTTCGCCGGACCCTGTGCGCGTTGACTCTCACCGGAGTCGGTCAGGAGCTGGTTGCGGTGAGTTTCGCCGGACCCTGTGCGCGTTGACTCTCACCGGAGTCGGTCAGGAGCCTTCCTTGCGAGCGCGCAGGATGAGGGTTGCCGGCGCAGGGCTCTGTGCGGTGGCGCCGAGTTCGAGCAGTTGGTCCACCCGGAAATTTGCCCGGGTCAATGAGGTGAACCACTCGCCGATCGTTCGGGCCCCGGTGCCATAGGGATGCTCGGTCGAGATGTCGGCGTAGGGATGCGGCATCGACATCACCAGCGGCATGCTCGGCTTCAAGATGCGGTGCACCTGTCGGAGCAGTCGTCCGAGGTCGTCGACGCGGTCGATCGTGTGGGCGGCGAGGACCACCTCACACGAGGTCGACGCGACGTCGCCGAGGTCGGCGAGATCGGTCTCGAGGCACTGCACCTGCACTTCTGCAGCGGTGGCGCGTCGGCGGGTCTCGGCGATGCGGTCGGCGTCGGTGTCGATCGCAATCGACTTGGCACCGGCGCGGGCGAAGGCGATCGAGTTGAACCACGGCGAGATGCCGAGCTCGATGGCCCGTCTGCCGTCCCCGACCTCCCCGCACAGTCGGAGTTCGGCGTCGCCCGGCGTACCGGGCCCGTAATTGATGTCGGCGACCACGACGTCCAGTGTGCCCGCTCGGCCGTTCCCCATCGGGGATCACAGGTGGATCACGTACGGGCCCGTGCCACAGCCCCGTGCCACCCGGTAGTCTCGGCGCCCATGGCGTTCACGGTCGGCGCACTCCGCGGGTCCGATGGCTCGCGCGGATTGGTCGACCATCGACTGGCGCGGCGGATGCTGATCAGCCAGGTGAAGAAGGGCCGTGTTCCGCTCGACCAGGTGTGCGACGCCCACCCAGAATTGATCCGTGCGGCGCGCAACGTCGGCACGCAGACCTCCACCCGTTGCCCGATCTGCGAAGAGGCCGACCTCAAGTTGGTCACCTACGTGTTCGGCCCTCGATTGTCGGCACAGGGGCGGTGCGTGTCGACCGCGAAGGAGATGCGCCAGCTCAACGATCGTTCCGAGGACCTGAGCGCCTACGTCGTCGAGGCGTGCGTCGAGTGTCGCTGGAACCATCTCCTGCGGGTGATCCCTGTGGGTGGGCGGCGTCCAGCGAAGCGCGCTTCTCGATGACGGTGCGTGTGCTCGAGATCGGTCGGTCGTCGCTACTCGCGATCGTCGTGGCGGCAACGGCGTTGGCGGCGTGTGCCGACGACTCGGACACCGTCGTCGAGGGCGATGACACCACCCCGGTCACCGCACTCACCGACACGACGACCAGGCCCGACTCGACGCTGATCGAGGGATCGCGACCGGATGGGTTCACCACGATCCAAGCGCGGATCACCGAGTCCAACGGTGAGGTGTGCGAGGTGTGCCTGTGGCTGGCCGACGACGGTGCGGAGCGGGGTCGTGGACTGATGGGGGTGACCGATCTCGGCGACGCCGTCGGGATGGCGTTTCGCTTCGAAGAGGCCACGACGGGCTCGTTCTACATGTTCCAGACGCCGAGCCCGCTGTCGATCGCCTGGTTCGCTCCCGACGGTGGCCACGTCGGCTCGGCCGACATGGAGCCGTGCCTCGACACCCCGGCGGGTGAGTGTCCGCTGTATTCGCCCGACGCCGGATATGACCTGGCGATCGAGGTGTTCGTCGGGGGTCTGGAACCTCTCGGTCTCGGACCGGGGTCGAGCGTCGTGCTGATCGACGGCTCCGAAAACGAGCGTTGCCCGCTGTCGCCGTAGCCGTGCTCGGCAACCGTGCTGGGCAACTCTGCTACACCCCCGCTCTACGGTGGACGCCATGACACCGAACGCGACGTCAACCGGTCCCGATAAGGTAGGCGGGTCCATATTGGCCCTGCCCCACACCGGGGCTCCCGCTACGAGGCTGTCATCAGGCACTCGTGGGGGATCCGAAGGGAGGAAACACGCATGATGCGTGCATACGAAATGATGATCATCATCGACGGAGACGTCGATGACCCCAAGGCGCAGTCCTGGATGAAGACGGTGACCGATGGTGTCGCCACTGCCGGCGGCGAACTCCACGGCAAGATCGATTGGTGGGGCAAGCGCCAGTTCGCCTACCCGATCAACAAGAAGCCGTCCGGCTACTACATGGTCGCCGAGATCGTGGCCTCCGCCGGATCCCTCGACGAACTCGAGCGCACGCTCCGTCTCGCGGACGACGTGGTCCGTCACAAGCTCATCCGTCTGCCCGAGGCCGAGGCCGAGCGCCGCGGCATGGCAGTGCCCGCCGCCTGAGCGCTGCGGTCAAGCAAAGGGGAACAACATGGCATCTGAGAACAGCGTCACGCTGGTCGGAAACCTCACGAAAGATCCTGAGCTGCGCTACACGACCGGTGGTCGTGGGGTCGCCAGCTTCGGACTCGCCGTGAACCGCCGCTACCAGGTCAACGGTGAGTGGCAAGAGCAGGTCTCGTTCTTCAACATCGTCGCCTGGGGCGACCTTGGCGAGAACGTCGCTGCCAGCCTCAACAAGGGCAATCGCGCCATCGTCACCGGTCGCTTGGAGCAACGCTCCTACGAGACCAAGGAAGGCGAGAAGCGCAACGTCACCGAGGTCATCGCCGACGAACTCGGCCCGAGCCTGCGCTGGGCGCAAGCACAGGTCGAGCGCATCAGCCGCGACGACGCCACCAGTGGTGGCGGCGGAGCAGGCGGCGGTGGTGGTGGCGGCTCACGCAGCGCTCCCGATCCCGTGTACGGCGACGAAGAGCCGTTCTGAGTACCCCTCGAACCATCGAAGATCTGATTTTCCAGTCGTAAGGAACCACCAATGGCAAGCAAGAAGAACAAGGCGCGTAGCGCCCGTGACCTGAACCCACGCAAGTTCAAGAAGAAGACGAGCATCCTCGTCATCGAAAAGGTCGAGTACATCGACTACAAAGATGTCGATCTCCTCGGGCGCTTCATGAGTGATCGGGCCAAGATCAAGAACCGTCGTGTCGCCGGCAACACGTTGCAACAGCAGCGCGAAGTCGCCAACGCCGTCAAGGTCGCTCGCGAGATGGCGCTGCTGCCGTACGCGAAGCGCGTCGCCTCCACCCGCACCGGCGGCCGTGGCCGTGACGGCGGTCGTGACGGTGGTCGAGATGGTGGTCGCGAGGGCGGCCGCGATCGCGAGACCAGCCTGACCGACGACGTCAACGACACCGCCGTCGACGAGTCGAACGATGGTGCCGAAGGCATCGAGTCGACCGATGTCACCGAGACCGAGGAGGTCTGAGCGATGAGGGTCATTCTCCGCTCCGATCTCGACGGACTCGGCAAGCGCGGCGACATCGTCGAGGTAGCCGATGGCCACGCCCGCAACTTCCTGTTCCCGAAGGGTCATGCGATCGCGGCGTCCGACGGCGCGGTCGAGCAGGCCGGTCGTATGCGATCAGCGCGCGACCAGCGTGATTCCAGCGCCCGTGATGCTGCGACGCAGATCGCCAGCACTCTCGTGCCGAAGGTGATCACGGTCGCCGTCAAGGCGGGTCCAGAGGGCAAGCTCTTTGGTTCGGTGCATGCAGCCGACATCGTCGCCGCCGTCCAGGAGCAAACCGACATCGAAC
Organism: Acidimicrobiales bacterium; assembly: GCA_038321235.1. Classification (GTDB taxonomy): domain Bacteria; phylum Actinomycetota; class Acidimicrobiia; order Acidimicrobiales; family Ilumatobacteraceae; genus Sva-07. The sequence goes on along the minus strand of JBBQEU010000012.1, from coordinate 24,411 downwards.
TCGATCGTCGCCAGCTCGAGGTCGACGTCATCAAGACGACGGGCCAACACACGGTGACCGCATCGCTGCACAGCGACGTGTCGTTCCCGATCACGATCGACGTCGTCGCCGCCGACTGACGTCCAGTGCCGGGCCGCCGAACGGCGGATCGGCCCTCGGTTGAGAAAATTGTGCAGTCACGCTGACCCAACGCGCCCGTCCACAGGTGCGTCCACAGCGTGTTGTCCACAGATCTCTGCGGTTGTCCACACCCGGTCAACAGCGAAATCCCAGGGTTGTTCCTCTTCCGCCACACAGGAACTCCCTGGAAGAGTGGGGTCCCCATGTCGATCGACGAACAATTCGGAACCAGCCGCCACCAACGCGGCAGCGCCGTGCCGAACCGCAGCGGACGGGTCCCTCCCCACAACCTCCAAGCTGAGGAATCGGTACTCGGTGCGCTGCTGCTGAGCCGTGACGCCATCGGCGTCGTCGGCGAAGCAGGCCTCAACGTTCGCGACTTCTACAGCCCGGCGCACCAGCACATCTTTGATTCGGTCCGATCGCTGTATTCGTCGTCGGGACCTGTGGATGTGGTCACCGTGGCTGACGAACTGCGTCGCCACGGCCTGCTCGACGAGATCGGCGGCATCGCGCGGCTGAACGATCTGCAGAACGCGACGCCGTCGGTGTCGGGTGCCGAGCACTACGCCCGCATCGTAATGGACACGGCACTGCTGCGGCGGCTGATCCACACCGCCGGCGAGATCACCGACCTCGCGTTCAGCGAGCCCGACGATGTCACCAAGGCGGTCGACCTCGCTGAGTCGAAGATGTTCGAAGTGGCCGAGGATCGCGTCGTCGACTCGACGCGGCCGATCCAGGAACTGCTGAACATCGCCATGGATCAACTCGAGGAGAACTACGAGCGCGGCGACACGATCACCGGCGCCGCCACTGGCTACGACGACCTCGACGAGCTGCTCTCGGGTCTCCAACCGAGCACCCTCAACATCGTCGGAGCACGCCCGGCTATGGGGAAGACGGCCTTCGGGTTGGGGATGGCGACACACATCGCGAAGCACTCGGCGAAGCCGGTGCTGGTGTTCTCGCTCGAGATGGGCCACGCCGAGCTGACGCAGCGCATCCTGTCGAGCGAAGCCAAGGTCGACTCGACCAAGCTGCGCACCGGCAAGTTGAGCGAGAGTGACTGGTCGAAGATCGGTCTCGCCGTCGGGCGCCTCGAAGTGCCGTTGTTCCTCGACGACAACCCGCGGGTGACCGTGATGGAGATACGTGCGAAGGCTCGCCGCATCAAGGCGCAGCACGGCGGGCTCGCGTTGATCATGATCGACTACCTGCAGCTGATGAGCGGCAGCGGCGCGTCCGAGAACCGTCAGCTCGAAGTCAGTGAGATCAGCCGAAACCTGAAGGTGCTCGCTCGCGAGTTGGAGGTGCCGATCGTGGCGCTCAGCCAGCTCAGCCGAAACCTCGAGGCTCGCTCCGACAAGCGGCCGATGCTCGCCGACCTGCGTGAGTCGGGTTCGTTGGAGCAGGACGCCGACGTCGTGATGTTCTTGTATCGCGACGAGGTGTACAACCCCGAGTCGCCCGACAAGGGCTCCGCCGAGGTGATCGTGTCGAAGCACCGCTCCGGCCCCATCGGTACGAAGCGCCTGGTGTTCCTCGGCCAGTACACCCGCTTCGACAACGCCGCCCGCTCGATGTAGACGATTACATCAGGGGTCAGACCCGCGATGTAATCGTCACCAGTGGCGCAGGTCGATCGGCCATCGATCGCGGACCTGGTCGCTTTCGACGAGCCAGAACTGCTCGTGACGGGCCACGGTCGGGTCGACGTGCGATGGCCAGATCCGTACCCGGTCGCCGACCTTCCAATCACTGAGTTCGCTGGGCGAGAGCGTGATGTGCTCGTCGGAACAGAAGAACACGTCGCCTTCGTCCCACGACGGGTTGCCGTGATCCATGCCGAGTGCTTTGAGGCCGCAGTCGGCGATGATCCAGCCCTTCGGGCTCACCGAGATCACGGTCGCCAGCACGGACAGGGCCTTCTCGAACGGTGACTCGAGCTCGTCGTACTGGGTGTCCATCAGCGTGTACGAGCCCGCCTGGATTTCGGTGCACCACGTGTTGAGATCCCACGTGCCGGTTCCGCCGCCCGACACGATGTCGCCGCCGACCAGCTCGTGCGCTGTCAGCAGAATCGCCATTGCCGCTTCGACCTTCTCGCGCTTCTTGTCGCGATCGTGCACCATCATCAGGTGGCCCTCGTAGCCCATGACTCCACGGACGTCGAGGCCGGCGGCTCGGGCCCGGTCGGCGAGTCGGGCCGAGTCGTCGACGTCGCAGCCGCAGCGGGGGAGCCCGACGTCGATGTCGATGAGCACCGACCGCACGCCGCCGGCTATCGCGGCGTCGAGGGTGGCATCGGAATCGATGGCCACGGTGATGTTCGCCCGGTCAGCGAGCGCTCCGAGGCGCGCTGCGTCGAGCGTCTCGTTCGCCAGCAGTAGATCGTCGGTGAGGCCGGCCGCGACGAGCCCTTCGATTTCGCGCGGCGTGGCCGCGCAGAACCCGTGGTGGCCGTCCGTGTCGAGGCGCTTGGCCACCTCGGTGGATTTGAACGCCTTCACGTGCGGCCGCAGCTTGTCGCCAGGGAGCACCGCGTCCATCGCCGCAAGATTGCGGTCGAAAGTCGTCACGTCGATCAGCAACGCCGGCGTGGTCAGGTCGTACGTGGTCGACGGTTCAGCGCTCATCCCGCCATCTTCCATCGTCCCGCATCCCCGCCCCAACCCCAACCCCCACCGAAATCCGGCAGGAATCGATCGATTCCCGAACGCTCGCTGCCGGATTTCGGGGTGGAGGGGGTGCTGGGGGTGCTGGGGCGCCGGGGGTGTTCGACGGCGCGGGATACCGTGATGGTGTGCAGCTCGATCTCGATTTCGTCCGCTCGAACTTCCCGGCGTTCTCCCGGCCGATCAACGAGGGGCAGTCGTTCTTCGAGAATGCGGGCGGATCATTTGCGTGTCGCCAGACGATCGACGCGATGCACGAGTACTACACCGACCTCAAGGTGCAGCCCTACAGCGAGTTCGAGTCGTCACACCGCGGCGGCGAACTGATGGACCGCTCCCGCGGGAGGTGGGCCGAGGCGCTCGGAGTGGAAGCCCGCGAGGTCGTGTTCGGCCCGTCGACCTCGGCCAACACCTACGTACTCGCGCACGCCTTTGCCGACGTGCTGGAACCCGGGAACGAGGTGATCGTCACCAACCAGGACCACGAGGCCAACACGGGCGCTGTCCGTGGCGCTGCTGAACGGATCGGCTGTGAGATCAAGGAATGGCGGATCGACCCCGGCACCGGTCTGCTCGACATCACCGACTTCGAGGCGCTGCTGAGCGACCGGACCGGACTGGTGACCGTGCCGCACGCCTCGAACATCGTCGGGTCCGAGAACGACGTCACACGCATCACGCAACTGGCGCACGGCGTCGGTGCACGCGTGATCGTCGACGGGGTGTCATTCGCGCCGCACTCGCTGCCTGACGTCGGAGCAATCGGCGCGGACGTCTACCTCTTCAGTCTCTACAAGACCTATTCCGTGCACCAGGGGCTGATGGTGGTGCGGGCGGGCCTGATGGCCGAGCTCCCCAACCAGAGTCACTTCTTCAACGACAGCGTCGCGGACAAGCGCCTCAACCCCGCCGGACCCGACCACGCACAGGTGGCATCGGCCGGCGCCGTTCTCGACTACATCGAGGTGCTCCACCAGCACCACGGTGGATCAGCAACCGACGACCTCCACACGGCGGTCACGAGCGCTTCAGCGCTGTGGCGTGCCCACGAGGACGAACTCACACCGCTGCTGCTCGATGCGCTCGCCGGACGTGACGACGTCCGGCTCCTCGGACCCGCAACGCTCGACGACGTTGACGGCCACCGTTGTCCGACCATTGCGTTCAGTCCGCTCGCCCAGGATCCGCGTGACGTTGCCCACGCGCTCGTCGAGCGCGGCGTGCAGACCAGCTCGGGCCACTATTACGCGGCGCGCGTGCTCGACGGTCTCGGCGTCGACCCCGACCGCGGCGTGGTGCGGTTGTCGTTCGTGCACTACACATCAACTGACGATGTCGCCCGGGCCGTCGATGCTGTCAGCGACGTTCTCGGCTGAGGGAATCCGCACCGCCGAAGCCTGTGCGGCGAACCTGCCGCACAACGCACCTCGACGCCGAAGTCGTCTCCTCAACCGCAGTGATGCGTTCCTGCTCCGTCTCCATGAGTCGTGCCGTGGTTCCCGTCGCTCTCGAGCGTGGTGGCGTCGAAGGTCAATGAGCAGTCGCCAACTGGTCGGAGCGAGCGCATCGCCTACGCTTCGAGCGTGCCCGCAATTGATCCCGTCGTCGGTGTCGTCATGGGGTCGTCGAGCGATTGGCCCACGATGTCGAAGTCGGTCGAGATCCTCGAGTCGTTCGGCATCGCCCACGAGGCCAAGGTCGTCAGCGCGCATCGGATGCCCGATGAGATGTTTGCCTACGCCGAGGCAGCGGCGGGACGCGGAATGAGAGCGATCATCGCGGGCGCCGGCGGTGCCGCCCACTTGCCGGGGATGCTCGCGGCGAAGACCACGGTGCCGGTGCTCGGTGTGCCGGTGGCGTCGCGTCATTTGTCGGGGCAGGACTCGCTGTACTCGATCGTGCAGATGCCCGCCGGTGTGCCGGTGGCGACGTTCGCGATCGGCGAGGCGGGCGCAACCAATGCCGCCCTCTTCGCCGTGGCGCTGCTCGCGCTCGATGATCCTGAGCTGGCAACCGCGCTCGACTCATACCGTGCCGAGCGCCGAGACGCTGCGTCGTCGTCGCAGCTTCCTCCCGCATGACCGCATCGGCGATCGTGCCCCCGGCGACGCTCGGAATTCTCGGAGGCGGCCAACTCGGTCGGTACGCCGTGATGGCGGCGGCGTCGATGGGCTACCGCACGATCGTGCTCGATCCGGATCCGTCGGCGCCGGCAGGCATGTTGGCCCACGAACACCTCGTCGCTGCGTACGACGACCCCGACGCGCTGCGTCGGCTGGCGTTCGACTGCGACGCGATCACCACCGAGTTCGAGAACCCTCCGGCTGCAGCGCTCGATGAACTCGCCGCGACCGTGGTCGTTGCGCCGTCGCCTGCAGCGGTGCGCATTGCGCAGGACCGCATCGCAGAGAAGGCGTTCCTCGTCGACAACGGGTTCCCCGTCGGCCGGTATCAGGTGCTGGAGGGCGATGACCCGGTGGTCGACGCACCACTGGTCGACGCTGGCGCGATCATCAAGACCGCCCGGCTCGGCTACGACGGCAAGGGACAGCGATCGGTGGTTGGCGTCGCCGGGACGTTGGCGGCGTGGGTGGAGTTGGGGGGTGTGGCCTGCGTGGTCGAACAACGTCTCGAGCTCGAGACCGAGCTGAGTGTGATCGTCGCCAGAACGGCGTCTGGTGACGTCGAGGCGTGGACGGTCGCCGAGAACACGCACGTCGACGGGATCCTCGATCTGTCCGTGGTGCCTGCGGCGGTGCCCGCCAAGCTTGCTGATCGTGCGGTCGGTGTGTCGATGGCGATCGCCGATGCACTCGACTACGTCGGTGTGCTGGCGGTCGAGCTGTTCGTCGTCGGCGGCGACTTGCTGGTGAACGAGTTGGCGCCGCGGCCGCACAACAGCGGCCACTGGACGCTCGATGCCAGCGTCACCAGTCAGTACGAACAGCAGGTGCGGGCGGTGTGCGGGCTCCGTCTCGGATCGACGGCGATGACCGTCCCGGCGATTGCCATGGTCAACCTGCTCGGCGACCTCTGGGAGGGAGGCGATCCCGACTGGACCGCCGTCTTCGACGATCCTCACGCCAAGCTGCACCTCTACGGCAAGTCCGCGGCGCGGCCAGGCCGCAAGATGGGCCATCTGACGGTGACAGCGCCGGCGACCAACGTGGCCGCCGCTCGGGCGCTGGAGCTCAGAGCGGCCGCCGCGCGATGACCAGCGTGTCGAGGGCGATCTTCGTCCCGTCGGGTGTGTCGACGTGGCGCTCGACGATCTCCGCTGTGGTGACGTCGAGCACGTCGAGCGGCGCGACCGTGTCCTCGACCGTGTAGCAGACCTCCGGCGACGGCGGTCCGCCGTAGCCGTCGGTGACGTTCGACCGGTCGTGGGCTATCACGAGCAGGGTGCCGCCCGGGCGAAGCCAGGTCGCTGCGTGCTCCAGCACGACCCGCTGCTGATCGGACGGCAACTGCAGGTATGACAACACAACGAGGTCGACCGGCTCCTCTGGTACCCATGCGGTGGCATCGGCACGTTCGGTCGTGACATCGACACCGTGGTCGGCCGCGAGGCGATCGGCCTTGGCAAGGCCGACATCGGAGAAGTCGACCGCCGTCACGGTCCAACCGCGGGTCGCGAGCCATACAGCATTACGGCCCTCGCCGGCGCCGAGGTCGATCGCCGCTCCCGGCGTGAGATCGACGAGATGTTCCTCGACGAACTGGTTCGCCCGACCCGTCCAGATCAGGTCGCTCGTCGCGTACCGCTCGTCCCACTGTGCGCTGTCCATCTCCACAGTCTCGCGCCACGATCGGGGGTCAGGATGAGGTGGCGGGTTCGACGACGAATTGTTCGACGCGGCCGTCGGCGCGGTGGGCGAACCGGCGCGGCGTGGGCCCGTGGTTGGGGTCGTCGGCGCCCCACGGCCAGCCGCCGAACTGGGTGCGGCGATAGTCCTCGAAGGCCTGCTGGATCTCGGCCTGGGTGTTCATCACGAACGGCCCGTACTGCGCGACCGGCTCGCCGATCGGGCGTCCCTGGAGGACCATGCACTCCACGCCCTCGTCGCCGGCGACGAGGGCGAGTGGTCGCGTCGGATCGATCGCAGCGCCGTTGCCGGCGTCGAGTCGTTCGCCGTCGACGGTGAGCCACGAACCGGAGAACGCATACAACAATCGGTGCGATTCGGGTCCGGCAGCCGGCATCGCCCAGCGCGCCCCAGCATCGAAACGAAGGTGCCAGATCGCGACGTCAGCGTCGGCCTTCGCTGCCCACGAATTCGGCGGCGGGCTGGGCGCTTCAGCGTTGTCGAGCGACCCGGCGATCACCGTGATGTCAACGAGCGCGTCCCCGTCACCCGATGCCACGACCACGGTCGGCGTCTCGTGGCTCCACATCATCGTGAAGTACGGGTCGACCATCTTGTCGGCGGCGGGCAGGTTCAACCAGATCTGGAACAGCTCCAACGGGTTGGGGTCGACGCCGGACAGCAGCGGAAACATTTCGCAGTGCACGACGCCCTTCCCGGCGGTCATCCATTGAGTGTCACCGCGTCCGAAGCGGGCGGTGGCGCCGAGTGAATCGCTGTGGTCGCAGAACCCGGTGCGCACATAGGTGACCGTCTCGAAGCCACGATGCGGGTGCTGCGGGAAGCCGGGGACCGTCGAACCGTGGTACATGTTCCAGCCGTCGATGCCGGCGAAGTCCTGACCGATGGTTCGTCCGTCGAGTGGGGCGTCCGGTCCGAATTGCTTGGTGCCCTCGGGATAGTCATCGCGATGGTGCGCGCAGAACAGAAACGGGTCGATCGTCGGCCACTGCGTGCCGAGTGGGAACGTCTGCAACAGGGCGCCGGTCATGGCGCAAGCGTATCGGAGGATAGTTGCGGCCACAACTAAACAATGTCGGCCCGGTCATTCCCCCGAAATGGCGCGTCAGCGTCCCGCTGAGCGCAACGCTGGCGGGATTTTTCGGGGGTTGGCTTGCGGTGGATCGGGGAGGAGTGGGTGCGGAGCGGGGTCGATAGGTTTCGGCGGTGGCAAATGCTCGTGACGTCTTGCAGTTCCCGGCGGTGCGCCGGTACCTGCTGTCGACGGTGTTGGCGGCGTTGGGGCTGAACATCCTCGTCACGGTGCTTTTCAAGCAGACCTTCGACATCACCGGCAACACACTCGACATCGGCTTCATCGGCCTCGCCCAATTCGTGCCAGCCGTGCTGCTGGTGCTGGTCAGCGGATGGGTTGCCGACCGTTTCGATCGGCGGCGGGTGTCTGCGCTGTTCCTGTTCGCGCGGGTGTTGTGCGCGCTCGGGTTCCTCGTCTACAGCCAGATCGAGCCGGGTTCCGTGTGGCCGCTGTTCGCCATCGCCTTCGTGTTCGGGGCCGCCGACGCGATGCTGGCACCCTCTCGACGATCGATCGCTCCGCTGCTGGCTCCCCCTGAGCACTTTCCGCAGGTCGTTGCGCTGTGGACGGCGACCTTCACGGGCGCATCGATCGTCGGCCCGGTCATCGGCGGGTTCCTCTACTCGGTCGGCCCGAGCGAGGCCTACGCGCTCGCCGCGATCCTCGAGTTCGCCGCGATCATCCCGATCCTCATGATCGTGTACGCCCGCGTGCCCGAACGGATCACCGACCGGCCGACGTTGCACACGGCACTAGAGGGGCTGCGGTTCGTTCGACACACGCCGGTGGTGTTGGGCACGATCTCGCTCGACCTCTTCGCCGTGCTGTTCGGTGGGGCGATCGCGCTGATCCCCGCGGTGGCCAGCGAACGGCTCGGGGTCGGCGACATCGCCTACGGCTGGCTGCGCGCGGCACCCGGCATCGGTGCCGCGGTGATGGCGATCTGGCTCGCGACCCGACCGATCACCCGCCGGGTCGGCCCGACGCTGCTGTGGGTGGTGTTCATCTTCGGAGCGGGGACGGTCGTGTTCGGACTCACCCGCAGTTACGCGGTTGCGTTCATCGCGCTCGTCGTGATCTCGGCAGCGGACATGGTGTCGATGTTCATCCGCGGCTCGATCGTCCCTCTTGTCACGCCCGACGAACAGCTCGGTCGGGTCAGCGCCGTCGAGGGCGTGTTCATCGGCGCGTCGAACGAACTCGGTGCGTTCGAGAGCGGGGTCGCCGCTCGCATGTTCGGCGTTCCATGGGCGATCGCCGGCGGCGGCCTCATCACGATGGCGGTCGCGGCGAGCTTCACCGTGGTGTTCCCGTCGATCCGCAAGATCGACACCTTCGAAGAACTCCGACCAAAATCCCCGACGCCCGTGACCTGACCGGCGCCTACCGTCGGTGCGATGGAACTGCGGTGGCCGAGCGAGGTCGAACTTCCGAGCTATGTCGACGCCCTCGAGCGTGGCTGGTCGCCGAACACGATCGATGACCGGGCCGGCCTGGTCGAACTCGAACAGATCCGACGCGGCCCGGAGGCGTTCCTCGTGTCGCTCGTTGATCGCGCTGCCGTAGGTCCGCCGATCCCACTGCCCGACGGCTCGACTGCCCAACGTTTGCCGGGCTACCGCAAGTGGATGTGGGACGGCGAGTTCTGTGGCTCGATCGGTTTGCGGTGGCAGCCCGGCACCCAGGAGTTGCCACCACATGTGCTCGGCCACGTCGGCTACAGCGTCGTGCCGTGGAAGCGGCGTCTCGGCTACGCCACAGCTGCCGTGCGGGCGATGGTGCCCGACGCCGCTGCGGAGGGGTTGCGCTGGATCGAGATCACCACCGATGTCGACAACGTCGCGTCCCAGGGTGTGATCGAAGGCGCCGGCGGCACGTTGGTCGAACGGTTCGCCCACGCTGCTGAGTTCGGTCGAGGTGACGGCTTGCGCTACCGCGTCCAGACGTGAGGGTGTTACTCCTGGTGTCTGACACCACGAGTAACGGTTCGGGTGTAGAGCAGGTCGGTGGTGGAGCGACCTGCAGCGAGGCCGCGTTGTTCGAAGCGGGTGAGCGGACGCCAGTCGGGGCGGGCGATCACGCCACCGCTCAGTCGGGGCTCGGCATCGCATACTTCCTCCATGGCAACGGCATAGTCGGCGATGTCGGTCGCGAGGTGCAGTTGGCCGCCGACGCGGAGGCGGTCGCACAACGCTGCCACGACGTCGGCACCGACCATTCGTCGATGGAAGTTGCGACGCTTCGTCCAGGGGTCGGGGAAGTAGATGCGGATCACGGCCAGTGACTCGGGTGCGATGCGGTCGAGGAAGAGGAGCAGATCGCCGTGCACGACACGGATCTGGTGGAGGTCGCGATGCTCGATCGCGTCGAGCACCGTGACCACGCCTGGCGTGTGGACCTCGACACCGATCACGTCGAGGTCCGGCTGCGCAGCGGCCATCTCGATCGTCGACTCTCCGTGGCCGAATCCGACGTCGAGCGCCACGTCGCCGTCTCGACCGAACACCTGCGTCCAGTCGAGCACCGGACCGTCGAGGTCGAGGCCCCAGCGAACGATCCATTCGTCGAACTCGCCTTGGCGTTTCGGTGAGAGCGACCGACGCCGCACTTTGAACGAGGCCGCCGGTCGACGAACGGACCGAGCACCGTCACCACCCGTCACGACCACGTCGTCGGACACTACCGGCGCCAGACTGCGCCCCGTGAACGACGTCGACGATGCGGCCCGCCGCCGCGCGATCCACCGCCAGGCAGCGTCGATCGTCGCAGCCGTAGCGCCGTTCGGGATCGTCTTCGGTGCCGCTGCTGCCACCGCAGGGCTCCCGCTGCTTCAGGCAATCGGCTTCTCCGCATTGGTCTTCGGTGGCAGTTCACAGTTCGCCGCGGTCGAGATCCTCGGCGACGGCGGGTCGGTCGCCTCGGCAGCGATCGCCGGTCTGTTGCTGAACGTCCGCTCGCTTGCGTTCGGCGTGATCATGGCACCGGCGCTGTTCGGCGCTTGGTGGCAGCGGGCGGTGATGTCGCAGCTGATGATCGACGAATCGACAGCCGTCGGCGCTGGGCAGCAGGAGCGTCGGTGGCGCCGCTATGGCTACCTCGTCGCTGGTGTCGGGGTGTTCTTCGTGTGGAATTTGACGACGATCCTCGGCCACGTGGCGTTCTCTGGTGCGGGGGACTTGATCACCGAACTCGGACTCGACGCCGCTGGACCTGCCGCATTCCTCGCGTTGCTGTGGCCACGCCTGTCGTCGGCACCGCAGCGCTGGACGGCAATCGTTGGCGCGCTCATCGCGCTGGCACTGATCCCGGTCGCGCCACCCGGCGTACCGATCCTGGCCTCGATGCTCGGGGTCGCTGCGTCGCGGATCGGTGCGGGGCATCCCGCGCGGATCGAGGGGCGGACGTCCGACGCGGAGACCCCGTCGTGAGCGACGCGACGGTCGTGTTGATCGTGATGACGGTCGGCACGTTCGCCCTCAAGTCGGCCGGACCGCTCGTGCTCGGCGATCGTTCGCTGCCGGTTCGCGTACAGCAGGTGATCGGATTGCTTCCCGCTGCGTTGCTCGCCGCGCTGACGATCGTGTCCACCATGGGAGACGGTCGCCGGATCGTGATCGACGCCCGATTGGTCGGCGTGGTCGTCGCTGGCCTCGCACTGTGGCGTCGTCTGCCGTTCGTCGTCGTGATCGTCGTGGCCTCGGCGGCGACGGCGTTGACCCGCTTCCTCTCGTGACCCATCAGGGGGCACTACAGTTCGCCGGATGTTTGGCGCCGAGATCGATTTGATGCCCGACGAGAAGATGATTCTCGCCTCCAACCCGCACTGGTTCTACTTCTGGAAGCAGGTGGCCGCGGCCATCGTGCTCTTCGGCCTGTTGCTCCTGCTCTGGTGGCTCGACGACGGATGGGCCAACACCGTCGTCGGTTGGGTTGCGCTCGTGGCGTTCGTCGTGCTGATCCTCGACGTGATCTTCGAATTCATCCAATGGCAGACGACCCGGTTCGCGATCACCGATCAACGCGTCGCCTACCAGAGCGGCGTCATCCGTCGGCGTGGTGTGTCGATCCCGCTCAACCGGGTCAACAACGTCAACTTCAACCAGACGATGATCGCCCGGATGCTCAACAACGGAGTCGTCATCATCGAGTCCGCTGGCCAGACCGGTGACTCGGTGTTCGAGAACATCCCGAACCCAGAACAGGTTCGCACGACGATCTTCGCGCAGGTCGAAGCCGACGAGCAGGCTGACTCCGACCGCGATGCGGCCTCGCTGGCCAAGGCGATGCGCGACCATGCGGAGCCGGCGTCGTCAGCACCGCAACCCCCGTCAGCGCAGGACCGTCTGGCCGCGCTCGAGGACATGAAGGCACAGGGTCTGGTCAACGACGCCGAGTACGCAGCCAAGCGCCAGCAGATCCTCGACGAACTCTGACGAGCTCTACGTTCGATTACATCAGGGGTCAGACCCGCGATGTAATCGTTGCGGTCCACCGGTCGACGAAGGCGATGAACGCGTCGATGTCGGCGTCGGTGATCTCGATCGACAGGGCGATGAACCCTCGTCGCGCCAGGTAGAAACCGGCGTCGAGTGCGTCGAAGAAGAGCAGTTCCTTCCACCGGTCGTCGGCGGAGTGCAGATCGTCGACGGAGGTGACCGGACCCGATGTGCCGTGGACGTTCATCAGCGATCCGGATCCCGTCACGCACATCGGCACACCGTGTCGCCCGAACGTGCCGTTCAGTTCGGATCTCAGCCGTTCGCCACGTGCGTTCGTCGCGGCCAGCACCTCGGGCGAGAGAACCTCGGTGAGTGTGGACACGCCGGCGGCCATCGACACGACATTGTTGTTGAACGTTCCGGCGTGGCCGAGACGACCGCCTCTCCCGGTGTCGAACGCAGCCATCAGGTCGCGCCGTCCACCGAAGGCCCCGAACGTGAATCCGCCCGCGAGATACTTGCCGAGCGTCGTGAGATCCGGCATGATCCCCAGCGACTCTTGAGCACCACCGGGAGCGAGCCGCGACGTCATCACCTCGTCGAAGATCAACAGCGCTCCGGACTCGGCGCAGCGCTGTTGCAGGCTCGCGAGGAACGCCGGATCGCCGGGGATGCAGCCCGCCGAACCCTGGAGCGGTTCGACGAGCACCGCAGCGATCGAGTCGCCATGCTCGGCGAACACCGATCCCACGGCATCGATGTCGTTGTAGGTCGACACGATCCAGTCGTGCGGCACGTTCACGTCACGGGCAGCGCCGAACGTGATGACCCCGCCGTGGTACCCGCCGTCGAACACGAGCACCTTGTTGCGGCCCGTGTGGTGGGTCGCAAGGACAAGTGCCATCAGGTTGGCCTCGGTGCCGGAATTGGTGAAGCGCACGTGTTCGATCGACGGGAAGCGACCGACGATCAACTCGGCGAGACGCACTTCGTTCGGATGTACAGCTCCGAGCGCCCAGCCATCATCGATCGCCGCGTGCGCAGCAGCGCGCACTGGCTCGGGCGAATGGCCGAGCAGTCCGGCGGTGTAGTTGCCGAGGAGGTCGACGTACCGATGCTCGTCGACGTCGACGAGATATTGCGCGTCCGCGGACGCGACCCTGAACGGGAACGGATCGAAGTGCAGCACCGATCGCGTGTTGCCGCCCGGCAGCACTTCATTGGCTCGCTGCGCCCACTCCGCACTCCTCGGGTTGTCATCGTTGTAGCGCTGGCGGGCTGCAGCCAGTGCGATGTCGAGTGACTCGGACGTGAACGAATCGAGAACCGTCATGAACCCATCATCGCCGACGGAACGTCACAGCGTCGTGTGGTCGAGCCGGTGGGTGATGCCATCGGCGTCGACAGGGAGGAAGCCGAGCGACTCCCAGAACGGTGCGGCAGCCTCCGATGCCCGGGCGTTACAGGTCACCACCGATGTGTACTCGGCGCTGCCGCCGATCAGCCTGCGGGCGAGGTCGTGAGCGACGCCTCGCCGACGGGCAGTTGGAGACACGTGGAAGCGCCGCACTCTCAGGGCCCCGGTGACATTCGGGCACAACGCCAGCCCGCCGACGGCGATGATCTGTTCCTCGTGTTCGACGCGCCCGACCAATAGTTTCTCACCGGGTCGGTCATAGCGCTGCGTTCCGTCGATCCACCGATCGATCACTGTCGACACGATCCGGATGCCTTCGTCGTCCGCTTCGCAGCGGAGTCGGTCGACCTCTGCGGGGAGCCAGCGGGCAGCGTCCTCGAAGGTGATGTCACTCATGAGGTCCTGGAGGTGTCGATGGGCGGATGGGTGACGATCACGCCTGGGGCCTGACCCCTGGCGTGATCAGGCCTTGGTGCGCTTGGTTCCCCAGTGGCCCATGGCGCCCACGCGTTGGAATCGTTCGGGCCGATCGTCGGGTCCGAGGATGTCTGTGGCCAACCACAGACGCTTGAGCCAGCGCACACGACCTCTGTCGACATCGTCGACGTAGCGCCGTCGCCCGTGCAGCACGTGGTAATTGTTCACGAACTGGATGTCGCCCGGGCGCAAGGCCATCTCGACCTGGTTGTCGGGATCGTTGATCAATGCGTCGTACGCGTCCATCGCCGCGATCTGGATGTCAGTGAGATGAGGCGCATCGGCGTGTCGTTGCGACGCCTGGATGAACGGCCGGATGTAGCGGACGAACAGCCGGTCGCCGGTCGGGCCGGTGTGCCGCGAGAACGCCGGCACCGAATAAAACGGCTGCCCGCCGTCGCGCTGCTCGCCGCGAAAGTCGTACGGCAACGGCTCGTAGAGCACGGCGGCGAGATCGGGGCGCGTCCGCACGAGTTCGTTGTACGCGCCGATGGCGTTCGCCACCAGGCTCTCGCCTCCGCTGACACCATTGTCGATACACATCAGGCCGACGAGATCGGAGCCGTCGCTGTGGAACCCGAGTGGGTGCCCGCCGATCTCGTTGCCGCGCGCCGTGGGATCGTCGGGTGCCTTGCCCTGATCCCTCACGTCGCCGAGCAGGTGGCCCTTCGCGTTCTGCGGCCAGGGCTCGCCGAGATGCATGCCGATACCCCAGTAGATCCACGACGCGTCCTCCGCACCGAGCCGCTCGACGTCGAGCGCAGCGATCCTGGCGAACCCGCGACCGTTCACCAACCCCTCGGCCATTTCCGCCAGGTGCGGCGCCAGCGTCGGGAGGGGGAAGTCGTCGGCGGTCACGTCGAGCACCTCGTCGGTGGCCGACCGGGCGTGAGCCAACGCAGCATCGAGTTCGTCGTGGTGGGCGTCGGTGAGCCGCAACGTCCAGTCGTCGGTGTTCCCGACGTCGCTGGCCCGCCAGTTGGCGTGCGTCTCGAGTTCGACGGCCGCGAAATGAAACTGAGGGGTCAGATCCTTCGATTTCATTTCGGTCTCGGCGGTGGTCGTCATCTCAGGCTCCGTTCGGGGTTGGTTGGGCTCCGCGGACCAGGCGGCCCGGGAGGGCGTCGGTCGCGACGCCGTCGTGGTAGGTCTCGTGGCCGGCGACGATCGTGTGGCGCCACCCATCGGCTCGTTGCAGCAACCGTCGCCCGTTTGCCGGGAGGTCGTGGACGATCTCGGGCTTGTGCAACCTGAGGTTGTCGAAATCGACCACGTTGAGATCGGCGCGGTAGCCGGGGGCGATGACGCCCCGATCGAACAGCCCGACGGTGCGGGCGGTGTCGCGGCAGTGGCGTTGCACGAGGAACGGCAGCGGGATCCGGTCGTGGTCGCGGTCACGGCCCCAGTAGGCGAGCAGTGTGGTGGGGAAGCTGCCGTCGCAGATCGTGCCGACGTGAGCGCCGCCGTCGCTGAGGCCGGGCACCGTGTGGGGGTGCAGCAGCATCTCGTGGCAACCGTCGAGGTTGCCGTCGACGTAGTTGAGGAACGGCAGGTACAGCAGGCCATGTCCGTCGTCGGCAAGCATCGCGTCGAGTGCCACTTCATCGGGCGTGCGATCCGACCGAGCGGCAACAGCAGCGATCGAGGTGTCGAGTGGCGGCTCGTAGTCGGGTTCGTCGCCCATCTCGAACAGCAGGTCGAACCGTCCGATCAGGTTGCCGCCGAGCTTGCCGCGCGAGCGGTCGGCAGCTTCGGCGAGGAGACGTTCGCGGAACGCCGGGTCGCGCAGCGCCGCCACGCGCTCGGCGAGCGGTCGCTCGGCGATCTCGCGATAGACGGGGTTGGTGAGGAACGGGTTGAGCGTGCACTCGAGTCCGAGGATCAACCCGACGGCGCGGGGTGCAACCTGTCCTGTCATCACGAGTCCGTCAGCGTTGGCCGTCGTGATCCGGTCGAGCAGGCCGCGGAACGCGTCGGGCATCATCGGGTTGCGGGCGATCGAGATCGACATCGGCCGGCCTGAGGTCGCCACCATCTCGCGCAGCATCGCGAACTCGCTATCGGGATCGAGGAAGTCGGACACCACCTGCAGCACCCCGGTTCCCGTGGCGCCGACACCTTGGGCGATACCGATCAGTTCGCCGGGCGCAGCCGTGAGCGTTGGGGTGTACGCGCCAGTCGAGGTCTTGTGGTTGCGTGTGCGGCTGGTGCTGAACCCGAGTGCCCCGGCCGTGATTCCTTGGCGGGCGAGCTCGGCCATCGCGGCGATGTCGTCGGGTGTGGCGTCTTCATGATTGGCGCCGCGTTCACCCATCACATTCAGGCGCAGGGCGCCGTGAGGGACCTGCATGGCGACGTCGATGTCGTGGGGGATCGAGTCGACGGCATCGAGGAACTCGCCGAACGAGTTCCAGTTCCACTTCAATCCCTCGTGCAGTGCTGCGCCGGGGATGTCCTCGACTCCCTCCATCAATTCGATGAGCACGTCATGGTCGGCGTCGTGCACTGGAGCGAACCCGACGCCGCAGTTGCCGGTGACCACGGTGGTGACGCCGTGCCACGACGACGGCTGCAACCGTTCGTCCCAAGTGGCTTGGCCGTCGTAGTGCGAGTGGATGTCGACGATGCCCGGGATGACGAGCGCACCGCGGGCATCGATCTCACGGGCACCGTTCCCAGCGATGATCCCGACCTCGGCGATGATGCCGTCGCGCACGGCGACGTCGGCGTTGCGGGCCTCGATACCGGTGCCGTCGATGACGGAACCGCCACGGATGATCAGGTCGAAGTCAGCCATGCGCCAGTCTCGCGCCAGTCTGCGTCCGGTCGAGACTCGGAGCATTCTGGAAGATCATCTCGGGTTCGGGCGGTCGTCCCGGCCGCAATCCCATCCGTCCCGTCGCCGCATCACGGGTTGCGGGACCGAGGAGGGGACATGACCGCAGAGCACGCACAACGAGTGATGCCACCGGGGATCGGACTGCCGGCCGACGACGACATCTTCACCGACAACGTCCGCTTCGGCGACATCGACGCGTGGAACCGGACTGCGGTTCGGATCCACGAGGACCACGGCGGCTTCTACCGCATCGGGCGAGAGGGCTTCCCGCCGATCCTCGTCGCGCTCGGTCACGCGGCGGTGCTCGAGGTCGAGCGTCAGCCCGAGCTGTTCACCAACGGCCCGGCACCGGTGCTCACCATCCGGGAGGCGCTCGACAACCCACCGCCGATCGAGTTGAGGACGCTGATCCACATGGACGGCGACGAACACACCGCGTACCGCAAGCTCGGACTGCCCCAGTTCGAGCCGGCCAGTCTCGACCGCTTGCAGGACCGGCTCGACGAGTTGACCGAACGCGCCGTGGCGACGATGCGCGACGCCGGTGGAGAGCTCGACTTCTCGACCGATGTGGCGCTGCCGTACCCGCTGCACGTGATCCTGAAGATCCTCGGTCTCCCCGAGGACGATTTCCCGCGCATGTTGCAGCTCACCCAGCAGCTCTTCGGTGGCGACGACCCCGACCTCCAGCGCGAAGAGCTGAGCCCCGAGGCGATCGGCGCAATTCTGACGGACTTCATGGCCTACTTCTCCGGGGTCACCATCGACCGGCGAACCAACCCCACCGACGACCTCGCGTCGCTGATCGCCAACGGTCGACTCGGCGACGGCCCCGACGCCCCACCACTCGGCGACTCGGAGACGATCGGCTACTACATCATCGTGGCCACCGCCGGCCACGACACCACATCGAGCGCGATGGCGGGTGGGTTCCGGGCGCTCGTCGAGGACCCCGATCAGCTCCACTTGCTGCAGGAACGCCCCGAGTTGATGAACAACGCGATCGAGGAAATGCTGCGCTGGAGCGCTCCCGTGCGGCGCTTCATGCGCTGCGCCACCGCCGACACCGAACTCCACGGGCACCTCGACACGAACACGGTCCCGCCGCCCCGTGGCGAAGGGTGAGTTCGTCTACCTGTCGTACAAAGGGGCGAACCTCGATCCGAAGGTGTTCGCCGATCCGCTGCGGTTCGACATCGAACGCCCGAAGCCGACCGTCAGGTCTCGTTCGGGTTCGCCAAGCACTTCTGCGTGGGCGCGCAACTGGCGCGCATGGAACTGCGGTCGTTGTTCAAACGGCTCGTCCCGCTGATCGAGTCGGTCGAGATCGTCGGCGACGCACGATGGCGCAGACCACGCTCGTCGGTGGCCCGAAGGCGCTCCCGATCCGCTCTACCCTGCGCTGACCAGCACCGGCCTGGCGGTCAGCCGAGCGAGGCACGAGCAGTATACGTTTCGTATACTGCCGGGTATGTCCAGCCCCGTGCCGACCAGATTCAGCGACGAGGAGCTTGCCCTCATCGACGAGCTCGTTCGAAGCGGTGTCGGCGACAGCCGATCCGCCGTGATCCGTCAGGGTGTTCACCGTCTTGCGGACTCGGTTCGGCGTGCGCAGATCGGCGAGGCGATCGCCCGTTCGTATCGTGAGAATCCGCAGTCGGCGCAGGACGACGACCTGGCGATGGCCAGTGCACTGGCGATGACCGAGGCCGAACCGTGGTAGCTCATGGGGAACTCTGGCTGATGGAGACACCGAACGCGAAGCGCCGTCCTGTGCTCGTGGTGTCCCGGGACGAGGCCATCGCCGTGCTCAACAACGTGGTCGTGGCACCGGTCACCAGCACGATCCGCAACATCCCCACGTGCATCCCGGTCGGTCCCGACGAAGGCGTCGATCACGAGAGCGTTGCCACCTTCGACAACCTCGCCGCCGTGCCCAAAGCGGTACTCACCGTTCGGCTGGGCCGCCTCGGTGTCGACGGCCACCATTTGATCTGCGACGCCCTCGACGCCATGGCCGACTGCTGAGGTGGAGAGCCACGAGCTGCAGTTCCGGGTCGGGATCAACGACGACGTCGAGTGCATCGCCGAGTATCACCATCGATGCTGGCTGACGTGGGTTCCGTCGCTGTTCGAACCCGGAGTCGTCGAGCGCAATGGACCCGTTGGGGCGTCTCGACCGTTCTCGCTTCTGGTTGTCGCTGGACAGCGGGATGCGCACCGGCCACGCAGGGCAGTGTCGTGGTCGGCCACATCACCGTGGAGGGCAACGAGATCGTGCACCTGTTCATCGACGCGGATCACCAAGGTGAGGGGACCGGCCGGAGACTCCTCGGCGTCGGAGAGCAGCTGATCGTCGAGCACGGGTTCCACGGCGCTGAACTGCACACGATGGTGGGCAACGAGCCAGCGCTCGGGTTGTACGCATCAGCGGGCTGGCAACTCACCGACCGGCCGAGCACGTCTTGGTGAAGCGCCGTCGACCGCTTGCATCGAGCTGCGGTCGCGGTCACGCTGGGGTCAACAGGACCGGGTGCACCTTGTCGTCGCAGCTCTGCGTTGAGAATCCGGCCGTCACGGTGACGCACGTGGAGAACGCCATGTCCAACGTCAGTGTCCCGTCGCCGGCACCGGTGTCGGCGATCGTGTACGTTCCCGAGCCCTCGGCCACGCACCCGGGCCCACATGGGTCACTGTGGCTGACCGACCCGCTCTCGGCATCGGTGGGGACGTAGCGGAATGTGGTCTGTCCGCCGGTGAACGTTCCGACCGTCTCGAACGGTGCCGACAGATCGGCGATGGTTCCCCTGATCGAGATCCCGCCGCCGTCGTAGGTCGCGGCATAGTTCGCGGCCTCGGTGTCGAAGTCGATGGTGGCCTTGGCGACACCGCGTCTGGATCGTGCCTCGAGGGCGACCTGGCCGGTCTTGTCCTTCTCTCCGGGGGCTCGGTAGTTGAACTCGGCATCTGCGGGCACCGGCGTCGAGGACGGGTCGACAGCGGCCTCACCGCCAGACAGCAGCGCGGTCACCGTGCCACCCGTTGGTGTGCCGTCGACCTTGCTGCGTGGCGCAGCGTTGATCGTGACTGACGCGGACGGCTGCAACCCCTTCGGTCCGCTCGACACGGTGGGTTGGAGTGCCACACAGCGTCCGGATTCCCATCCCATCTTGGCGGCCTCACTCAGTCTGGTTCCGGCGAGGACCACCATCAAGGTGCTCAACGCGCTTGCGTTCTCCACGATCTCGCTGGTCACGGTGCCGCCGCCTCGCGTGTATTCGCCGGTGGCTGATCCCGCCTGGGGGAGCTTGATGGTGAGGTCGACGAATCCGCCTCGGCTGGCGACGAAGTCAGCGTATTGGACCCGCGACGTGAGGTCGTAGCCGACGAGGTCGGCATTGTCGTCGACGGTGCCGTTGATCGTGACGTCAAGGGTGACGCGTTTGCCGGTGGCGCCGTTGTTGATCGTGCTCGACGTGTCGATCGAGGCCGACGCCTCGAAGGTGCCGTCGGCCTTCGGGCACGGGGTGACCACGTTGCGGGTGGCGAGCGTGGTGGTCACTCCTGCTTTGTCGGTGGACGTGTGCTGCGTCGTCACTTCCACCCTGTCGGTGCTGGCATCGATCTTGATACCTTCGCCCAACTCCGCCTTGCCGACCGTTCCGTCATTGGTTCTCGTCACCGCCGACTCACCGACGAGCGTTGTCACGAGAAAACCCCCGAACAGTCCCAGGCCGAGACTCGGCACTCCGGCCTGTGCGAGCACGCCGATGCGGATGCCCTGGGGTTCGAGCGCAGCCGAGCCGATGCTTGTCGACGCCTGCTCTGCAAGTTCAGCGAACCATTGAGCTGTTTGCGTGATCGAGTCGTCGACGGCTTCGGGACTTCCGAGTTCCTGTGCCAGCCCCGACACCTCGTACATCTGGCGTTCCACGTCACCCGACAGTTCGTTCACGCGTTCGTTCTGCTGGTCGGCGGCGAGCGAGTCGAAGTCGGTGACCAGCGCGTTCAGGGCGTCGTTGTCGATCTCGTCGTCGACGATCAGGGACCCTGCACCCGTCGTCGTGGTCGGATCGCCGCCAGCGGCATCGACGCTCGCAGTTGTCTTGTCGGAAGTCGAGGTTCCAGCGGAGCCGCCTCCACCACATGCCGCGATCAACAAAACCGCAGCGACGCCCGCGGGGACAAGTCGAGTCCTCATCGCCGAATCGGTCGGACGTTACAGAATTGACCCCACCGCTGTGACATGCACGAAAAGTAGCTGGGGCTCCTCGTCGATCGCATCGGGAGAATCACTCAATTCGCGCGAGCAGCGATGCTTCGACAAGGCGGCTCAGGCAGTACGTTTCGTACATGTTGGGTCGAGCCGCCGAGTTGGCTCAGGTGCTCTTCGCACTCGGACGAACCGGCGGAATGATCAGAGTCCTGGTCAGCGGCGACGCTGGGATCGGCAAGACCACACTGCTCGATGAGGTTTGCGCCACCGTCGCTGCCGACGCCCTGATCATCAGGGCCACAGGAGGCGAGGGTGAACTCGACCTTCCTCTCGCCGGAGTCACCGATCTGCTGAAATCGCTCCGTCCCGACGTCGACCGGCTCGACGAACCACACCGCAGCACGTTGGCTGCGGCCATCGAGCGAGGCGAGCCAGCAGCACCGGTTGTACTCGGCCTGGCCGTCATGCACCTCCTCGACGACGTGGCCCGGCGACATCCGTCGGTGCTGCTGGTCATCGACGACGTCCAGTGGTTCGATGAACTGTCCACCTCGGTCATCCAGTTCGCTCTGCGGCGTCTCGCCGATCGGCCGATCGGTGTGCTCGTGGCCACCCGCGCACCAGCGTGGCCCGGTTTCGACGGAGCCGAGGTGCTGCGGCTCGCCGGTGTGGACGACGACACGAGCTTCCAGATCTTGTCGAAGACCGGTGATGTCGATCCCGAGGTCGCAGCTCGTGCCGGCGCGGCGTGCGGCGGCAATCCGCTCGCCCTGGAACAACTCGGCGTGGCGTTGAGCGTGGCGCAACGACACGGGACCGCTGACCTGCCTGATGTCGTGCCGATCGGCGGCCGCCTCGCAGCGGTGCTCGCCGATCGCCTGGCGGTGCTCCCCTCGACGACGATCGAGGCACTCGCCGTGCTCGCCGCCGCTGGGCCGCGTGACCTTGCCGCGCTCCCCGATGCGTGGCGCGCCGTCGGTGCCAGCGCCACGGATCTGGCTCCTGCCGAGGGTGCCGGCGTGCTCGTGGTCGACGAAACGGGGTTCCGCTTCACGCACCCGTTGTTGCGAACCGCGGCACTGACCCACGCGGGGCCGACGTCTCGACGCCGCGCCCATCGTGCGCTCGCTGCTGCCGCCGACGACATCGACCGGCGGGCACACCACTTCGATGTCGCCGCGGAAGGACCCGACGACGAGGCCGCTGACGCGCTCGAGACCGTCGCCCTCCGCGCCGGAGCGGCGAGGAGTTACGAGGTGGCGGCACATGCGTGGGAACGCGCAGCCTGCCGGTCGTCCACGACGTTCGACACCGGCCGTCGGTTGACCGAAGCGACCAATTCGTACTGGTACGCCGGACGACACGAGCTGGGTCTGCCCCTCGGGCGGGAGGCCGCAACGCTCCTCGACCGCGGGCCGGAACGAGTCAGGCTGCTGTTCGCGCTCGGCGACATGACGTTCTTCTACGTGGACAGCCCGGCCGGGGTCCGAATGATCCTCGACGAGGCCGAGGCCATCGCCGACACCGAGGCCGCACAGTCCGCAACGATGGTCTGCCTCGCCGCCAACCTCATCGCACTCACCGGCGATCTCGCCCGCGCGTCCAGGCTCTGCGCCGTCGGTCTGCAGCGGGCGCAGGTCACCGGCGATTTCATCGCAGTGATCGTCTGCGAGGCGATCACGACACACATCGGGATCGTGCACGGGCAGTCGTTGCCCGACGCCGGCGGCATCCAGTCACTGATCGATCTGGTGGGTCTGATCAACGATGATGCGCCCCGCGACCTCACCACCCTCGGACAACTCGTCGTCTTCGACCTGTTGACGCTCGGCCGATGGGAAGACGCCGAAGACATCGGCCGCCGCGTGCTCGTTCAGGCGCACCGCCACGGCCTCACCAACGTCGAGGCCTTCGTCCACGGCTTGGTCGCCGAAGTCGCGTGGCGTCGCGGGCGTTGGATCGAGGCCCGAGCCGAATCACTCATCGAGCACGCCTTCAACGAGGCCCGACCCGTGCCCATCGGATCGTTCGGACACGCCTGCCTCGCCCGTGTCGACGCAGCGACCGGACGAACCGACGACAGTCGCCGCAACGCTGTGCTCGCGGTCGATCATGGCCGACTCACGGGCATGCGTGTGATGGAGGCATGGGGGCTCCACGCACTCGGACTGGCCGCACTCGCCGAAGGCGACGCCGACACTGCCGTCGACGCACTGATTCCGATCTGGGAGATCTGTCTGACCGGTGACATCGGTGCTCCAGGGGCCCTCTGGTGGCAGGGAGACCTCGTCGAGGCGATGTGGCGATCGGGGCGCGGTGACATCACCCGGTTGGTCGATCAACTCGAACGTGACGCAGAACGCACGGGAAGTGGATGGGCAGCGGCGATCTCGGCGCGTGGGCGGGGTTTGATCGGACGCAACGTCGACGCGTTACTGGCGTCGGCAACGATGCTCACCGAACTCGGAGTTCCGTTCGAGGCGGCGCGCAGCAGAGCATTGATCGGCGAGATCGGGGACCGCACCGAACACGCTCATGATCTCCGGGCCGCACTCGACGTCTTCCACCGGTTGGGGGCCCGGCCGTGGTCGGACCGAACTGCGGAGATGATCGGCTCGACCGGGCCGGAACCGGCTGCGGTGATCAACTCGTTGAGCCGGGCCGAACTCCGCGTCGCCCTGCTCGTCGGACGTGGCAACACCAACCGTGAGGTGGCAGACGAACTCTTCCTCAGTCCCCGTACGGTCGATTCGCACCTCCAACGGATCTATCGCAAGCTGGAGCTGCGTTCCCGCACCGAACTCGCGCTGGTGGTGACCGACCACGTGGCCTGACGGACGCATTCAGCGCCCTGGTGATCACGACAGTTCGAGGCCGGCCAGAGATCCCTCGGCGCGCCAGTCTTCCAGGACCTTGATGAAGGCGAGTGAACCGGCGCCGTAGCTCCCGTTCTTCACACTGCGCTCACTGGGCTTGCCCTCGTTGTTGTAATAGCCGGGCGTGCACGACTCGAGGAACTTGATGCTCATCTGCGACAGGCTGACGATGGTGTCGACCCACGCCGCTTCGGCGTCGCCGTCGGCTTCGATCAGGGTGACGCCGCGGTCGCGGGCCTCGGCCAGCACATAGGCGAGGTGCTTGCTCTGCTCGTTGAGCATGTGCGGGAAGTTCACCGTGAAACCACTCTGCACGTTGGAGAAGATGAAGCAGTTCGGGAACCCGCGACTGTGCATGCCGTGCAGGGTGGATGCGCCGTCGCCCCATTTCTCGGTGAGCGTGAGCTCGTCACGTCCGTACAGTTCGTAGCCGGCGCGGCGGGTGTA
>JBBQEU010000011.1:0-45874 GCA_038321235.1 Acidimicrobiales bacterium | reverse complement strand
TCAGAGGGTCGTAGCGGCACACCGGCCGCCGTCACGGCGGCGCTGGCGCGCCGCCACGCAGCGGCGATCTGCTGGTCGACCGACTGCGCCGTGGCACGGCTACGGAACGAGCGGATCAGCTTCGGTGCTGCGACGATGGCGCCTGCGAGTACGGCCAACGCCAGCCAACCCCATGGCAAGGTGCCACCGGCGCCGTCGCCTGCGGCAGTGGTGGTCTGGGAGCCGCCGATCGGATCGTTGAAGTCGGGGATCTGGAGGCCAGGCTGGTCGCCGGTCGGCCCAGTCGGCAGCGTGGGCGGTGGTGCGACGCCGGAGTCTTCGATTTCGGCGGCGTCCGTGGAGGTGTCCTGCTGCGGCGGAATCCCGGTGTATCCCTCGGCGTTCGGGGCGCCCCGCCCGGGCGTCGGTTCGAAACCGACCCAGCCGATGCCGTCGAACCACACCTCGGGCCAGGCATGAGCGTTGCGGCCGAGTACCGAGAACTCGCCGTCGGCGACCGTCACCCCCGATGTGAAGCCCACCGCGACACGGGAGGGAATCCCCAGGGTCCGCAACATCGCGGCGTACGTGCCGGCGAACTGCTCGCAATAGCCAACACGATCGCGCAGGAAACTCTCGATCGCCGAACTGCCGTGACCTGGCTGCACTTCCAGGCTGTACTCGAACTCGCGTTGGAACCATGCCTGCAGCCGCAGCACAGCGTCGTAGGTGCCCTCGGCGCCGGCGGTGACCTGACGTGCGGTCGCTTCGACGACCTCTGGAAGGTCACTCGGCACGCTGGTGTAGATCGAGTCGCCGGGGTCGTTCGACGTGGCTGTCGCCAGACGAGCGGGGTCGAGCCGTGGTGCTGCGGAGACGATGTCGATGGTGTCGCCGGTCTCGAGGTCGCCGTCGACGGTCACCAACGTCGAGGTCTCGGGAACCCAGCGAAGATCGTCGGGCCCCGTTGCCTGGAAGGGGTCGGGTGCGGCGGGAACGAGCGTGCCGGCCAGCGCGCCGATGATCACCCGTTGACGGTTCTCGATCAACGAATCCGGTGGTGCCGTGGGCCCGTCGGAGATGGGTTCGAGTTCGCGCTCGGGAAGCCCCCACCTGGTGCCGTCGAACTCGGGGAGTGCTGACGATCGCCAATACGACTCGACGTCGGCGCGAACGCGGAACAACTCGGCGTTCGACCGGTTGGTCAGTCGCGACCGGATGTCGACGAGCGGACTGACCACCTGGGTGACCCCGCCTCCGCGGCCGCTGGTCTCGTACAACGGTGCCGCATCGGCGCCAGGAAGGCGTGGACCGACGACCCCGGCGACGATCGCGACGACGAAACCGAACGCGATCGCCGTTGGCCACCGTCTCCACAACGTGGCGGGCTCACCGCGTCCGGGTTCGGCGTGATACCACCGCAGTCCCACCGTGGCCACGACTCCGACCCCCACGAGTGCGACAGCACCCGCTACTCGGAGGCGCTCGTCGCCCAGCGCGCCGACGAAGATGAACAGGACACCGCCTGGGACCAGGGTCTCCGCCCGTGCATCGGCGCGGAAGGCGAAGACGTCGGCGAGCAACACGGCGGTGGCCAGCCCGATTGCGGCGAGGACGTCCCAACCGCCGCCGTAGTTGACCGGTGAGACCGCCGTTCGGAACTCGCTGCGCACCGACGTGAGCTGTGTTCGCAGGATCGACCAGGTATCGCTGGTGGGCAGCGCCCACGAAAACGTGTCGCGGTAGTACACGACGAGCACGATCCACATGAGCGCGATCGCCATGGTCGGGACGGCGATCCACGAGTTCACGCGGAGTCGCCGCAACAGCAGGCCGACACCGTGTCCAACGGCGACGATCACGGCCATGTCCGTCACGAAGGGCCATGCGGAGAACACCCGTGCGTAGCCCAGTGCCACCGTCATCGAGAACGCAGCAACCACCAGCGTCGCGATCAGATCGCTCGCCAGTGGTCGGCGTTGCGCCGAGGTACTCATGTCGATCCCGATGCGCCGGTCGACGGTGCCACCGAGGGCCGGCCGACCAGCGCTTGCCATGCCGCGACGAACTCGTCGTCGGATCGCGCAGCGACCGCCAGGCGGGTTCCGCCCCGAGCATCGTTGGTGGTCACCAGCACTCTGGTGATCGTCGGATCGGAGATCGCCTGGCTCGCTCGCCACGTCGCGCCTTGATGCGAACCGGTGATGACCACCAGCAGGACGAGACCGTCGACCATGTCCCCGTCGAACGATGCGAGCGGCGCGTCACTCGGTTCGATCCTGGCGAGTACCCGGAGCGTGTTGGCCACGACGTCAGGGCCCCGGAGGTCGATGCCGCCGGCGGTGACGAACCGTGTCGCCAGGCCCTCTCGCATGGCGCTGTGTACCAGGCTCGCAGCAGCGGTGATCCCGTGCTCGAAGTTGGCAGTGCTCGCATGCGCGCCCGGGGACGCATCGAAGACGACGGTGCACTGGTGCAGGCCCTCGATCGTGTACTCCTTGACCATCAAGTCGTCGGAGCGTGCCGACGCTCGCCAATGGATACTGCGCGGTTCGTCACCCGGGGCGTACTCGCGCAGCCCGTGGAAGTCACCCGGTCCGAGTCGCCGCGAAGACTCGCGCAACGCCTGGCCGAGGATGCCGCGGCCCAGTTCGGGCATGTCGATCGTGAGCGTGCGCGGAGCGACGATGATCTCGTCGGTGCCGACGAGGGAGGAGACCGATCGGGCGATCCCGAGCGCATCGCCGACGACCATGTGAAGTGGTCCCAGCACGATGACCCCTCGCGTCGCTGTCGGGACCCGGTAGCCCGATGACGACGTGGTGCCCGCCCGCAGCGCACCGACGGGGAGTCGGGCGACGTGATCCTCGGTCTTGGTGCGTACCACCGACTCCTCCAGCACGAACGGAATCGAGCCGATCCGACCCGAATGGAGTAGCTGGATGTCGACCTGGCCGGTGTCGCCGGCGACCAGCAGCGAGGGATGGATCCAACGGCTCGCCTCGATGCGAGGTCGGCGGGCCCAGACGTAGGTGACGGCGACGACCACCGCAGCCAAGAATGCAGCGGCGAACACGTACAACTCGATGATCGCGAAGACGCGGCCGACCACGATTGCCGTGATGCCGGCACCGATGACGGCGACGCCCTGTCGAGTCAGGCCGAGTCGAGCCATGCGTTCATCGGTTCAACGGGGCACCGGAACGGCGACGGCATCGAAGACTTCGCTGATCGCGTCGGCCGGCGACAACTGCGAGCCGTGTTCAGAGCGCACGACGACGCGATGGCCGAGCGCGGCGTGACCGACCGCTTTGACGTCGTCGGGCGTCGCATAGTTGCGGCCCCGTGCTGCAGCGTGAGCACGAGCGGCTGCAGCGAGCTGCAGTGTTGCACGGGGTGACAAACCCAGCTCGATTCCGGGGTGGCGGCGGCTGGTGGCGGCGAGGTCGACCAGGTAGGACTTGAGCGCCTTGGCCACGTGGACACCGCGAACGGCAGCGATCATGGCTCGGATCTCCTCGATCGAGATCACCGGCTGGAGTGCCTTCATGGCGGTGGTGGCACCCTGTACGTCGAGCATCTGCATCTCCGCATCACGGGCGGGGTAGCCGATCGAGATTCGAAGCAGGAAGCGATCGAGCTGGCTCTCCGGGAGGCGGTATGTGCCCTCCTGGTCGACCGGGTTCTGAGTTGCGATCACCATGAACGGAGCGTCGAGCAGTCGACTGCGTCCGTCCGCAGTGATCTGGCGTTCCTCCATGGCCTCGAGCAACGCCGACTGCGTCTTCGGTGACGCGCGGTTGATCTCGTCGGCCAGCACGATGTTGGCGAACAGCGGTCCTGGCTCGAACACGAACGTCTCGGTCGAGCGCTGATAGATGCTCACGCCCACCAGATCGGTCGGGAGGAGGTCGGGAGTGAACTGGATCCGCTTCCAGGAACAATCGATCGACGACGCCAGAGCCTTGGCCAGCGAGGTCTTTCCGACGCCAGGCACGTCTTCGATCAGCAAGTGGCCCTCGGCCAAGAGACACATCACCGCCAACTCGATCGTGTCGTGCTTTCCGTGGAGCACCTGCGCCACGTTGGACGTGATCGCGTCGAACAGATCGGAGAATCCGCGCATCGATGTGTCGCCGCTCGGACCCATCGCGGGTGGGGCAGCGGGAGTGGACTGGGAACGGGCGTCGTCCGCGATATCGGTCGTCACCGCCCGAAGGGTAGACGGGCGATCCGCCGAACGACAGTCGCGGGGTAGCTTCGCCTGCAGTGAGTCCGATCGAGACGACGGTGTTGGCGGTGGTGGTCGATCCTGGACGGCTCGCGGCCGGAATCGTGGACCAGACCGGCGAGGTGCTCGTACGTGACCGCATCGGCACGCCGACCCGCGAGGTGTGGAGGTCGCTCGAACAGCTCGTGTTGCGCGTCTTGGCGGCCCGTCCCGACGACATGGTGGCGCCATCAGCCGTCGCGGTGAGCTGCGCCGGCCCGATCGACGAACCGGCAGGCGCCGTCTCGCCGGCGGCTCTTCCGGCCTGGTCTGCGTTCCCATTACGCCAGCACCTCGAGGACCTCACCGGGCTCCCTGTGGTCCTCGACACCCTCGCGGGAGCGACAGCGGAAGGCGAGTTGCGTCATGGCGAGACGATCACGACGACGAGCTTCTTCACGTTGGTGCTCGACCGCACGATCGAGTCGGCGTGCACGATCGATGGGGTGCGTCTCCGCGGTGCTCATGGCAATGCGGGATCGCTCGCCCACCTCACCGTCGATCCCGGCGGCCAGCGTTGCTCGTGTGGTGCCGTCGGCTGTCTCAGCGCGTTCGCGTCGGCGGACGCCCTCGAGAGTGAGATGAACCGGCCCCTACGTCGGGCAACTCCATCGGTCATCGAGCGCACCGGGATCATGGTGGGGCGTGCGATCGCCTCGGCGGCCGCTGCGTTCGACGTCTCGACCTTCGTGCTGTCTGGTGTGGTCGTCGACACCTTCGGTGACGCAATGCTCGACACCATGCGCCGTGAACTCGCTGCCCGCCTTCGATTGGCGCACCTGTCGGGTCTGCAGGTGGTCGAGTCGTCCGGCTTCGTCCAGCCACTCGTCGGCACCGCCGCGCTCGTCGCCACCGGTGGCTCGCGATGATCGATGACGAGTAGCCTGCCCGGTATGGATCCCACCTACTCCCCAGAGGCCGAGGCGTACCGCGAGAAGGTGCAGGCATTCCTCGCCGAAAAGCTCCCGCCGAACTGGAACGGCCTGGGTGGGCTCGAAGGTGAAGCCCTCGTCGACTTCGTCACGCAATGGCGCAAGACGCTGTACGAGGCGAACTACCTGGCACCCGGCTGGCCCGAGGAATACGGTGGTGCTGGCCTGACGGCGACCGAGCAGGTCATCCTCGCCGAGGAGTTCACCCGTGCCGGCGTGCCGACCGGTGGACCGAACGACGTGTTCGGCATCCAGATGCTCGGCAACACGTTGCTGATGTGGGGCACCGAGGAACAGAAGTCGCATTACATCCCTCGGCTGTTGTCCGGTGAGGACACCTGGTGCCAGGGCTACTCCGAGCCCGATGCTGGTTCCGACCTGGGCAACGTCGGGCTGAAGGCCGAACTCGATGGCGATGAATGGGTCTTGAACGGCCAGAAGATCTGGACCTCTGCCGGCCACCTGGCCGACCACATCTTCACGCTCGCCCGTACCGATCCCGATTCGCCCAAGCACAAGGGCATCTCGTTCCTGCTGGTGCCGATGGATCAGCCGGGCATCGAGGTCCGACCGATCAAGATGATCTCCGGCGAGAGCGAGTTCAACGAGGTGTTCTACACCGACGCCCGTTGTCCGAAGGAGAACGTCGTCGGTGGCGTCAACAACGGTTGGGCAGTCGCGATGTCGTTGCTCGGCTTCGAGCGTGGCGAGGCCGCAGCGACCGGGCCGATCCGCTATCAGACCGAACTCGACCGTCTGATCGAGATGGCGCGCGAACGAGGCCTCACGACTGATCCGATCATCCGCCAGCGGCTGGCCTGGTGCCACTCGAAGGTCCAGATCATGAAGTTCCTCGGCCAGCGCACGCTCACCCAGTTCCTCGCCGGCCATCACCCCGGGCCCGATGGGGCGATCTCGAAGCTCTACTGGAGCGAGTACCACCGGGTGGTCACCGAGTTGGCCGTCGACATCCTCGGCGCCGACGCGTTGCACATCGAAGGTCGCCCACCGTCGTCGTCGTTCCAGACCGACGATCCGGGGGCAGCGAACACCTCGGGTTCGTGGGTCAACACGTTCTTGAACGCCCGGGCCGGCACGATCTACGCCGGGTCGTCGCAGATCCAGCGCAACATCATCGGCGAGATGATCCTGCAGCTCCCCAAGGAACCCAAGCCCCAATGACCAACTCGGCCTCACCGCACGTCGGCGCGTGACGGTCTTGGTCGGCCGAGCGCGAGCCTCGGTCGCTGGCGCTCCTTTCGGCCGCCGCGTTCCTGTTGGCCTCTGCGTTCCTGCTGGGGGCGAGAGGTGATCGCGATAGTCGTTGCGTTGGCTCGGCAGCCTTCGTTGTGGATCACTGCGGTGCGTCAGGGTGGGCGCCTCGTTCCTCCACGGTGGTGGACACGGTCGCCGTATCTCCCGTTGCCGTCTCGTTCGTACCTCGAGTTCCGGCTCGTGACGCAATACGGCGACATCTCGCATCGCCCCGAGCCGGAAGATGTGCTGAACTACCTGCGATGGTGCCGCGACTGGCAGCGAGTCGACGCCTGACCGGCGTACGAACGGCGACGGTGCCGTGCTGAGCGCGCTCGTGCTGAATGCCAGCTTCGAACCGCTGAGCATCGTCTCGACCGAGCGGGCGACGTGTCTCGTGATCGCGCAGAAGGCCGACGTCCTCGAGAATGACGGTCGCATCATCCATTCCGAACGATTGAACGTGCCGAGTCCATCGGTGATCCGTCTGCGGTACATGGTGAGGGTGCCCTACGTCCGCCGTGCGGCGCTGTCGCGACGCGCGATCTTCGCCCGTGACGACTATCGCTGCCAGTACTGCGGCGATCGAGCAGATTCGATCGATCACGTCGTCCCCCGCTCGAAGGGCGGTCCGCACAGCTGGGAGAACGTCGCAGCGGCGTGTCGACCCTGCAACCTCGGCAAGCGCGATCGCACGCCCGACGAGGCCGGCATGCGCCTTGCACGACCGTGCGGTGCGCCGCGTGCGACGGCGTGGGTGGTGGTGTCGGTGAGCGGGGTCCCCGACACGTGGCGCCCGTACCTGCTGCTCGCTTCGTGAGTACGGCTTCGCCGTACCGCATCGTTCGTTCGACATCCACGGCAGCGGACTTCCACGCTCGCACGGTGCCGGATCCGGCGTCGAGCGAACTCTGGCAGCACGACATCACGTCGCCGGCACTCGTGCTGGGCTCGACGCAGGACGAGTCGATCGTCGATCTCGATGCGTGCAGTCGGGCTGGCGTCGAAGTGGTGCGTCGACGCAGCGGCGGGGGAGCGGTACTGCTGTGGCCGGATGAGGTGACCTGGATCGACGTGATCGTCCCCGCCGGCGCACCGGGATGGTCCGACGACATCCATGGCCCGATGGTGTGGCTGGGTCGGCACCTCGCAGCGGCCGTCTCCACGGTGGGCGCTGCGACTGACGATGTCGCCGTCCACGACGGCGCGCTGCGCTCCACTCCGTGGTCTTCGCTGGTGTGCTTCGACGGCGTCGGCGCAGGGGAGGTGCTCGTCGGCGGCCTCAAGTTGGTGGGCATCAGCCAACGCCGGACCCGTCACGCCGCACGTCTGCAGTGCTGCTGGTACTCGACCTACGACCCGTCCCGACTGGTCGGTCTGCTCGCGCAGGATCGACGCCCGCCGCTCGACGCCTTGTCGCTCGTCGCTACCGTGCCCGCCGACTTGTCAGCGGCCGTCATCGACGCGCTCGTCCGAGACCTGGACTGAGCTGATGCCGCCCTCCGTGATGCCGCCGTCCATGGTGCCGATCCTGAGCATTTCGAGAGGCTGGGTTGGCTGTTGTTCTGGGATGATTCTGATCATAGCTGTTGTGCGATGATCGTGTTTCTGCGATGATGGTGCGGTGGCCGGGATCGAGTTGCACGATGAGATCGTGGAGTGGATGGCCGGACTCGACACATCCGAGTGGGACCGCACCGTGGTCATCATCGATCGTCTCGCCGATCTCAGATCAATGGCACGCATGCCATTCTCCCGAGCACTCGGGCGACGGATTGTTCGAAATTCGTTTTGCACTCGGCCCGACCGCACGACGCATCACCTACCGATTCACCAAAGACAACCGGATCATCTTGCTGACGACGTTCCGCAAGCAACGCAACAACGAGCGAGCCGAGATCACCCGGGCACGACAGATCGCCGACGACTGCGCTCGGCTCAACCCGTAAAGGAATGCTCATGGCCAACTACTCCCGCTGGGAAGACATCAAGAAGCAGCGACCCGACCCCGCCGACGGCACGCGCACCGGAGTCGAGCAGGACTTCGCTCTGGGCCAGTTGATCTATGACCTGCGAACCGGTGCCGGATTGAGTCAGCGGGAACTCGCCGAGCGGATGGGCACCACCCAGTCCGTGATCTCGCGGCTCGAAGAAGGCGGAGGCGCACGCAACCGGCTCGACACCCTCGCCCGAGTCGCCACCGCGCTCGACCGCCACCTCATCGTGTCATTCCCCGAAGTCGTGCCGAAGCGACTCAAAGACGCCGTCCAAGTCGCCTGACAACCACCGCCAACGCATAACTGGGTCACACTGGATCACCGACACCAACACTGGCCGACCTCAGCCAACCGGCAAAGCGATACTCACAGCCCATAACGTCGAGCTTTCAGCACCACGTGAGCGAGTCCATAATGTGCCGATCCGGGAAGCGCCAGACTGCCAATCTGGCGCTCAGCGAGGGGACGCCCACTTGGCACCACTCAACCCACGGTGGCTCCCTGACAACCGTCGGGCTCCGGGTATCAGCTGACAGCGGCGCAGTAGCCCTTGAGCGCTGCGTACGTCAGCTCGTGGCGTCGGAGCACGCGCCCGAAGCTGGTCATCAGCTCGGTCCGGTCATACGAGCGTGAGTGGAGCTCCTGCGCACGCGGGCCAGCGGTGAGCTGCGCGCCGCAGATGCTGTGTTACCTGCGATGCTGGCAGCATCGATGCTCCAACAGCGACTGTCTCGCCGGGTCTGGAGAAGGTTGCGGACCGACGACCTCAGGGTCGCTGACTTGGCGAACACCATCGGCCACGGTGAGGACCAGCTCTGGCGGAAGCTTGCTGGCAAGGTGCCAGCCGGAGTGCCCGACCTCTGCTTGTGGGCATGGCTCACTGGGGACGACGACGCGATCGCGGGCGTCACCAGAGCATTCGCAGGCCGACAACCCGTCTGGCCGTTCGCTGAACGTAATCCGAAGAGACGTCCGAAGCGTCGGTCTCAATAGGTCCAGGTCTCGTTGGCGAGCGGCGCCACGTACAGATACCGGCGGGCGCGCCAGTCGGGCATGTTCTCATCCATGAGTGAAACGAATATGTCGTTGTGAGTCGGTTCCAAAAGGTGCATCAGCTCATGCACGACGATGTGGGCGGCGTTCTGAGTTCATGTCGCTCAATGGGAACAGATTCCGACTCTTTCGCCATGGCGCTCGGCCATTCCGATCTTCATGTCGCCACCATTCCGGAATCGGTGTCTGCGCACATGCGGGTGGAGTGGGGGTCGCGATGGGGACTATTGGGATCAAAATGGGGAAAGATGGTTGACAATGGGGGCGAATGGGGGAAGAATGGGGAGTGCTGGGGAGGACTCCCGCGTTCCCGGCACGGCAGGTTCGCCGCGGGGGTGGAAAGCATGAGGAACGCGGCGCGTGTTTGTTGGGGTCCACGAGCGTCAGCTCGACGAACGGGGACGAGTGGCTCTGCCCTCGTCGTACCGGGGTGAACTCGGCGACCACTGCTATCTGTTCTTCGGCGACGACGGCTGCGTCAGCGTCCGC
The DNA here is from genome assembly GCA_038321235.1 of Acidimicrobiales bacterium. Lineage (GTDB taxonomy): Bacteria > Actinomycetota > Acidimicrobiia > Acidimicrobiales > Ilumatobacteraceae > Sva-07. The sequence continues at coordinate 35,900 of JBBQEU010000011.1, read as the reverse complement.
AGCGTCGAGACGTTCGAGGCCGAGGCCGCCGACATGGTCGCCAAGGCCAAGCGCGGTGAGGTGACCCGCAACCGCTTGCGTGCGTTCGCCTCCTCGGCCAGCGAAGCCACGATCGACAAACAGGGACGTGTCACGCTCGACGCTCGCTTGCGCGACCACGCTGGTGTCGCGCCGCAGGGTGCCGTCGTCGTGCTCGGCAGCATCGATCAAATCGAGATCTGGCACCCGGAGGCCTACCGGCTGAGCGAGGATGCCGGACAGCACGAGATCGCCGGAGGCGGGCGATGAACAGCAGCGATCTCGCCGACACACCCGACTTCGAGCACGCCCCCGTCATGGTCGAGGAGATCACGGAGATCTTCGCGTCGGTACCGCCCGGGACGATCGTCGACGCCACGCTCGGCGGCGGCGGACACAGCGCAGCGATCCTGGCGGCGCGGGACGACCTCGACGTGATCGGCATCGACCAGGACGCCGACGCCCTTGCGGCTGCCACCACCCGGCTCGCTGACCACGGCGACCGGGTCCGGACCAGCCGTCGCCGATTCGACGAACTCGATGCCGCACTCGTCGACCACGATGTCGCGGCCATCAGCGGGGCGCTCTTCGACCTCGGCGTGTCGTCCCCGCAGCTCGATCGTGGTGATCGTGGGTTCTCGTATCGCCACGAGGGTCCACTCGACATGCGGATGGACGCTGATCAGTCGTGGTCGGCTGACGACGTCGTCAACGGCTACGCCGAGGCAGAACTCGCCCGTATCATCAAGCGGTTCGGTGACGAACGCTTCGCAAGCCGCATCGCTCGTGCGATCTGCATTGCTCGTCCGATCCAGACCACCACCGAACTCGCCGCGATCGTCACCTCGGCCATCCCGGCGGCAGCCCGGCGCACCGGTGGACACCCGGCCAAGCGCACGTTCCAGGCGATCAGGATCGAAGTCAACGACGAACTCGGGGTGCTTCCCGATGCGCTCGACCAGGCAGTGCAGGCGACGCTCCCGGGCGGGCGAATCGCCGTGCTCGCGTACCACTCTGGCGAAGACCGCATCGTCAAGGACCGGTTCGCCGTCGCCGCCGGTGCCTGCGACTGTCCCGACGACCTCCCGTGCGTGTGCGGCGCCATCCAGACCGTTCGCATCGTGCGCGGAATTCCGAAGCGGGCGAGCGAACCCGAGCGGCAACGCAACCGACGAGCGGCGTCGGCGCGGCTGCGCGTGGTCGAACGTGTCGTGGCGACCCGAAAGAGCGACGGACAACCGGTGGCGGGCCGATGATCGCCCTGCCGTTGCTTCGTGACAGCAAGCCCCGTCGCTCCAAGGCGGCCACCCGACCATCGCTGACGGTCGTTCCCCGTCGCCGCCGCTGGCCGGCGTTGCTCGCTGGGCTGGCCTGGTCGCTCGTGTTCCTCGGGCTGCTCGGAGCGGCCGTGTTCCACACCCAGCTCGCCGGACGTCAGCTCCGTCTCGACCGGCTCGATCGCCAGGTGGCGGCTGAGCGCGAACGCTTCGATGAACTCCGTTACGAGCGTGCCGAACTGCGCTCACCCGTCCGGCTCGCAGGTGCCGCGTCCGAACTCGGAATGCATCGCGGGCGGGCGAGCACGTTCGTGTCGATTACGCCGGAGGAAGTGGCGCGGCAGCTCGCCGCTGCCGGACCGATCGGCGACAACGCCGTGCGAATCGTGATCCACACCGACCCGCTCGATCAGTTCCGGGCGGTCAAGAGCGTCACCGAGGGAGAGCCGTGAAATCGGCAACACGTCGTCACACCGCACCCGCTGGCGGGCGGGTACATGGAGCGGCGTCGACCAGTGGACGTCGCCGGGATGACAGCAGTCGCTCCGAGTCGCGTGCGGCAACCCGCACGACATCGCGTCCAGCGACGCCCTCCAAGTCGGGTCCCAAGACACATGCCAAGACGCACGCGGGTCGATCGACTGCGAGAAGTGATCGGCGGTCGACCACATCGGCGCCAGCGAAGGTCGAGGCGAGGACACGTGCCAAGGTGCGCACCTCGCCGCCTCGTCGGCGCGTGTCGCGGTTCCGCGCCGGATCGCCACGACGTCGGCTGATCCTTGCCCTGATCGTCATCGCGGCCGTTCTGCTCGGGCTGATCGGTCGTGTCGCATACCTGCAGACCACCGAGGCCGAGACGCTCCGGTCGGCTGCCGCCGACCAGTGGACGCGTTCGGTCAGCATCCCGGCCCAACGAGGCACGGTGTTCGATCGCCACGGTGCCGAGCTGGCGATGTCGGTTCCTGCTGTCACCGTGTCGATCAACCCGAAGCTGATCGACAACGGACCTGCCACGGTGCAGATTCTCGATGACCTGCTCGACCTGCCCGACGAGCAGACAACGGAACTGCTCGCCGAGATCGCGTCGAAGGACCGTGGCTTCGTCTTCGTGCGCCGCCAGGCGGATGCCGACATCGGTGACGAGATCGCTTCGATGAAGCTCGCCGGCGTCAACGTCGATCGGGAGAGCCGCCGCGAGATGCCGGGCGGTGACACCGGGCGCAGCGTGATCGGCCGCACCAACATCGATGGCTTCGGCATCTCGGGCCTCGAGCTCCAGTACGACGACCTACTCACCGGGACCGGCGGCAACATGCGCCGCGAGGTCGCGCCTGGGGGCCGGTCGATCCCCGGTTCGGAAACCGTCACCGAGCAGCCGGTCGCAGGTGACGACCTCGTGCTCACGCTCGATCGCTCTGTCCAGTTCTCCACCGAGCAGGTGCTCTTGGAACAGGTCGCAGCAATCGGGGCCAAGGGAGCCACGGCGATCGCCATGGACACCGACACCGGTGAGATCTACTCGATGGCATCGGTTCGCCGCAACGAAGACAGTGGCGCCTACGAGGTCACCTCTGGCAACTTCGCCGCGGTCGACTCCTACGAACCCGGCTCGGTTGCCAAGGTGATCACGATCTCCAGCGCACTCAGCGAGGGGCTGGTCACTCCTGACACCTCCTACGTCGTGCCGTGGCGCAAGCAGTATTACGACGACCTCTTGAAGGACTCACACGAGCATCCCGACGAGGCGATGTCGGTCGGTCGGATCCTCACCGAGTCGTCGAACATCGGCACGATCTTCGTCCAGCAGGAGATGGGGCGAGAGAGGCACCGTGAGTACATGGCCGCCTTCGGACTCGGCTCGAGAACCGCGCTCGACTTCCCCGGCGAATCACCCGGCATCCTCAAAGAGGCCAAGGACCTGTGGGGTTCCGAACGCGTCACCGTCGCCTACGGTCAGGGGGTGTCGAGCACGTCGTTGCAGTTGGTCGCCGCGGTCAACACGATCGCCAATCGCGGTACCTACGTGGCTCCCAAGCTGGTCAAGGCGACCGTCGGCCCTGACGGAACCATCACCGAGAGCGAGCCTGCGCAATCGCGCACGGTGGTCAGCGAGCAGGCCGCGATACAGACGACCGAGATGATGCGCAACGCCGTGTGCAGCGGCACAGCGACTCGCGCCCAGGTCGACGGCCTGTCCGTCGCCGGCAAGACCGGGACGGCCTTCAAGGCCGCCGACAACGGCACCTACTTCGACGCCGACGGCAACCGCATCTACTACGCGAGCTTCGTCGGGTTCTTCCCGGCCGAGAACCCGCAGGTCACTGTGCTGGTGTCCGTCGACGAGCCGCCGGCTGGCACCAACGACCGCTTCGGTGGCACTGCAGCCGCGCCGGTCTTCGCCGAACTCGCACCCACGCTCATCCACGAACTGGGCATCGTGCCCGCGCCGGGCGCCGCTGGATGCCCGGCATCGTGAGGACGTCGATGGCAGCGATCCACGATGTCACAGGGCTGAGCGACCTACGCTCGCTCGTCGACCAGGGCATCGTGATCGGTTCGGTGGTGCACGATTCGCGCAAGGTCACCTCCGGGTCGCTGTATGCGTGCTTGCGGGGAGAACACTTCGACGGTCACGCCTTCGCGGGTGATGCCGTGCGCGCCGGCGCCACCGCCGTGCTCACCGACCACGTCCTCGACGTGCTCTCGGCGGCCAACGGTGCCGTCGACACGGTGCCGCAGATCGTGGTCGACGACACCCGCCTGCGCCTCGGCCCGATCGCCGCCGAGATCGCCGACCATCCCAGTCGGACGCTCGCCACCGTCGGCATCACGGGAACGAACGGCAAGACGACCACTGCGGCAGTGATGGCGTCGATCTTCGAAGCGGCAGGCCGACCATGCGGGGTGATCGGAACCCTCCACGGCGCGCGCACCACGCCGGAGGCGCCCGAGCTGCAGTCGGTCCTGAGCGAGTTCGTCGCGAGCGGACGCACTGCCGCGGTACTCGAGGTCTCGTCGCATGCGCTCGCGATGCACCGCGTGGACGGCACAGAATTCGACGCGGTGGTGTTCACCAATCTCGGCCACGACCATCTCGACCTGCACGGCTCGCAGGAGGAGTACTTCCGCGCCAAGGCCAGGTTGTTCACGCCGTCGTTCGCACGTCTCGGTATCGTCAACGTCGACGACACCTACGGCCGACTGATCGCCGACACGGCGCGTGCCGACGGCGAGTTCCGAGTGGTCACCTACAGCCTGGCCGAGGTCTCGGACGTCGAGGTGACAGCCACCGCGCACCGCTATGTGTGGCGAGGCAGACAGGTCGAGGTGCCGCTGGGCGGTGACTTCAACGTCGCCAACTCGCTGGCTGCGTTGACGACGTCCGCCGAAGTGGGAATCGACCCCGACGTCGCGGTCAGTGGTGTGGCGAACCTCGCCGCCGTGCCAGGGCGCTTCGAGGTGATCGCCACCGACGAGAGCCGTCGCCGCGGTATCACCGTGGTGGTCGACTATGCCCACACCCCGGACGGGCTCTCCCGGGTTCTCGATGCCGCACGGGCAGTTGTCACAGACGCTGGCACGCTCACCGTGGTCTTCGGCTGCGGCGGCAACCGCGACCGAGCGAAAAGGCCGGAAATGGGCGCTGTGGCGAGTCGCGGTGCCGATCGGGTCGTGATCACCTCCGACAACCCACGCGACGAATCCCCCCAGGCGATCATCGACGAGATCCTCGGCGGTATCGAACCAGGCTCGCGTGCCGACGTCATCACGCTGATCGATCGCCGTGCGGCGATCGCCGAGGCTGTCGCGTCTGCGGGCGCGGGCGACGTGGTGGTGATCGCCGGCAAGGGACACGAATCGACGCAGGAGTTCGGCGACCGCGTCATCGAATTCGACGATCGCGCAGTCGCTCGCGAGTTCCTGGAGGCGCAGTCGTGATCGCCATCATCTTGGCGGGCGCCAGTTCGATGCTCGTGTCGCTCTTCGGCACGCGCTACCTGATCGTGTTCTTCCGCCAGCGCGGACAGGGGCAACCGATCCTCGGCAAGGAGGACCACGGACCCGAGCACCACATGATCAAGCAGGGGACACCCACGATGGGTGGCATCGCCATCGTCGGCGCCGCCCTCGTCGGTTGGCTCGTGGCCCACCTCCGCCGTGGGCTGGCCTTCTCCGATCAGACCATGATCGTCTGGGTCGGGGTGCTGTTCATGGCGTTGATGGGGTTGCTCGACGACTACATCAAGGTACGCAAGCGCCACAACCGCGGCATCTTCTGGAAACAGAAGAACTACATCACGATGCTGGCGAGCATCGCCATGGCGTGGTGGCTGGTCGTCGGCACAGGGATCTCCGAGACGATCAGTCTCACCCGCGGCGCCGTCGGCCTCGAAGTGCCCACAGCGGTCTGGGTGGTGTGGGCCGGGATGATCATCTGGGCAACGACCAACGCCGTCAACGTCACCGACGGCCTCGACGGGCTCGCATCGGGTTCGGCCCTGATGGGGTTCGGCGCGTTCACGATCATTGCCTACTGGGCGCTGCGTAACCCCGAGATCTACAGCACCGTCGTCAACCCGCTCGACATGGGTGTGTTCGCGGCAGCATTCGCCGGGGGTTGTCTCGGATTCCTCTGGTGGAACGCGGCACCCGCGCGGATCTTCATGGGTGACGTCGGCGCACTCGCGATCGGGTCAGCGCTCGCCTTCTGTGCCCTCACCCTGAACACGACGCTCCTGATCATCTTGATCGGCGGCATCTACGTGATGGAGGCCGGCTCGGTCGCCATCCAGATGGTGGTGTTCAAGGCGTCCGGTCGTACGAAGCGATTGTTCCGGATGTCACCGATCCACCACCACTTCGAGCTGATCGGCTGGCCCGAAACGACCGTGATCATCCGCTTCTGGCTGATCTCGGCGATCTGCGTCGCGGCCGCGCTCGCGATCTTCATCGCCGACTTCACCGCCCAGGTACAGCTATGAGTCGAGCGCTCGTGTACGGCCTCGCGGTGGCAGGAGAATCGACGGTACGGGCGCTGCTGCGACACGGCTACGACGTCGTGGTGGCCGACGACGAGGTCGATGAGCACCGCCGCGATGTCGCCGGACAACTCGGCGTCGACCTGCTCGAGCGGCCAGACGCCGCCGTGCTACGAGAGCTGATCGCGTCCTGCGACTTCGTGAGCCCCTCGCCGGGCGTGCCCGAGACGCACCGTGTCGTGACGACTGCACGAACCGCTGGGGTCGAGCTGGTGTCCGAGATCGAGCTCGCCTACCGCTGGGAGCAGGAGCGATCGGGCGGAGCGAGGCCCATGTTGGCGATCACGGGGACCGACGGCAAGACGACGACCACCCTGCTCGCGGTCGAGATGTTGCGCGCCGCCGGTGTGCGCACCATCGACGCCGGCAACACCTCGACGCCGCTGGTCGATGCGATCACCATGGACCTCGACGTCTTCGTCGTGGAGTGCACGAGCTTTCGCCTCGCTTGGACCCCGAGCTTCCGCGCCGAAGGAGCCGCGTGGCTCAACCTGGCGCCGGACCACCTCAACTGGCACCACTCGATGGCCACCTACGAAGCGGCCAAGGCACAGATCTGGGCCAATCAGGGCACTGGCGACGTCGCTGTCGGGTTCGCGGACGACCCCGTCGTCATGCGACGGCTGAGAGCGGCACCAGGACGGCAGTTGACGTTCGGTGCAGCGGCCGCCGACTACCACGTCGCGAACGGTCATCTCGTCGGCCCGAACGGGTCGATCGCCTCGGTCGATGCGATGAAGCGGAGCCTTCCCCACGACATCACCAACGCGTTGGCGGCGTCGGCGCTGATCTTGGAGACCGGCCTCGGCACGGCGCAGGCGATCGCTGCAGCACTCGCATCGTTCGCCGGTCCACCGCACCGTCTCGAGTACGTCGGCACCTGGAACGACGTGTCGTGGTACAACGACTCGAAGGCGACCACACCCCATGCGGCCTTGGCTGCGATCAGGTCGTTCGATCGACTCGTGCTGATCGCCGGCGGCTACGACAAGGGCGTCGATCTCGCGTCGATGGCCACCGACGTCGATGGCATCGATGCGGTGCTCGCGATCGGCGACACCGCACCAGCGGTTGCCGCGGCGTTCGGTTCGGTGGCCACGGTCGACATGGTCGATGACCTGCCTTCGGCGGTCGAACGCGCAGTCGAATTGGCTGCGCCAGGAGCGACAGTGCTGCTGTCGCCGGGCTGCGCGAGCTTCGATCAGTACAGCGGATTCGAGGCCCGCGGCGACCATTTCCGATCCTTGGTGCTCGATCGCCTCGCAGCATCGACGACCACCAGCACGACCGAGAGCACGAACACACCCATGAACACGCCAACGAACCACGGGGGTCTCCGATGACCAGCACCATCAGTGTCGACGACCGCCGGCGGGCAACGCTCGAACGGCTCCACGGTGGCACCGTCCAGCCGCGACGAACGCGCCGCCGGCCGTCCAAGGCGGGCGAGAGTCGTGCGTCGAGGTCCCGAGTCGAGCCCGTCGTGCTCGGACCGCCACCCGGAACGTTCTATGCGATCGCCGGCGTCGTGTCGGTGCTGGTGATGCTCGGTTTGGTGATGGTGTTGTCGGCGTCGGCGGTCACCGAGGCGAACCAGGGCAACTCGCCCTACGGAGTGTTTGCCAAGCAAGCAATGTGGGCCGGGTTCGGGCTGGTCTCGATGGGTGCCATGGTGAAGATCTCCTATCGTCGGTGGCAGCGCTTGATCATCCCGATCGCGTTGTTGGCCGTGACGGCGATGGCGGCCCCGTTCGCGCCGGGCATCGGAGGCACGGTGAACGGCGCCCGCTCGTGGATCCGGCTCGGCCCGCTCAGCGCGCAGCCCTCCGAGTTCTTGAAGATCGCCGTGGTGGTCCTCGCCGCTGATCTCCTCACCCGGCGCCGTGATGACCTCGGCGACCGCTACGCGACCCTGTTGCCCCTGGGATTGATCTCGTCGGCCGGTGCTGGTCTGTGCTTGATGCAGGGCGACCTCGGTGCCGCGATCGTGCTCGGTGCCATCGTGTTCAGCGTCGCATGGATGGCCGGTGTGCCGCTGGTCCCGCTGTCGGGTATGGCCGTCGGCGCCATCGGTGCAGCGCTGCTGTTCGTCGTGTCGAGTCCGCGCCGACTCGACCGGTTCACCGCCTTCATGAACATCGCCGAGGAGAAGGATCACCTCGCCTATCAGACCTATCAGGGTTACCTGAGCATGGCCTCGGGTGGGCTGTCGGGATCAGGGATCGGGGGCAGCAACGCGAAGCTCGGCTACCTGCCGTACGCGCACAGCGACTTCATCTTCGCCGTGGTCGCCGACGAACTCGGCCTGATCGGAACGATCGCCGTCATCGGCGGATTCGTGATGCTCGTCGCCCTCGGCATGCAGACCGCCATCGCTGCACCCGATCGGTTCGGCATGCTGCTCGCCGGTGGGATCGCTGCGTGGTTCGGCGTCCAGGCGATCATCAACATCGGCGGGGTCGTCGGCTTCATGCCGGTCACGGGGCTCACGCTGCCGTTCTTCTCCGCCGGTGGCAGTTCGCTGTTCGTCAGCATGACCGCGGCCGGGCTCCTGCTGAGCGTGGCGCGGCGCATCAACGCCCGATGACCGAGACGACCACCGGCACGCCGACAGGCCCGGCGACCGGGCGGGCGTACGCGGTCGTCACGGGGGGCGGCACGTCTGGTCACGTCGTCCCGGCGCTCGCTGTCGCCGACGCGCTGGTGGCCGCCGGCCACGATGCCACCTCGATCCAGTACGTCGGCGCCGAGCGTGGGGTCGAGACCCGGCTGCTCCCGGACACGGCGTATCCCCATACGTTCCTCGACGTCGTCGGGGCGCAACGGCGGCTCACCCGAGCCAATCTCGGCTTCGTACCCAAGATGCTGCGCAGTACCCGAGCCGCGACGCGGTTGCTGCGCGAGTGGCGACCGCGAGTGGTGGTGACGGTCGGTGGCTACGCCAGCATGCCGTCGGTGTTCGCGGCGCGCCGGCTGGGCATCCCTGTCGTGGTCGTCTCGTACGACCGCACGCCCGGCCGGGCGAGCCGGTTGGCTGCACGCTCTGCCGCTGCATGTGCCGTCGCCTTCGAGAACTCGCCGTTGCCGCGTGCGGAGTTGACGGGTGCGCCGGTGCGCCAATCGATCCTCGACGTCGACCGATCGAACGACGAACTGAGATCGTCAGCGCGTCGGTCGCTCGGTCTCGGCGCGGAGCGTTTCGTCATCGCGGTCATGGGTGGATCGCTCGGTTCTGGCGTGCTCAACGAGGCGATCGCTGCCTACCTGCGTCGCCACGGCGATGACGCCGAGCTGGCGGTTCGCCAGATCGCCGGCGAACGCTTCGCGAGCCAGGTCGAGCAGGTCGAAGGGCGAGTGGTGCACCAGGTCGTGGGGTACGAAGGTGACATGGCGGCGGTGTACACGGCCTGCGACCTGATCATCGGTCGGGGCGGAGCCAGCACCGTGCACGAGGTCGCCGTGACGGGTACCCCGGCGATCCTGGTGCCGTGGGCGGCGTCCGCCGACGATCACCAGACCGACAACGTCCAGTGGCTGTCCGAGGTCGGCGGTGCGGTGTTGCTGCGTGAGGACGAACTCCAACGGCTCGGCGACACGATCGACGCATTGCGTCACGACGCCGAGCGGCGGGCCGAACTCGGCATTGCGGCCAGCAACCGCGGTGCGATCCATCGTTCGGGCGCCTTGGCCGGTTTGATCGAACGAGTCGCAATAACATCACAGCCATCGTGACGTCCCCCGTTCTCGCCACCCCACCGGTTCGCGCCCCGCTGCAACGAGCGATCGAGGCGCTGGTCGAGCAGCCGGTGCCCTCGTCCCCACCTCCGCGGCCACCGCTCGACCTGACGATCGAACATCGACTCCATGTCGTCGGTGTCGGTGGACCTGGCATGAGCGCTGTCGCCATCGCCCTGGCAGAGATGGGCCACGTGGTGTCCGGCTCGGACCTGCGCGAGCATCCCGTGCTCGAGCGAGTCCGCGCCGCAGGCGTCGAGGTACACATCGGGCACGATCGGTCGCTGGTCCGAGGTGTCGATGCGGTGACCGCCTCCACGGCGATCCCGTCGCAGAACATCGAACTCGACGAAGCGCGCGCCACCGGGGTCACCGTGCTCAGTCGTGCCGGCATGCTGGCTTCGATCTGTGCCCGGGCGAAGTCGCTCGCGGTCGCGGGCACCCATGGCAAGACCACGACCACCTCGATGCTGATGCTGATCCTCGCTCAGGCGGGTATGCGCCCGAGCTTCGTCGTCGGCGGCGATGTCACCGATGTCGGTACCGGGGCGCAATGGACCCACGGTGACTGGCTCGTGGTCGAAGCCGACGAGAGCGACGGAACCCACCTGGAACTCCCGCTGGCCGGCACGATCCTCACCAATGTCGAGGCCGATCATCTCGACCATTACGGCTCCTTCGACGGGATCGTCGCCGGCTTCGACACCTACCTCGGCCAGATCGGGGGTCCCAAGGTGCTCTGTGGCGACGATCCGATCTGTACGGCACTTGCCGAGCGTCACGGTGGACTCACCTACGGTCTCGATCCCCGTTGCGACGTCCGTGCCGTCGATGTGCGGGCGACGTCGGGTTCGTTCACGTTCGATCTGGTTCGCCGCGAGGACGACGCAACGTCGACGGATCGTCTCGGCCAGATCGTGTTGCCGCTGCGTGGCATCCACAACGTGGTGAATGCCACGGGCGCCGCTGCAATGGCGCTCGCCGTCGGGGTGCCGTTCGACGACATCGCGAAGGCGCTCGCCCGATTCGGCGGAGTCGCTCGTCGCGTCGATGTCCAAGGTATCGACGGCGGCGCAACCTTCGTCGACGACTACGCCCACCTCCCGTCCGAGATCGACGCGGTGATCCGCGCCGCCCGCGACAGCGGCGACGCCTGGCAGCGTGTGATCGCCGTGTTCCAACCCAACCGCTACCACCGAGTCGCCGAGATGTGGCGGGAATACGGATCGGCGTTCACCGGTGCGGACGTGGTGGTGCTCACCGAGGTCTACGCGTCGGGCACCGTGCCCATCCCCGGTGTGACCGGCAAGCTGATCGTCAATGCGGTCACCGAGGCCGATCCGGGACGGCGCGTGGTCTGGTTGCCTCGCCGTGATGACCTCGTCGCGTTCCTCGCCCGCGAAGTGCGCAGCGACGACGTGTGCATCTCGATGGGATGCGGCGACATCGCCACACTTCCGTCGGAGGTCCTCGATGTCCGACGGGGCTGACAAGGGAGCCGGCACCAGTGCACCCGGGAGTGATCTCGGTGCAGCGGTCGAGATCGCCGCCGAGCGTCTCGCAGCACTCGGCGCTTCGGTGCAGCGAGACGTGATGCTCGGCTCGATGACGACCTATCGCGTCGGCGGCACGGCGGCACTGTTCGTTCACATCACCGAACGAGGTCAACTCCCTGTCGTGGCCGATGCCGCCCGGACGTCGGGTCTCCCCGTGCTCGTCATCGGACGCGGATCGAACCTGCTCGTCGCCGACGCTGGCTTCCCTGGTCTGGCCGTCGGTCTCGGCGAACTCGACCCCACGATCGACATCGACACGCACACTGCCATCGTGGTCGCATCGGCAGGCGTCGCGCTCCCCGTGCTCGCACGCAAGACCGCCGCAGCGGGCCTCACCGGATTCGAATGGGCCGTCGGGGTTCCCGGATCGATCGGTGGCGCGGTCCGCATGAACGCAGGTGGGCACGGCTCGGACATGGCTGCATCGTTGATCGAGGTGGTGGTATTCGACCTCGATGACGGTGCGGAACACACGCTGGCGGCCAGCGAACTCGGATTGGGGTTCCGGTCGAGTTCGCTGGCGGCACGACACCTCGTGCTCGAAGCGATGCTGCAATTGGATCAGGGTGATGCCGAGAAGTCGGCCGGGCTGATCAGCGAGATCGTGGCCTGGCGGCGTGCGAATCAGCCCGGTGGGCAGAACGCCGGGTCGGTCTTCGTGAACCCGGTCCCCGGCGAGGTGAGTGCGGGGGCATTGATCGATGCCGCTGGACTGCGCGGTCTTCGCATCGGCACAGCCGCAGTGTCCGACAAGCACGCCAACTTCATCCAGGCCGACGACGCAGGACGAGCCGACGATGTCCTGGCTCTGATGACGCACGTCCGCGCGCGGGTCGAGGAGACGAGCGGCTTCCGGTTGCGAAGTGAGATCCGTCTGGTGGGCTTCGACGAGAGCGACGTTTTTTGATGGCCTGGAGACGCAAGCGCGACGATGCGCCAGCGGACGCTCATCGGATGGGCGGCAGTGACGGGGGCACTGCCGGTGACGACGCATCGACGCCCGACCCGCTGATCCCGGACGATTCGGTGCTCGACGAGCTGTCACGAGCGTTCGCAGACGACCACCCGGGCGACTCCGATCCGTCGACACCGACGTCGGCGTCCACACCCACACCAGCTCCCACCTCGCACGAGTCGCGGGGGACGATCTCGATCATGGGCGACGATCTGCCCGACGCCGCATACCTCGACGACGAACTCGAACGCGACCAGTCGAGTCCGGTGTTCATCGATGACGACGGCAGCTTCGACGCCGTGATGCCGCGGGATGCGTCGACACGGGGAATCGAGCCGCGCATCTGCCAACGCAGGATCGGTGTCAAACGCGCCGAGAACCGTCGTCGCCTGTGGTGGTTGGTGCTCGCCGGTGTCGTGATCGTGGTGGCCATCGCGGTGCTCGCCGTGTTGGGTTCGTCGCTGTTCGCCGTCGATCAGGTCACCGTCACCGGCAATGTGTACACCGATCGAGCGGCGCTCGACACGGTGCTCGACGACCTGACGGGAACGCCCGTGTTGCTCGTCGACATCGTCGAGATCGAAGCACGGTTGGAAGCGATCCCGTGGGTCGGAGATGCCCGGGTGCGCACCTCCTTTCCCGACTCGGCATCGATCGAGATCAGTGAACGCACGCCGGTCGCCTCGATGATGGGAGCCGATGGTCAGGTTCGGGTGATCGACGTCGATGGACGGGTACTCGGCCTCGTCGACGGTCAACCGGTCGCGCTGGTGTGGATTTCCGGACCGGGCACGCTCGACGTGGCTCCGGGACAGTTCGCCTCGATCGGCTACTCATCGGCGGCATCTCTCGTCACCAAGCTCACGCCGGACATCCGCGGTCGCGTCGAGTCGATGCTGGTGACCCCGGACGGAGCGGATCTCGTCCTCGTACTCACCAGCGACCGCGGTCCGATCGAGGTGCGCTTCGGTACGGCGATCGGGGAGAACGCCCAGATCGAGAAGCTCGTCCGCCTCCAACGGACCCTCGACGACGTCGGCGACAAGCCGGTGACGGTGATCGATGTCTCGACCTCGGAAGTCACGGTACGGTGAGCGTCCACACTTGTGGGTGCTGGACCTGACAGGATATGTATCACACTGTCCGCTTGTCCCTGTCCGCCTCCTCGGCTGAAACGATCCGAAACATGAACCAACACACTTGGAGGACCCGCTGATGGTCGGCGCTCCGCAGAACTATCTCGCTGTGATCAAGGTCGTCGGCGTCGGCGGCGGTGGTGTGAACGCCGTCAACCGCATGATCGATGCCGGGCTGAAAGGCGTCGAGTTCATCGCCGTCAACACCGATGCGCAGGCGTTGCTCATGAGCGACGCCGACGTCAAGCTCGACATCGGTCGCGATCTCACCCGCGGGCTCGGAGCGGGCAGCGATCCCGAAGTCGGTCGTTCTGCCGCCGAGGCGCATCACGAAGAGATCGAAGAAATGGTCCGTGGCGCCGACATGGTGTTCATCACCGCTGGCGAGGGCGGAGGCACCGGCACGGGTGCAGCACCGGTGATCGCCGAGATTGCTCGCGAGGCCGGCGCACTCACGATCGGTGTGGTCACCCGCCCGTTCTCCTTCGAGGGCCGTCGCCGCGCAGTCCAGGCCGACAACGGTGTGCAGAAGCTCAAGGAGAAGGTCGACACCCTCATCGTCATCCCGAACGATCGACTGCTCACCGTGGCCAACGACAAGACCAGCGTGCTCAACGCGTTCAAGATGGCCGACGAGGTCCTGTTGCAGGGCGTGTCAGGCATCACCGGCCTCATCACCACGCCCGGCTTGATCAACACCGACTTCGCCGACGTCAAGATGGTGCTCTCCAACGCCGGTTCTGCGTTGATGGGCATCGGGCAGGCCAGTGGCGACGATCGTGCGGTATCCGCTGCGAAGGCCGCCATCTCGAGCCCGCTGCTCGAATCGGCGATCGACGGCGCACGTGGCGTGTTGCTCAACATCACCGGCCCGTCGGGGATGGGGCTCTTCGAGATGAACGCGGCAGCCGAGATCATCCACGGCGTCGCGCATCAGGACGCCAACATCATCTTCGGCACCGTCATCGACGACGAGATGGGCGACGAGGTCCGCATCACCGTCATCGCCGCCGGGTTCGACCGGCTCGACGATTTGGCGCCGTTGCGCAGCACGTCGAACGACGACGCCCCTCGCACGTCGTCGACGCGCATCACCGAACTCTTCGGCACCGACGACGAGTCCGATCCGTTGGCCGACGACGGCGACGACGACGACTTCGACGTCCCCTCATTCCTGAAATAGGTCACCCAGCGCACCACGCGACCGGGTCCGCGAGAGATGGAACTACTCCTGCGGCGCCAGTTCGGCGGACGGGTCGCCGTTGCGATCACCACCGAATGCGACGACGGTGACGTGCACCCGGAGCGGGTCGACGCCGCATCGCTGCGGCAACGTCAGATCGCCTTGACCGGCTCGACCTGGGTGATGCTCGACGAGGTGCACGGCACCGATGTCGTTGCTGTCGACGCTCACTCGAGCCTGCCGTGGCCGCTGGCCGGCACCGGCGACGTGCTGCTCGCGGAGCGGTCCGATGCGACGCTCGCAGTGTGGGTTGCCGACTGCGCTCCGATCGCGCTCTTCGGGGCGAATGGAACGTCGCGTGTCGTGGCCCACGCCGGCTGGCGTGGACTGGCCGGCGGCGTGCTCGACGTGGCCATCGATGCACTCGAATCGACGGGGACCACGGTGGCCGCCGCGGTACTCGGTCCGTGCATTCATCCGTGCTGCTACGAATTCGCCGGCGGAGATCTCGATCAGGTGGCAGCAGGCGTCGGAGCGTCGTCGAGCGACGTGGTCGGCGTCACCGCGTGGGGAACCAGGGCACTCGACGTGCCCGGAGCGGTGGCTACCGGGTTGGCCCGGCGAGGCGTTGCACTCGACAACGAGGGGCCGTGCACCGGCTGCGATCTGCGATTCCGATCTCATCGGCGCCGAGCCGAGCTCGAACGCCACGCGCTCGTAGCCTGGTTCGAGGAGGCGTCATGAACATCGATGAGGTCGTCGCTCGGGTGGCGGCGCTCCGAGAACGAGTGGACACCGTCGAACGGTCGTGGTCCCACCGTGTTGCCATCGTGGGCGTCACCAAGGGATTCGACGCCGAGGCGATCGACGCAGCGGTCGCGGCCGGATGCGATGCGATCGGTGAGAACTACGCCCAGGAAATGCTCGACAAGCGAGCGACCATCGAGCGCTTGCGACCCGAGGTGCAGTTCATCGGACAACTCCAGAGCAACAAGGTCCGACAGTTGGTCGGACTCGTCGACGTGTGGTGCAGCCTCGATCGGCCTTCGATCGTCGACGAGGTCGCCAAGCGCTCAGCGGGGGCTCGCGTCCTCGTCCAGGTCGACACCACCGGCGATCCGGCCAAGGGGGGCTGCGGTGTCGACGAGACCGAGGCACTGGTCGATCGTGCAATCGGGCGTGGCCTCCGTGTGGAGGGTTTGATGACCGTCGGCCCGACCGGGAGCGACAGCGAAGCAGGCCGGCCAGGGTTCCGACAAGTGCGAGCGCTGGTCGATCGGCTCGGCCTCGCCGAATGTTCGATGGGGATGAGCGGCGATCTGGATGTCGCCGTGCAGGAAGGCAGCACACAGGTTCGTGTCGGCACGGCACTGTTCGGCGCGCGCCCACGTTGACGGGCCTGTCCACCTCGGACGAGCGCTGCTGGGCTAACCTGCGCCCCGCAGGAGGAATGCATGTCACTCTGGAAACGGACCATGGACTACCTGGGTCTCGGTCCCGACGATGCGTACGACGATTACGACGACTACGACGAGGCGGAACCACCGTCGCGTTCAAGTCGTGGCACACGTGACGTCGAGCCGCGCCCATCGGGCTCCGCCACCGGCGGGACCCAACGCGGGTGGGAACCCGAAGCCGAACCGACCGTTCGCACGGTGTCGGCCCGGCCGAGCTTCCCGTCGCGAGACTTCGATGCATCGCCGTCTCGGCGGGCTGCGAACGGCCGCCCCGACGACTCCGGCGTGCAGGTCAGGCCGAGTCAGACACCGCAACCCAACCTGCGCAGCGTGCCGGGAGGATCCATGGAACCCCACACCGTCAGACCCCGACGTTTCGACCAGGCCCAAGAGGTCGCCGACAAGTTCAAAGAGGGCCAGGCGGTCATCATGAACATCGAAGGCACCGAACGCGAGGTCGCTCGCCGTCTGATCGACTTCGCGAGCGGAATCTGTTACGCACTCGATGGCTCGATGGAGAAGGTGGCCACCGGCGTCTATCTCCTCAAGCCGCCGTCGCAGCGCCCACCGCGCTACGACGAGTACGACGACTGACGACACAGGAGCATGCCATGGAGATGAGTCCCCAGCGCGTCCGGGGCGCCGAGTTCAAGACTGTTCGCAAGGGAGCCGACCCCGACGAGGTCAAGGGTTTCTTGAACGATGTCGCCGACGAACTCGAACGAGCCCAGAATCAGTCCACCGCCATGGAGGCGCGGGCTCGAGCTGCGGTTGCCCGCCTGCAGGAGGTCTCTGGCTCTGGTGCGGGTGCACCAGCGGTGACGGTCGACGCCTCGGCCGACGAAGCCGACACGATCAGCCGCACACTGTTGCTCGCCCAGCGCACGGCCGACACGACGGTCGCCGAGGCCCGGGGTGAGGCGGCGAGAATCGTCGGCGCGGCGAACGACGAGGCCGCCAACACCCGCGACTCCACCCGCGAGATGGCCGCTCAGTTGATCGACGAGGCCCGAGGTGAGGCGAGACGGGTCGGTGAGACCGAACGCATGGCGATCGGCAGCGAAGTCGAGGCGCTCAAGGCTCGCCGCGACTTCCTCGAGTCCGACGTCGAGCAGCTCGAGTTGTTCCTCACCGAGCAGCGCAGCAGGCTCCGCGAGGCTGCGACGTCGTTGGTCGACATCACCGAGCGCATTCCTGGTGGAATCGGCGAAGCTCGTCCGCCGCTGCTGTCGGCATCCGACGACGAGTCCGCCTCGCCGGACCCTCACGGCGACGATCGGTTCGGTGACGCCGCTGACACCAGCGACTCGGACGCGCGCGACCACCCGGCGCCGTCGGAGCCACTGGCCGCCGACGCAGACGACGATCTCCTCATCGTCACCGAGATCGCCGACGAAGAACCGACCGCCGACAGCGACGGCCCGTGGGGTGACGTCAGCGGCGAACCCACTCAGGCGATGCCGAAGGTCATCGTCGACAGCGACGAGCGCGCCGCGGACGACTTCCGGTTCTCGTTCGACGACGACCGCCGCTGAGCCGTCACCACCCGTCACCACCGGTCCGGCGTCAACGCCTCGTCGGTAGCATCGTGGCGTGGCCTACCCAGACGTCGACCCCCGGCCGAATTTCCCGCAACTCGAAGAGGACGTCCTCGCTCGTTGGGAGAAAGACGACACGTTCCAGGCGTCGATCGATCAGCGCGCCGCCGGCGAGCACGGCTCGAACGAGTTCGTGTTCTACGACGGCCCGCCGTTCGCGAACGGGCTACCGCACTACGGGCATCTGTTGACGGGCTACGTCAAAGACGCCATCCCGCGCTATCAGACCATGCGTGGGCGTCGGGTCGAACGCCGCTTCGGCTGGGACTGCCACGGGCTGCCGGCGGAAGTGAAGGCCGAACAGGAACTCGGGATCTCCGGCCACCCCGCCATCACCGAGTTCGGCATCGACAAGTTCAACGACGCGTGCCGCACCAGCGTGTTGCAGTTCACCGACGATTGGCGTGCCTATGTCACCCGTCAGGCCCGCTGGGTCGACTTCGACAACGACTACAAGACCCTCGACCTCTCCTACATGGAGAGCGTCATGTGGGCGTTCAAGACGCTCTGGGACAAGGGGCTCATCTATGAAGGGTTCCGTGTCATCGCGTACTGCTGGCGTTGCGAGACGCCGCTGTCGAACACCGAGACCCGCATGGACGACGTCTATCGAGACCGTCAAGATCCCGCACTCACGGTCGGGTTCGAGCTCGAGACAGGCGAACGGATCCTTGCGTGGACCACCACGCCGTGGACGCTGCCGTCGAACCTCGCGCTCGCTGTCGGAGCCGATATCGACTACGTCGTCGTCGAACTCGACGGCACGCGCTACATCCTCGCCGAGGCGCTCCTGGGCAGCTACGCAGCGGAACTGGGTGAGGCGACCACCGTTGCCTCGATGAAGGGCAGCGAACTCGTCGGTCGCCGCTACACGCCGCTGTTCGACTACTTCGCCGAGACCGCGAACGCCTTCCAGGTGCTCGCCGCCGACTTCGTGTCGATCGAGGACGGCACCGGAATCGTTCACCTCGCACCAGGCTTCGGTGAGGACGACCAGGTCGTCTCCAACGCGGCCGGCATCCCCACGATCTGCCCGATGGACGAACACGGTCGCTACACCGCCGAGGTCACCGACTGGGCGGGCACCCATGTGTTCGATGCCAACCCCTTGGTCATCCGTGAACTCAAAGACCGCGGCATCGTCGTTCGCCACGCCACCTACGACCACCCGTACCCGCACTGCTGGCGCTGCTCGCAGCCGCTGGTGTACCGGGCGATCTCGTCGTGGTTCGTCGAGGTCACCGCCTTTCGCGACCGGATGGTCGAACTCAACCAGCAGATCACCTGGCAGCCAGCGCACATCAAGGACGGCAGCTTCGGCAAGTGGCTCGAGAACGCCCGAGATTGGTCGATCAGCCGGAATCGTTTCTGGGGATCACCGATCCCGGTCTGGCAGTCGGATGATCCGACCCACCCGCGCACCGACGTCTATGGATCCATCGCCGAGCTCGAAGCGGACTTCGGCGTCACGGTCACCGATCTGCACCGACCCGAGGTCGATCACCTCGTGCGTCCGAACCCGGACGATCCGACTGGTGCGTCGATGATGCGTCGAGTGCCCGAGGTGCTCGACTGCTGGTTCGAGTCGGGATCGATGCCGTTCGCCCAGGTGCACTATCCGTTCGAGAACCTCGACTGGTTCGAGCACCATTACCCGGGCGACTTCATCGTCGAGTACATCGGCCAGACCCGGGGATGGTTCTACACGCTGCACGTGCTCGCAACGGCGCTGTTCGATCGGCCCGCCTTCGCCAACTGCGTCAGCCATGGCAACGTGCTCGGCGACGACGGTCGCAAGATGTCCAAGAGTCTGAACAACTATCCGGACCCTCGGGAGATGTTCGACACCCACGGCGCCGATGCGATGCGGTGGCACCTGCTGTCGTCGTCGATCCTGCGCGGTGGTGACGGGATGGTCACCGAGGAAGGCATGCGCGACACGGTGCGCCACGTCTTGTTGCCGTTGTGGAATTCGTGGTACTTCCTGACGCTGTATGCCAACGCGGCCGACTACCAGGGCGTTGTTCGGACCGACTCGACCAACGTGATCGACCGGTACATCCTCGCCAAGACGCGGGCGCTCGTTGCCGACATGACCGAGGCGCTCGATGCCCATGACCTCTTCGGCGCCTGCCAGATCGTGCGCGAGCACCTCGACGTGCTCACCAACTGGTACATCCGACGCAGTCGCGATCGTTTCTGGTCCGGCGACCACGATGCCATCGACACGATGCACACCGTGCTCTCGGTGCTCGCACGCGTGTCTGCGCCGCTGCTGCCGTTGCTGTCCGAGGAGATCTACGGCGGGCTGCACGGGGCCGACGGGGCCACGAGTGTGCACCTCACCGACTGGCCGGCGCTCGACGAACTCCCCGCCGACGATGACCTGGTCGACACGATGGACCTCGTACGCGACGTCTGCTCGGCCACGCTGTCGGTTCGCAAAGCCCACCAACGGCGAGTTCGCCTGCCACTCAACAGTGTGACAGTGGCGGCGCCCGACGCCGATCGTCTGGCGGACTTCGTCGATGTGATCGCCGACGAGGTCAACGTGCGGCGCGTGGATCTGACCACCGACGTGGCCTCTGTGGCGACCGAGCGACTCCAGTTGGTGCCGGCCAAGCTCGGCCCGCGACTCGGCAAGGACGTCCAGCAGGTCATCAAGGCGCACAAGGGCGGCGACTGGACCACCGACGGTGACGTCGTCACGGTTGGTGGCGTCACCCTCGAGCCCGGGGAGTACGTGCTCGAGTTGGTCGCCTCCGGGGACCAGGCCAGCGCCGGGCTCGGTGCCCACGCTGGCGTGATCGCCCTCGACATCGAAGTGAACGACGAGCTCGAGGTCGAGGGACGAGCCCGAGATCTCGTGCGACTCGTCCAGCAAGCCCGTCGCGACGCCGATCTCGACGTCTCCGACCGGATCGATCTGGTCGTCACCGCTGCGGACCTGTGGATCGATGCGATCGAGACTCATCGGGAGTTGATCGCCGGCGAGACGTTGGCGACGTCGGTGCACACCGAACGGATCACCTCCGACGACGGCGCCGAGCCCGTCATCACCGTGACCGTCGCCGGCTGATCGTCGACCTGTTCCGGGCGCGGATCCGGTAGAGTCCGGCGCTCACACCGCCCAGAGGAGCGCTCATGGCTGCATCGAAAAAGACCAGTTCTGCCACCAAGGCCCCTGCGAAGAAGGCTGCGGCCAAGAAGGCCCCAGCAAAGAAGGGACCAGTCAAGAAAGCGCCGGCTGCGAAGAAGGCGCCAGTGAAGAAGGCGCCGGCTGCGCAGAAGGCCTCAACCAACAAGACTCCCGCGAAGAAAGCTGCAGTGACGAAGACTCCCGCAAAGAAGACGCAGGCCGCCTCGAAGCAGGCTCCTGAGAAGCCGGCTCCGGCGAACAAGCCATCGGCGGCCACCGCGACCGCAGCGAAGAAGCTTCCGGCGCCCAGGCCCACGACGCAGCGCAAGCCGAGGCAGCCGGGCGCAACCAGCCTGACCCCGTCGCTGTTGTCGAACGCAAAGTTCGAGCGAGTGGAGATTCCCGCACCGCGCGGCCACACCAAGGACGGCATCTCCTACACGAAGGACTTCGACGTCAAGTTCCTCAAGGATCAGCGCGACGAGTTGTTCGCTCGCCGCGCCGCTGAACTGGCGAGAGCGACCAGGCTCGAAGACGAGGCGACCAGCATCATCGAAGACGGCGAGATGGGTGACGTGCAGTTCGACGACGAGGGTGGCGAGGGCGACACGATGGTGGTCCAACGCGACCTCGACCGAGTGATCTCGACCCAGGCTCGCCAGACCATCCTCGAGATCGACGCCGCCCTCGCCCGGATCGAGCAGGGCACGTACGGTTACTCCGAGGTGTCCGGCCAGCCGATCCAGCGCGAACGCCTCGAAGCCATACCCGAAACCACCGTCCTGGCAGCCGAGAAGGTCAGCGGCATCGGCCCGCTCTGACCGATGCCCGCTCTGCGCGCTGTCCGTGCGTGGCAGGCCCCTGTGGCGATCGCAACCGGTGTGATCGCGCTCGACCAGCTGACCAAGCACTGGGCGGTCACCTCGCTCGGCACCGACCGAGAAATCGACCTGTTCTGGACCCTCCGGTTGAACCTGGCCTTCAACAACGGCATGGCCTTCGGCCAGGGCCAGGGTTTCGGTCCGGTCATTGCCGTGGTAGCGACCCTCGTCATCGTGTACCTGCTGGTGTCGTTGCGAACCGAGGCGAGCCGGATGAGCGCGGCCGGTATGGGCCTCTTGATCGGGGGCGCGGCCGGCAACCTGATCGACCGGTTGTTCCGAGGGGATGACGGCTTCCTCCAGGGAGCCGTGGTCGACTTCATCGACTTCCAGTGGTTTCCGATCTTCAACGTCGCCGACATGGCGGTCAACGTCGGCGCCGGATTGTTGATCCTCAACAGCATCCGGAGTGCGCGAGCACACCGACATGACGACGCGGGTACCGCTGATGTCGATGAGCTCGAGGGAAGCGCCAATGGGGGTGTGGGATGATCACCGAGTCGGTGCCGTCAGCCCTGGCGGGGGAGCGGCTCGATCGCATCGTCGCTCTGATCGGTGATGTGAGCCGAGCGGAGGCGGCGGCGACCATCGCTGCGGGTGGCGTTCGCGTCGATGGCGAGCCTGCAGCGTCGGGCAAGGTGCGATTGCAGGAGGGCCAGACCGTCGAGGTCGATCCGAGTGCGATCCCCGAGCCGCCGATGCCGTCCGCCGACGCCGCTGTCGAGTTCGGGGTCGTGTACGAAGACGATGCGGTGATCGTGGTCGACAAGCCGGCCGGGCTCGTCGTCCATCCCGGCGCCGGCAACATGGATGGCACGCTCGTCAGCGGGCTGTTGGCCCGGTATCCGCAACTCGAGGGAGTCGGCGGTGATCCGATTCGTCCCGGGATCGTCCATCGCCTCGACGCCGGCAGTTCCGGTCTGCTGGTGGTCGCTCGTACGGACGAGGCGGCCGAAGCCTTGATCGAGCAGTTCGCCGATCACAGTGCGACGCGCCGATACGACTCGGTGGTCTGGGGCGTCCCCGATGCGCCGCACGGCATCATCGACGCGCCGATCGGTCGTGATCGCGGCGATCCGCTCAAGATGGCGGTCGTTGCGGGCGGCCGCCCGGCGCGCACCGACTACCGGGTGGTGGGCACGTACAGCAGTCCAGCGCTCGTGTCGCGGCTGGAGTGTCGACTCGAGACCGGGCGAACCCATCAGATCCGAGTCCACCTCGCGTCGATCAACCACCCACTCGTCGGTGATCCGACGTACAGCCAGCGGCGTCCGACGCTCGGATTGACCCGCCCGTTCCTGCACGCTGCGGAGTTGGCATTCGACCATCCGAGCACCGGTGAGCGGGTCACGTTCACCAGTCCGCTGGCCGCCGATCTCCGAGCCTGGCTCGACGCCGCCGAAGTCTGACCGGAGCACGCCAGCCGGCGAGGGAAGCGCCAGCGACGAGCCCGGCTCGCGGTGAGGCCGAACAGGACAACAGGGAAGCGCCGCGACGAGCCGGACGCGGCGCCAGGAGGAAGCGAAGCGGACGACGAACCCGCAGGATTACGGCCAGGGGGCGTCGCCGCGGGCCATCGCTGCGATACCGGCGAGGGTGAAGCCCTCGAGGTAGGTGCGCATGTGATCGCCGGCCTCGTTCCAGATGCCGAGCAGGACGCATTGGCCTTCGTGGTCGCAGGCGCCGTCTTGGTGGGGTTGTCCGAAGTCACCGAGGGTGATGGGGCCGTCGACGGCCGACACGATCTCGGAGAGGCGGATATCGACGGGGTCTCGGGCGAGGATGTAGCCGCCTCCGACACCCCGCTTCGATTTCACGAGACCGGCGCCTTTCAGCGCGAGCAGGATCTGTTCGAGGTAGGGCTGGGGCAGTGCGGTGCGTTCGGCGATGTCGCGCACGGAGGTTGGTCCCCCTTCATCTGCGTGCAGCGCCAGCGACAGCAGGGCACGGCAGGCATAGTCACCGCGGGTCGAGATGCGCACACGATGACGTTACTCAGTCGGTCGCACTCGCTCAGCTTCTCGTGCCAGTGCTTGTCGGAAGGTCGGCCCACGTGGTGGACTGCACGGGTGACGACGAGCGCGGGCGCGGACGGCCCGATCATTCCGGACTACGGCGGGGCCAACGTTCGTGGCATCGTTCCCGCGCTGCTCGGTCCGGCATCATGGGAGTCGGGCATCCCGCGTTGGATGCCGGAGCCTGTGCGATCAGCGAACGCGGTCGTGGTGTTGGTGCTCGATGGTCTCGGTTGGGACCAACTGCAGGCGCATCGGGACCTCATGCCGACGGTTGCGTCGATGGTCGGCGGTCCGATTCACACGGTGGCCCCGACGACGACCGCGACGGCGTTGACGTCGATCACGACCGGGCTGACGCCGGCCGAGCACGGCTTGGTGGGCTACCGGATGGTCGTCGGTGGCGAGGTCATGAATGTGCTTCGGTGGTGCGTTGGCGACCAGGCGGTACGGCGCTCGCATCCACCGCGCGACGTGCAACCGTTCGAACCCTTCCTCGGCCAGACGGTGCCGGTGGTGAGTGTCGCCGAGCTGCAGGGGTCGGCGTTCTCCGAGGCGCATCTGCGCGGGTGTGAGCCGGTGGGATGGCGAGCGACCTCATCGATCGCCGTACAGGCGCGCTTGGAGGTCGAGGCAGGGGAGCGGTTCGTCTACTGCTACTACGGCGGCATCGACAAGATCGCCCACGAGCGTGGCTTCGGCGTGTTCTACGACGCCGAGCTGCGGGCCGCCGATCGGTTGGTCGGCGACATGTTGGAGATGCTGCCGTCGGGCACGGCCCTGCTCGTGACGGCGGATCATGGACAGGTGCACGTGGGTGATCGGCTGGTGACCCCTTCTGCGGAGTTGCTGGCGGCAGTCACGTTGCAATCGGGTGAGGGACGATTCCGTTGGTTGCACGCCGCCAGGGGCGCAGTCGACGACCTTGCGACGGCGGCTGCCGAGGAGGTCGGCCATCTCGCGTGGGTGGCCACGAAGGACCAGATGCTCGACGAGCAGTGGTTCGGCCCAGCGATGGCGCCGGCGGTTCGTTCCCGGTTGGGTGACGTTGCCTTGGTCGCACGCGAACCGGTGAGCTTCCACGAGCCGGCGGATTCAGGTCCGTTCGCGTTGGTGTGTCGCCACGGTTCGTTGACGTCGGCGGAGGTCAACGTGCCGCTCGTCGGCGCGTTGGCGTGACCGTCGATAGAAAGGGAGCCATGTCCGATACGAACGAGTCGTTGCAACCTGACGAGATCACCGAGGGGGCGGCGCCAACGAAGGTCGATGGCGACGACGGTGCTGATGCTCCCGAGGAAGAGTCGGTGACGTCGCCCGCCAAGGTGATGCGGATCGGGTCGATGGTGAAGCAGTTGCTCGAGGAGGTGCGGACCGCGCCGCTCGACGAGGCGTCTCGTGAGCGGCTCGCCGAGATCTACGAGCGCTCGGTGGTGGAACTCTCCGGGGCGCTGTCGCCGGACCTGCAGGAGGAGCTGCACACCTTGGCACTGCCGTTCGACGACGGTGAGATTCCGAGCGAATCCGAACTCCGTATCGCGAAGGCCCAGTTGGTCGGCTGGCTCGAGGGCCTGTTCCACGGCATTCAGGCCACCCTGATGGCCCAACAGTTCGCAGCCCAACGTCAACTCCAGGAAATGCGCCAACTCCCCGGCGGCCAAATGGTGCCGAACATGCAAGGACAACCACCCCAGACCCAAGGCCCCGACCGCCCCGGCACCTACCTGTAACCCGTCGCACAGTTCGCTACCGCCAAGCCGCCGTAGAGCGAGCGGGTGAGGCGTCGACAGCGGAGCGGGTGACAGGACCCGTGCAGTGGGAGGGGGGTGGGGACACGTGAGTGGGCCCCGCACGCCCCAGCGTCTACCGGTGAAAGGACCCGTGAGCGGTACCCGAACCGCGCGACTATGGTGGCCCGAACCACATCCGAGTAATTCGAAACAAGAGCCGTGCCCGATTCCTTCACCCACCTCCACGTCCATACCGAGTTCTCGATGTTGGATGGGGCGGCGCGGTTGGACGAGTTGGTGGCCAAGGCGGTTGCCGATGGGATGCCGGCGATCGGGATGACCGATCACGGCAACATGTACGGCACGTTGGATTTCTACAAGGAGTGCAACAAGCAGGGAATCAAGCCGATCATCGGCACCGAGGCCTACATGGCTCACGATCATCGCAGCGAGCGTCCGACTCGCCGTGGTCGCGTCGATGACTCGGGTGGCGACACCGAGGGCGGCAAGAAGCTCTACTACCACTTGACGTTGTTGGCGGAGAATCAGACTGGTTACAAGAACCTGATCCAGTTGTCGAGCCTGGCGTTCATGGAGGGCTACTACTACAAGCCCCGAATGGACTGGGAGCTGCTGGAGAAGTACCACGACGGTTTGATCGCCACCACCGGCTGCCTCGGCGGGCACGTGTTGCAGTCGCTGTTGAACGGCGACGAGAAGGGTGCGATCGAGAAGGCGGCGCGGCTGCAGGACATCTTCGGGCGCGACAACCTGTTCGTCGAGTTGCAGGATCACGGGCTGCCCGCGCAGCGCGAAACGAACCCGAAGCTGATCGAGATCGCGAAGAAGATCGGCGCGCCGTTGTTGGCCACGAACGACAGCCACTACACGCACCAGGAGGACCACGAGTCGCACGACGCGCTGCTGTGCGTGCAGACCGGCGCGTTGTTGTCCGACGCCAAGCGCTTCAAGTTCGAGGGCAGCGAGCACTACCTGAAGACCGCCGCCGAGATGCGGTATCTGTTCCGTGAGGTGCCGTCGGCGTGCGACAACACGTTGTGGGTCGCCGAGCGGGCCGACCTCCAGATCGAGTTCGGCAAGCCGCTGCTGCCGAACTTCCCGGTGCCGGAGGGGTTCGATGATGCGTCGTACCTCGAGCACCTCACGTGGGAGGGGGCGAAGAAGCGCTGGGGCGAGCAGATCCCGAACGATGCGGTCGAGCGTCTCAGCTACGAACTCAAGGTCATCAACGACATGGGGTTCGCGTCGTACTTCCTGATCACGTGGGATCTCATCAAGCACGCCCGTGACGCCAAGATCCGTGTCGGACCGGGCCGTGGTTCTGCGGCTGGATGTGCGGTGGCGTACTGCTTGTGGATCACCGACCTCGACCCGATCAAGTACGACCTGCTGTTCGAGCGGTTCCTCAATCCGAGCCGGGTGTCGATGCCCGACATCGACATGGACTTCGACTCGCGATACCGCGACGAGATGATCCGCTACGCCGCCGAGCGCTACGGGCGCGACCACGTGGCGCAGATCATCACGTTCGGCACGATCAAGGCCCGCAACGCCGTGCGCGACGCCGCCCGGGTGCTCGGCTACCCGTATGGCGTCGGCGACAAGCTGGCCAAGGCGATGCCGCCGATGGTGATGGGCCGCGACACGCCGCTCAAATACTGCTTCGAACAGAACCCGAAGTACGCCGACGGCTACAAGGCCGCCGCCGACTTGCGCGCGATGTACGACACCGACGACGACCTGAAGAAGATCATCGACGTCGCCAGGGGTCTGGAGGGATTGAAGCGTTCCGACGGCATCCATGCCGCCGCGGTCGTGATCACCAAGGACCCGGTCACCGACTATGTCCCGATCCAACGCAAACCCGAGTCGGGTCAGGACCCAGCCGACGCACCGGTGGTCACCCAGTACGAAATGCACGGGGTCGAAGACCTCGGGCTGTTGAAGATGGACTTTCTCGGGCTGCGCAACCTCGACGTGATCACCGACACCGAGGCAATGATCCGGGCCCAGCGTGACCCGAACTTCGTGGTCGAAGAGATCTCACTCGACGACCAGGCAACCTTCGATCTGCTGTCGAAGGGCGAGACGATCGGCGTGTTCCAGCTCGAATCGCCGCCGATGCGACAGCTGCTCAAGGCGATGGCGCCGAACACCTTCGAAGACGTGTCCGCTGTGCTCGCGCTGTATCGGCCTGGGCCGATGAGCGTCAACATGCACTACGACTACGCCGACCGCAAGAACGAGCGCAAACCGGTCGAGTACTTCCACGAGGACGCGAGGGAGGTGCTCGGCGACACCTACGGTCTGATGATCTATCAGGAGAGCGTGATGCGCGTCGCGCAGAAGTTCGCCGGCTACTCGCTGGCCGAAGCGGACAACCTCAGGAAGGCCTGTCTTCCGGCTGGCTCACGGATCCTGACCAAGTCTCGCGGTTACGTGCCGATCGAGAAGCTCATGTCGATGAGCGACCGTCACGTCCAGACCATCGACACCGAGTCGTCCAACTCGCGCTGCGACGTGGTGGACGACGTCTGGTCCGTCGGGGTGAAGCCGGTGTTCCGGATCACCACCCGCACCGGCCACACGATCGAAGCGACGGGCGAGCATCCCTTCCTGATCGACGACCAGTGGGTTGAACTCCGCGACGTCCGACCAGGTGACCTGATCGGTGTGGCTGGACGAACAGTCACGAACGGCGGCGCGAGGCTCGCCTGGCATGAAGTCGAGTTGGCCGCACTGCTGATCTCCGAGGGGTACACGCCGGATCCCGACGGGCGGCTCGGCAATGCCGGACACTTCTGCAACACCGATTGGGAGCTGCTCGACACGTTCCGGCAGGCCTACGCCGACAACTTCGGACGCGAGCATCACCGCACGTCGGTGAGCGGTTCGGTGACTCAGCTCCGGCTGGCGAGAGACGAACTCCGCTCACTGGGCCCGTTGATCGGCGGCTTCGGAAAGGCTGGCGACCAGTTCATCTCCGATCGGATCGTCAATGCGCCTCGGGACAAGGTCGAGCGATTCATCGGTCTGTACTTCTGTGCAGACGGCTGGGCGGATGAGGCCGGGTGCCATTTCGGTTCGAAGAGCGTGCAGGTCTGCCAGGCGATCAAGAGAATGCTGCTGCGGTTCGGCGTCGTCTCGAACCTGCGCCACCGTGATATTTCCGGCCACGGGCGTCACTGGACATTGTCGATCGCTGACAAAGGCCAGGCGAAGGCGTTCGCTCGCATTGTCGAACCGCATCTGACCACCATCAAGTACGCCAAGGTGCAGCGCTGGCTGTACGAGTGGGGCAACACGAAGGGGTCCAGCGCCACGAACATCGGCATCCCCACGGCGTTCGTTCGGTCCGAACTGGAACGGCGTCGCACCGTCACCGGCCGGTCGAAACGGTCACTTGGGATTGACGGTGGCGGGTTGTTCACCACGCGACTCGTGCACCGCAACACGCTCGACGGCCTGCTGTGTTCGGAGCGGCTCGAGGATCTCCGCACCGGCGATCTGCTGTGGGACACGGTTGCCTCGATCGAATACACCCGAGACGTCGAGTGCTTCGACTTCCAAATGGCCAACGCTGACCGGCCGTACGCGGTCGTCGAGGACTTCCTGGTCCACAATTGTGGTAAAAAAATCCGCGAGTTGATGGCGAAGGAACGCGACGCGTTCGAGGCGGGCGTCGAGCGCACTGGCTATGGCAAGGACCTCGGCCCACAACTGTTCGACATCATCGAGAAGTTCGCCGATTATGCCTTCAACAAGAGCCACACGTTCGGCTACGGGCTCGTCACCTACCAAACCGCGTACCTGAAGGCGCACTATCCGGTCGAGTACATCGCGTCGTTGCTCACCAGCGTCAAGAACAACCTCGACAAAGCGGCCACCTACCTCTCCGATTGCCGGTCGATGGGCATCAAGGTGCTGCCGCCCGACGTCAACCGGTCGATGTCGAATTTCGGGGCGCTGGCGCCCGACGAGCTGCCGCCCGGCGTCACGCTGGCCGTCGGCAGCCCTGGCGCGATCACGTTCGGGCTCTCGGCGGTACGCAATGTCGGTGAGGCCCTCGTCGAACTGTTGATCGCCGAACGTGCGGAGAACGGGCAGTTCACCAGCTTCCACGACTTCGCCGAGCGGGTGCCCGAACCGGTGTTGAACAAGCGCACGATCGAGTCGCTGATCAAGGGCGGAGCGTTCGACAACCTCGGCCACACCCGCCGTGGACTGCTGACCGTGTTCGAACACATCATCGACATCACGGTGAAGCGCCGCCGTGAGCGCGAGAAGGGTGTGATGAGCCTGTTCGGCGACTGGGGCGCCGAACAGGGTGAAGCTGCGCCCGGCGACGGATCAGGCGACGCCTTCTCCGAGCGCACCGAGATCCCTGATCTGGTCTTCGACAAGACCGAACAGTTGCGGTACGAAAAAGAGATGCTCGGGCTGTACGTGTCCGACCATCCGCTGTTCGGTGTCGAGGCGGCCTTGCGGCGCAAGGTCGAGCAGTCGGTGCTCGACCTGCAGACCATGGATGACGGCGCCAACGTCGTGGTCGGCGGCGTCATCACGAACCTCGCCCGCAAGTTCACCAAGAAGGGTGACCAGATGGCGGTGTTCCTGCTGGAGGATCTCGACGCTTCGATCGAGGTCACGATCTTCCCGCGAACCCTCGCCGAACAGGGACACAAGCTCGAAGACGACCTGATCGTGGCGGTCAAGGGGCGTCTCGATCGCCGTGACGAGTCGCGCTATGGACTGATCGGCCAGACCGTTACCGTCCTCTCGGGTCTCAGCGATGGCCCGGCGGCGCCGCTGCGGCTCCGGCTACCGTCAGCAGCGCTCGACGAACTCAAGATCCAGCGGTTGAAGCGGATCCTGCGCGAACACCCCGGCGACTCGGTCGTGATGGTCGACATCGGTCAAGGAAAGGTGCTCAAGCTGGCCGACGAGTTCCGGGTCGATCTCGACCGTTCCGTGGGCGAACTTCGCATGGCCTTCGGGCATGAGGCCGTGCTGCTGTAGAATAGCGGGAATGGCACTGGACGTCTCGACCAACGACGCTGCAGCCCTGACCGATTCCGACCTCGACGAACTCGCGTCGATGGAGGAAGCGTTCAGCGCTGGGCAGCTCTCCAAGGCGAAAGAGGACTGGGTCCTGATCACCACCGCCCGATTCGGCGGCGCGCTGCACGGATTCACGTTCTCCACGCTCGAACGCATCGGTGGCACGCCATGCGAGCTGATCGGGCTGATGTCGGTGAAGCGCTCGTCCAAGCGCGACCAGGTGCTGCGCGGACTCATCGGCGAGGCGTACCACCGGGCGCTGATGGCATTTCCCGACGAAGACGTCGTCGTCGGTTGCCGCTTCGTCAACGCTGATGGACTCGAAGCCTTCAAGGATCTCCGCGAGGTCACCCCAGCGCCTGGCTCGAACGCTGTTGGCGAGGAACGTGCGTGGGGCCGCCGCCTTGCGAAGCGATTCGGTGTCGACGCCAAGTACGACGCCAACTCGTTCATCGCGGCCACCGGCAGCGCCGACGGCTTCCTCGATCACGAGTCGTCGAAGCCCGAAAAGCTCGATGCCGACGTCGTGACGATGTTCGAGTCGGTGCCAGTCGCCAAGGGCGGCGCGATGGTCGTATATGGATGGACGATGGCCGAAGACCTGCTCAAGCTCGGAAAGCGCTGAGCCCGGCGCCGAGACAGCGATGACATGACCGAGTTCGCCGAGGTCGTCCGAAACCGTCGGATGACCCGAGCGTTCGACAGTCGGCAGATCGAGCCGGGTGCGCTCGACGGTTTGGTCGACTTGGCTTCGCGGGCGCCGAGCGCTGGTAAGACCCAGGGTTGGCATCTCGTCGTGCTCGAAGGCGCCGAGACAGAGCTGTTCTGGGATGCCACGCTGCCAGCAGTCCGGCGTGATTCGTTCCGCTGGCAGCACCTGCTGACCGCTCCCGTGATCGCTCTCCCGCTCGCTGACTCGAAGGCGTACGTCGACCGCTACGCCGAGCCCGACAAGGCCCAGACCGGTCTGGGTGCGAGCGCGGCGGCCTGGCCGGTGCCGTACTGGACGATCGATACCTCGATGGCGGTGATGACGCTGCTGCTCGCTGCGGAGGATGTCGGTCTGGGAGCGCTGTTCTTCGGGGTGTTCCGCGGCGAGCGTGAGCTCAGACACGAACTCGGTGTTCCAGCGGGCCTCGAGCTGCTCGGCGCGGTCGCTCTCGGGTACCCGGCCGAGGCGTTGGTGCTCGGCGATCCGGGTTCAGGTTCGGGTCGCAGCGCCGGTCGTGGCCGGCGTCAGGCGCGCCAGATCATCCATCGGGGTCACTGGTGATTACAAAAGGGGTCAGACCCAGGATGTAATCCGCATCGACCGAGGACGATTACATCCTGGGTCTGACCCCTGTTGTAATCCGTTACGCCTCGTCGTGGGGCGCGGTCACGATCGTGTTGGCGGTGATGGTCACCTTGCGGCCGGTGAGCTTCTCGGCGAAGCCCTGGAGTTCGTCCTGGGGCAACTCACACGAGTAGTTCCGACAGACGTAACCGAATCCTTCGGCTCGTTCACTCCAGAGCGGCGAGTCGTACGGCTCTCCCCACGCCAGCACCGTGTCGGGTCGCCACACCGACTGCGCGAGGCGCACGAGATCGGGCCGATCACCCACGACGACCACCTCGGCGAGACCGCGTCGGCGCAGGTCGGTGGCCACCAGCGCGTTCGAATGCTGCCCGGGTGCCGTGTCGACGGCGGCCGCGAGCAACTGCAGGATTCGATCGGCCTGGTTCGCGTAGCGTTGCTCGCCTGTGAGTGCTGCAAGGCGGAACAGTGCGATCGCCGCCGTCGAGTTGGCGGACGGGGTGGCGCCGTCGGTGAGGTCCTTCTGGCGAACCACCAACGCCTCGGCATCCTCCGCGGTGGTGTAGAGCCCGCCCTGTTCTGGGTCGAAGAACCAGTCGAGCATCGTGTCGGCGGTACGGGTGGCCTCGGCGATCCAGCGAGCCTCCCCGCTGGCCTCGGCGAGGCGAGTGAACGCCTCGACCAGCGCGGCGTGGTCGGCGGCGAGGGCCATGTGGCGCGCCGGCGGTTGACCGTCGGCCTGCCAGCTCCGCAACCAGCGACCCCTGTCGTCGCGCAGCTCGCGCAGCAGGAACTCGGCGTTGGCGATCGCAGCGTCGAGCCAGTCGCGTCGCCCGAAAACGGCAGCGGCCTGCGCGAGCGATGACAGGAACAGGGCATTCCACTCGGTGAGCACCTTGTCGTCGAGGCCGGGGTGCGGGCGCTGTGATCGGGCGCGGCGGAGCGCGACGACCGCCGCCTGGAGCTCGGGCGTGCGCAGGAGCTGTCCGCGTGCGGCGATTCTGTTGGGGATCGACCGCCCGTCGAAGTTGCCCTCGTCGGTGATGCCGTACCAGTCGAGCAACGTGTCGACGACGGCCGGATCGATCTGGGGGAGTGCTGCGCGCACCTCGCTGGGCGTCCACGTCGAGAACCACCCTTCGACGGTGTTGCCCTCGGGATCGACCGAGTCGGCGTCCTCGGCGGAGTAGAAGCCGCCGTCGGGGTGACGCAGCTCGGTGAGCACATAGGTGATCGTCTCCTCGATCACGAGGCGCCAGTCCTTGCGGCCGAGCACGATCAGCCCCTTCAGGTAGGTGCCCAGCAGCAGCGCCTGATCGTAGAGCATCTTCTCGAAGTGCGGCACGAGCCATTCGCGGTCGGTGGAGTACCGGGCGAAGCCGCCACCGATGTGGTCGTACATGCCGCCGGAGCACATCGCGTCGAGCGTGGTCTCGAGGATGCGCTTGGGCCCGTCGCCGGCGGTGGTCATGTAGGCGCGCAGCATCAGCTCCAGATGTGAGGTCGTCGGGAACTTCGGCGCCTGGCCGAATCCGCCCCACTCGGTGTCGAAGGCCTTGGCAAGATTCTGGAGATTGGCATTGAGGACGTCGACGCCAGGTGCGTCGTTCTTCGGCTTCAGCTGTGCGCTGGTAGCGAGCGCCTTGGTGAGCGCCGTCACGTTCTGTTGCACGTCGTCCGGTTTGTTGCGGAACACATCCTCGATGGCGTCCATCAGCTGCATGAACGCGTCCTTCGGGAAGTAGGTACCGCCGTAGAACGGTTCGCGATCTGGCGTCATGAACACCGTCATCGGCCACCCGCCACGACCGGTGAGCGCCTGCACGGCATCCATGTAGAGCGCATCGACGTCGGGGCGTTCTTCGCGGTCGACCTTGACGTTGACGAACAGCTCGTTCATCTTGGTGGCAACGTCGGTGTCCTCGAAGCACTCGTGGGCCATCACGTGGCACCAGTGACAGGCGGAGTACCCGACCGACAGCAGGATCGGCACGTTGCGCCCCTTCGCCGCCGCGAATGCCTCGGGCCCCCACGGATACCAATCGACCGGGTTGTCGCGGTGTTGGCGCAGGTAGGGCGAGGTCTCGTCGACGAGTCGGTTCACCGGTTCGACCGTACCTCCGTAATTCGCGTGAACAAATGAGCGCGTGAGCGACCCATTCGTTCACGCGTTCGGGAACTCTTGGGATCGTGCGGTCAGGCGCCGACGGCGTGATAGCCGCCGTCGACGTGGATGATCTCGCCGGTCGTGGCAGGGAACCAGTCGGACAGCAACGCGATCACGGCGCGGGCGACCGGCTCGGAGTTGGTGACGTCCCAGCCGAGCGGTGCACGGTCATCCCAGATGTCTTCGAACTTGGAGAACCCGGGGATCGACTTGGCGGCCATCGTCTTGATCGGACCAGCGGCGACGAGGTTCGAGCGGATCCCGAGCGGCCCCACCTCCTTGGCCAGGTACCGCGACACGCTCTGCAGCGCTGACTTCGCGACGCCCATCCAGTTGTATGCCGGCCACGCCTGCTGGTTGTCGAAGTCCAGGCCGACGAACGAGCCGCCCTCGCTCATCAATGGCAAGAACGCATCGGCGAGGGCCTTGAGCGAGTAGGCGTTGATGTGCATGGTGATGGCGACGTCTTCCCATGGAGCGGCGAGGAAGTCGTCTCCGAGGCACGACTCGGGAGCGAATCCGATTGCGTGGAGCACGCCGTCGACGTGACCCCACTTCTCGGCGAGCGCTTCGCGAACGGCGACACCATGTTCGGGCACGGTGACGTCGAGTTCGAACACGTCGATGTCGTCGCCGAGCTTGCGGGCGGTTCGTTGCGTGATGCTCAGGGCGCGACCGGCGCCGGTGAGCACGATCTCCGCGCCCTCCTGGCGTGCCAGCCTTGCCACGCCGAACGCCAACGAGGCGTCGGTCAGGACGCCGGTGATCACGATCTTCTTGCCGTCGAGCAGACCCATGTCCCGGACCGTAGATGATCGTCGGGTCGAATCGGGGTCCCTTGCTGATTCCCGGGGTCGATGTGCCACGCTGTCGCCATGCGTATCGGCATCTTCGGCGGAACCGGACCAGCAGGCAGCGGGCTCGCAGCCAGGCTCGCGAGCATCGGGTATCCCGTCGTCATCGGTTCACGTTCCAAGTACCGGGCGATGGAGACCGTCGACGAGTTGATCGGCAAGTGGCCGCAGCTCGCCGGGCTGCTCGAAGCCGGCGACAACGCCGCGGCGGCCGACTGCGACATGGTCGTGATCGCGACGCCGTGGGATTCGGCGGCGGGCACAGCGCAGGAGAACCAAGAAGCGCTTGCCGGCAAGATCGTGATCTCGATGGCGAACGCGCTCGTGCGCGTCAACAAGGAGTTCCAGCCGCTCGTGCCCCCGCGAGGCAGTGTCGCTGCGCACGTGCAGGCCGCCGTGCCGCGGTGCCGGATCGTCGCAGCGTTCCACCACTTGCCGGCCACCGAGCTCGGCCACATCGACCAGCCGATCGACTCCGACGTCCTGATCTGTGGCGACGACGCAGGGGCTGTGCGTGAGGTCAGCGAGATCGTCGCCAAGTTCCCCGGCTGCCGCCCGCTGGACGCCGGCGAGCTGTCGAATGCAACGGCGATCGAGGCATTCACGGCGGTCCTGCTCCAGCTCAACGTGCGCTACAAGACCCGGGTCGCCCCGAAGCTCACGGGAATCAAAAGCGACCCGCGCGCTGTTGACGCCGGGTGATGCAGCTCTACGACACCGCGCGGCGCGCCATCGTGGCGTTCGAACCGAACGACCACGTGCTGATGTACACCTGCGGGATCAC
>JBBQEU010000010.1:0-47630 GCA_038321235.1 Acidimicrobiales bacterium | reverse complement strand
GAGACCCGATCGCTGTTGGTGTGGTGCGCCGCCACCGGCCGGCTCGCTGCGGTGCCCGAGGCCGACGTCGATCCGACCTGGCCCGATGTCGTGGTGGTGCCGGGATTGGCGTTCACGACGGCCGGTGACCGGTTGGGTCAGGGCGGTGGATGGTACGACCGGTTCCTCCCGCAGGTTCGTGCCGACTGCACCACGATCGGGGTCTGCTTCGCCGAACAGATCCTCGACACGCTGCCGGTCGAGGCGCACGACGTCACGATGGACCACGTCGTGACCGACCGAGGAATTGTTCGATGAGGTTCGATAGGGACGAACTCGACGCGGCGACGGAGGTCGTGCGTCGCCACGTTCCGCCGACCCCGCAGTACTCGTGGCCGATGCTCGACGAGGTCGCCGGTTCGCAGGTGATCGTCAAGCACGAGAACCACACGCCGGTCGGTGCGTTCAAGGTGCGCGGCGGACTGGTGTACATGGACCGACTGGTGTGCGAACGTCCGGAGGTCACCGGCGTGATCAGTGCCACGCGCGGCAACCACGGTCAGAGTCTTGCCTTCGCTGGTCGTCAGTACCGGCGTTCGGTCGCGATCTTCGTCCCGCACGGCAACAGCGTCGAGAAGAACGCTGCGATGCGAGCGCTCGGTGCCGAGGTCGTCGAGTTCGGCGCCGATTTCCAGGAGGCCCGGGAGCGCTCGATCGAGGTTGCCGCCGAACGCGGACTCGAGCCTGTTCCGCCGTTCCATCGTGACCTCGTGCTCGGCGTGGCGACGTACGCGCTGGAGTTGTTCGAAGGGGCCGGCCCCATCGACTCCGTGTATGTCCCGGTCGGGATGGGGTCGGGGATCAACGCGCTGATCGCGGTTCGCGACCTGCTCGGACTCGACACACAGATCGTCGGTGTGGTGTCCGAGGGTGCGCCATCGACGCTGTTGTCGTTCGAACGAGGCGAGGTTGTCACCACCGAGTCGGCGAGCACCTTCGTCGACGGCGTTGCGACGCGATCGCCCGACGCTGAGTCGATGGCCGGAGTCATCGCCGGCGCCGCTCGGGTCATCGCCGTGTCCGACGGCGCGGCCGCCGAAGCGATGCGCATCATCTTCCGCACCACCCACAACGTCGCGGAGTCGGCCGGAGCGATCGCGCTGGCTGGGCTCCTGAGCGAGCCGATCGATCAGCGCGGCCAGCGCAGCGCTTTCGTGCTGTGCGGCGGAAACGTCGACACGGTCCAGTTCCACGCCGTGCTCGGCGGCGCGACACCGACAGCCTGAGTGCCGACCCGATCGGTCGACGATCTGGCATCATCCCGCAGATGCGCCATTCACCGTCGATCCGGCACTGGCGGTGCCGGTGACGTCGACACCTGCCTGAGCCGCTCGGCCAACTGGTCGACGGCGGGATCGCGCACCGAGTCGCGACGTGTGGCGAGCACCAGTTGGCGGGTGGTGAGCGGTCGTCCAGGGGGCAACGCCCGATCGCCGTGTTCGGCCTGGATGATGGGCAGCACCGTCCATCCGGATCCCAGGCGGACCATTTCGCGGACCACCTCGGGCTGATGGCTCTCGGCGGCGACGTCCAACGAGGCGCCCAGGCGCGCCAGCGCGTCGACGACCACGGCGCGAGTGTGGGATCCGGCCGGGAAGAGAACCCACGGGCCCCACGTGGCCGGTTCGCCGATGGTGACACCAGGTGGGCCGTACACAGCGAGGTCCTCGGTGAGCAGCGGTTCGGTGTCGATCCCGTCGATGGCGGTCGGCGGGTCGACGCACACCACGAGATCGAGGTCGCCGGAGATCAGCAGGTCGATCAGCGGTGCTGATGGTGCGACACGCAGTCGGAGGTCGACGTCTGGGTGTTCCATCCGGAAGCGTCCGACGATCTCCGAATGATGGCCGACGGCGGCAGCGTCGATCATCCCGAGGCGCAGACGTCCCCCGTGGCCTTCGCGGAGTCGGTCGGCCCAGTCGGCGAGATCGCCGGTGAGGCCCAGGACGTGCCGGGCGTGGCCGACGGCTGGAGCAGCGCTGTCGCGGATGCGTCGTCGGCGACCGTCTCGCTCGAACAGGGGCACACCGATCCTGCGTTCGAGCTCGGCCAGCCCCTGCGAGAGCGCCGACGGGCTCACGCCGACACGTTCGGCGGCGAGCGCCCACGACGATGCTTCAGCGACGGCGACGAGGTATTCGAGCTGACGAATCGAGAGGTCGGGCAATGGCCGCATCTGGTGGAAGATACATCCAATTTGCTTCACAATGCGCTCTTGTCATGAATGATCGCTTATCATCGCTCGAATGACCGCACGACAGATCGCTCCCGCCACCGGCAAGCTCGGTGTCCTCACGCCCGGCATGGGCGCAGTGGCCTCCACCTTCATCGCCGGTGTCATCTCGGCCCGCAAGGGACTCCACGCGCCGATCGGCTCCATCAGCCAGATGGCGCACATTCGCCTCGGTACCAAGGACGAGAACCGCAACCCGATGATCAAGGAGTTCGTGCCGTTGGCCGGCCTCGACGACATCGTGTTCGGCGGCTGGGACCCGATCTCGCCGAATGCGCTCGAAGCTGCCCGGACCGCCGGCGTACTCAGCAACGAGGACCTCGCCACGATCTCCAGCGAACTCGAAGCGATCGTGCCGATGGAAGCCGTCTTCGACCAGCGTTGGGTGTCGCGACTCGAGGGCGTGCGCGTCAAGAACATCGACAACAAGTGGGACCAGGCAATGGCCCTGATGGACGACATCGCCAACTTCAAGTCCGCCAACGGATGTGACCGACTCGTGATGGTGTGGTGTGGCTCGACCGAGGCCTACCAGGAGCCGTCCGCCGTTCACGAGACCGTGGCCTCATTCGAGCAGGGGCTGCGCGACAACGACGAGAACATTTCGCCGAGTCAGATCTACGTATACGCCGCGCTGCAGTCCGACGTGCCGTTCGCCAACGGGGCGCCGAACCTGTCGGTCGATCTGGCGTGCATGATCGAACTCTCGAAGACCCGCAACGTGCCGATCGCCGGCAAGGACTTCAAGACCGGCCAGACCTGGATGAAGACGATTCTCGCACCGGGTCTCAAGGCCCGCATGCTCGGCCTGCGCGGCTGGTACTCGACGAACATCCTCGGCAACCGCGACGGCGAGGTCCTCGACGATCCGGAGAACTTCAAGAGCAAAGAAGTGTCCAAGCTCGGTGTGCTCGACGGCATCTTGCAGCCCGATGTGTACCCCGACCTGTACGGCAACATCGACCACGTCGTGAGGATCAACTACTACCCGCCCCGCGGCGACAACAAGGAGGGATGGGACAACCTCGACATCTTCGGCTGGCTCGGCTACCCGATGCAGATCAAGGTCGACTTCTTGTGCCGTGACTCGATCCTCGCGGCGCCGATCGTGCTCGACCTCGCCCTCTTCATGGATCTCGCGATGCGCGCCGGCGAGTCCGGCGTGCAGGAATGGCTGAGCTTCTACCTCAAGGCTCCGCAGGCGTCCGGTGAGTCGCCTGCCGAGAGCGACCTGTTCATCCAGCAGACCAAGATGAAGAACACCCTGCGCGAGTGGATGGGCGAGAAGCCCGTCACACACTCCGAAGCCGGCTGACGCTCCCGGCGGGTCGGTAACCTCGGCCGCATGACGGCGACGTTGATGGACGGGAACCTCTTGCGCGACGAGATCGTGACGGGCCTGCGGCAGCGGATCACCGATGCCGGCTCGCCCGACGTCTGTCTGGCGACCGTGCTCGTCGGCGACGACGGGCCGAGCCAGCGATACGTTCGGATGAAGCACAAGCAGGCCGAAGAGGCCGGTCTGAGTTCGCGGCACGTCGACCTGCCCGCCTCTGCGACGCAGGCCGAGGTCGAATCGGTCGTCCGGGGACTCGTGCTGGACGACGCCGTCCACGGCATCCTGGTCCAGCTCCCGCTGCCCGAAGGGCTCGATCCGGAGCCGGTGATCGATCTGATTCCGCCCGAGAAGGACGTCGACGGGCTGACCGAACGCTCGATGGGTCGACTGGTGCGCGGGCGGCCAGGCCTGGTCGGGTGTACGCCGCTCGGCGTGATGCGTCTGCTCGAACGGTACGAGATCCCGACCAGCGGCCGACGCGCCGTGGTGATCGGCCGCTCGACGCTCGTCGGTCTCCCGCTCTCGCTGCTCCTCGCCCGCAAGGGTGTCGACTCAACGGTCACGCTCGCTCATTCGCGCACGAGTGACATGGCGGCAGTCGTTCGAGAGGCCGACATCGTCGTGGGTGCCGCCGGGCAGGCCCGAATGATCACCGCCGACATGGTGAAGCCCGGTGCCACGGTCATCGACGTCGGGGTGTCACGCACCGAGTCGGGCATCGTCGGCGATGTCGACTTCGATTCGGTTGCCGAGGTTGCCGGTTTCATCACACCGATGCCCGGCGGTACCGGCCCGATGACGATCGCCTGTCTGCTCGAGAACACACTGAGCGCGGCCCAGCTCCAAGGAGCCTTCCCGGCTTGACGCTCAGGGCACCGTGCGCGGGTTGACGCTCGCTCAAATAGGTGGCACACTGTCAGGCGTGATCGCCGCCCGACGCGTTCCGAACTCGCTCGTAGTACTCATCCGGTAGCACGCCGGCCCCAACGCCGCGCGTGCTCACGACCTCCCAGATCGGGAGGTCGTTTGCTTTTTCGGACCCGTTGCAGTGTCCCAGAACTCTCCACCACCCCCACCGAATGCCGAACAAAGGACCCACTCCCATGGCTGCAGAACCAGCTGAACGACTGACCGGCGCCCAGGCGTTGATCCGAGCCCTCGAGTACGAGAACGTCGAGCTCATCTTCGGTTACCCGGGCGGATGCATCCTGCCCGCATACGACCCGTTGATGGACAGCAAGATCCGCCACGTGCTCGTGCGCCACGAGCAGGGCGCCGGCCACATGGCCGAGGGGTACGCGCACGTGTCCGGCAAGCCCGGCGTTGCGATGGTGACATCGGGGCCAGCAGCCACCAACCTGGTCACGCCGCTGATGGACGCCTACATGGACTCGGTGCCGATGGTCGCGATCACCGGCCAGGTCCCGACCGCTGCAATCGGTTCTGACGCGTTCCAGGAGTGCGACACGGTCGGCATCACGCGCTCGTGCACGAAGCACAACGAGCTCATCATGTCAGCCGACGACATCCCGATGGCGGTGCGACAGGCATTCCACATCGCCACCACCGGCCGTCCGGG
The DNA here is from genome assembly GCA_038321235.1 of Acidimicrobiales bacterium. Lineage (GTDB taxonomy): Bacteria > Actinomycetota > Acidimicrobiia > Acidimicrobiales > Ilumatobacteraceae > Sva-07. Next base: position 42,440 of record JBBQEU010000010.1, on the reverse strand, counting down.
TCCGACGCTGATCGATGTGCCGAAGGACGTGCTGCAGAACGAGATGAGCTGGCACTGGCCGACCGACCAGGAGGTGCTCGATTCGCTTCCGGGCTACCGCCCGAACGTGAAGGGCCACCCGCGCATGATCAAGGAAGCCGCTCGGCTGATCATGGCGTCGGAGCGTCCGATCATCTACGCCGGCGGTGGCATCCTGAAGTCGCGCGCGGCCGAAGCGCTCCGCGAATTGGCCGAGCTGATCGATACCTACGTCGTCACCACCCTGATGGCCCGGGGCGCGTTCCCCGACAGCCATCCGCTGTGCCTCGGTATGCCCGGCATGCACGGCAACGCCACTGCGATCACTGCGATGCAGAAGTCCGATCTCTTGATCACGCTCGGCGCCCGCTTCGACGATCGGATCACCGGCAAGGTCGATGCGTTCGCACAGCAGGCCAAGGTGATCCACGTCGACATCGACCCGGCCGAGCAGGGCAAGGTCCGTCGTCCCGACGTGCCGATCGTCGGCGACGCGAAATACGTGATCGAGGAGATCATCTCCGAGATCAAGACGATGATCTCCGCTGGCACCACCCAGGCCGACACATCGGCGTGGAAGAGCAAGGTGTCGGGCTGGCGCGAGCAGTTTCCGACCACCTACGAACAGTCGGAGCCGGGCGCTGCGCTCAAGCCGCAGTACTGCATCGAGGAACTGAATCGGCTCGCCACGCCCCACACCATCGTGGCGTCCGGCGTCGGCCAGCACCAGATGTACACCTCGCAATTCTTCGAGTTCAACGAGCCCTACACCTGGGTCAACTCCGGCGGGCTCGGCACGATGGGGTTCTCGATCCCCGCTGCGATCGGTGCCAAGGCAGCCAAGCCCGAATGTGACGTGTGGGCCGTCGACGGCGACGGATGCTTCCAGATGACCGCACAGGAACTGGTGACGGCCACCGTCGAGGGACTGCCGATCAAGGTGGCGCTGCTGAACAACAGTTACCTCGGCATGGTGCGTCAGTGGCAGGAGATGTTCTACGACGAGCGCTACTCGGAGGTGTACCTCAACGCGAAGGTTCCCGACTTCGTGATGTGGGCCGAGTCGATGGGCTGCGTCGGCATCCTCGTCGAGTCGCCCGAAGAGGTCGGCCCGGCAATCGAGAAGGCGAACTCGATCACCGACCGTAGCGTCGTCATCGAGTTCCGTACGGACGCCTCGGAGAAGGTCTTTCCAATGGTGCCCGCTGGTTTCAGCAACGACGATCTGATCCTCCATCCCACCCAGCAAGACCGAGCCGAGGGTTTGAAGTCATGACCACGATCAACCAGTACGGGGGCCAGACCCTGAACCACCACATCTTGTCGGTGCTCGTCCAGAACCGCCCCGGTGTCCTCGCCCGGGTGTCGAGTCTGTTCGCTCGGCGCGGGTTCAACATCTTCTCGTTGGCGGTCGCTCCGGCCGAAGATGAGGGGATGAGTCGCATCACGATCGTCGTCGACGTCGAGTCGACCCCGCTCGAACAGATCACCAAACAGCTGTTCAAGCTGATCGACGTGGTGAAGATCTCCGAACTCGACCCTCGCCGGTCGGTCGAGCGTGAGCTGCTGATCGCCACGGTCAAGGCGGCCGACGATCAACGAGGCAAGGTCGTCGAGCTGATCAACATCTTCGAGGGCAAGATCATCGCAGTTGCCGAATCCGTCCTCACCGTCAGCCTCGAAGGACATCCGGACAAGCTCGACGATTTTGAGGATTTGCTCGACGGATATGGCATCGTTGAGCTCCAGCGCACCGGCCGGGTCGCGCTGCCGAAACTCGATCGCGGCGCGCGACTGCGCGCCGTGCATCCCACTCCCACAACTGGAAAGGCTGGCTGACATGGCCGTCACCGTGTATTACGCCGAGGATGCAGATCCTTCGATCATCCGTGCGAAGAAGGTCGCCGTCATCGGCTACGGCTCGCAGGGCCACGCCCACGCGCTGAACCTCAAGGAATCGGGCGTCGATGTGGTCGTCGGCCTACGCCCCGAGTCGTCGTCGGCTGCCAAGGCCGAGGCCGCCGGACTCGACGTGATGACCATCGACGAAGCCTCCGAGTGGGCCGACGTCATCATGCTGCTCGCCCCCGACACCGAGCAGAAGGCGATCTACGACGCTCACATCGCGTCGCACATGACCGACGGTAAGGCGCTCGCCTTCGCCCACGGCTTCAACATCCGCTTCGACCGCATCCAGCCGCCCGCCGGCTGCGACGTCATCATGATCGCCCCGAAGGGTCCCGGCCATCTCGTGCGCCGCACCTACACCGAGGGCGGCGGCGTGCCGGCGCTGATCGCGGTGGCACAGGACGCCAGCGGTACCGCCCGCGACGTCGCGATGTCGTACGCCGACGCCATCGGCGGCACCCGGGCAGGTGTGATCGAGACCACGTTCTCCGAGGAGACCGAGACCGACCTGTTCGGCGAGCAAGCTGTGTTGTGCGGTGGCGTCACTGCGCTGGTGCGCGCCGGATTCGAAACGCTGACCGAGGCCGGCTACGCGCCGGAGATGGCGTACTTCGAGTGCCTCCACGAGGTGAAGCTGATCGTCGACCTCATGTACGAAGAGGGCATCGCCGGGATGCGCTACTCGATCTCCGACACCGCCGAATACGGCGACCTCACTCGCGGACCCCGCATCGTCACCGAGGCGACCAAGGCCGAGATGAAGAAGATCCTCGAAGAGATCCAGAGCGGCCAGTTCGCCGCCGAATGGATCGCCGAGTCCGAGGCTGGTCGTCCCAACTACAAGCGCATGCAGGACGAGGGCAAGGCCCACCCCATCGAGGAGATCGGCGGCGAACTGCGCGGCATGATGCCGTTCATCAGCGCCGGCAAGCAGAAGGTCTCCGACATCTCCGGCGGGTGAGATGACCGTTGCGGTGAGAGGTGAGCGGCACGGGTGCGTACAACTCTCACCGGACGATCAACGAACGGAGTTGCGGTGAGGGGTGAGCGGCACGGGTGCGCTCATCTCTCACCGGAGCGTGTGATCGGGCGATGACTCACACAGCGTCCACGTTCGCTTCGGTGTTCGTTGTCGCGGCCTCGGCGAACTGGTGGAGTCGGCTGGGGGACGGGCGTCGACGGGTCGAGGTGTGGAGCAAGCCGCTCGCATTGATCGCCCTCATCGCCGTGGCGGTCGCGCTCGATCCGGCTGATCAGCTGGTGCGTGCGTGGTTCGTGACCGCGCTCGTGTGCTCGCTCGCTGGTGATGTATTCCTGCTCGACGGCGACCGATATTTCGTGCCCGGCCTGGTGTCGTTCCTGTTCGCGCATCTCGCCTACACCTTCGGATTCCTCGCGCTCGACGACTTTTCGGCGGCGGGGTTCGCGGTGGGTGCGCTGATGATGGCCGTGCTCGCCGTGGCCGTCGGCGCTCGTCTCGTGCTGGCCGCACGCCGCAAGGAACGAGCGCTGGGGCCGGCCGTGACGATGTACCTCCTGGCGATTTCGATGATGTTCTGCGTGGCGATGGCGACCGGTGGTACATGGGCGATCCTCGGTGCAGCCTTGTTCGTCGCGTCAGACTCGGTGCTCGGTTGGCACAAGTTCGTGGCCAAGGCCTCGTGGATGCCGGTCACGATCATGGTCAGCTACCACCTCGGCCAGGCCGGCCTGGTCGCCAGCCTCCTGTAAACCCGACTTGTGAGGTCGGGTATTGGCGGGTAGCGTGCCCGCACTATGAGCGACTCCTGGGGTTTCGAGACCAAGCAAGTTCACGTCGGCGGCGAGCCCGACCCGACCACCGGTGCCCGGGCGGTGCCGATCTACCAGACGACGTCGTACCAGTTCCGCGACACTGACCACGCCGCGAACCTGTTCGGCCTCGCCGAGATCGGCAACATCTACACGCGCATCATGAATCCGACGCAGGGGGCGCTCGAAGCGCGTGTCAACGCGCTCGAAGGTGGTTGCACCACAGCGGTCGGTCTGCCGGGCACGCTCGCTGTCGCCTCCGGCCAGGCAGCCGAGACGCTGGCGTTCATGACGTTGTGCGAATCCGGTGACCACGTCGTCGCGTCGCCATCGCTGTACGGCGGTACGTACAACCTCCTGCACTACACGCTGCCGAAGTTCGGCGTCGAGGTCACGTTCGTCGACGATCCCGACGACCTCGCCCAGTGGGAAGGCGCCATCAAGCCGAACACCAAGGTGTTCTTCGGTGAGGTCATCCCGAACCCGAAGAACGACGTGCTCGACATCGAAGGCATTGCCGGTGTGGCCCACGCCAACGGCATCCCGTTGATCGTCGACAACACCGTGCCGACGCCGTACCTGATCCGCCCGCTCGAGTGGGGCGCCGACATCGTGATTCACAGCCTCACCAAGTTCATGGGCGGCCACGGCACCTCGGTCGCTGGAGCGATCGTCGACGGTGGCACGTTCGACTACGCCGCGTCTGGCCGCTTCCCCAACTTCACCGAGCCCGATCCGAGCTACCACGGCCTCGCCTACTTCCCGGCGCTCGGCCACGGTGCGTTCATCCTCAAGGCGCGTGTACAGATGTTGCGCGACATGGGAATGGCGATCTCACCGTTCAACGCGTTCCTCATCCTGCAGGGAATCGAGACGCTGAGTCTGCGCATGGAGCGTCATTTCGCAAATGCCCAGAAGGTTGCCGAGTACCTCGATGCGCATGACCAGGTCGAGTCGGTCAACTACGCCGGGTTGTCGTCGAGCCCGTGGCACGAGCGGGCCACCAAGCTCGGTGGCGGTCGCGGCTACGGATCGGTGCTCGCCTTCGAGATCAAGGGTGGCATCGATGCAGGGAAGAAGTTCGTCGAGGGCGCAGTGCTGCACAGCCATGTCGCCAACATCGGCGATGTTCGCAGCTTGGTGATCCATCCGGCGAGCACCACCCACAGCCAGCTCACGCCCGAGGAGCAGGTCGCCTCGTCGGTCGGGCCTGGCCTGGTCCGCCTCAGCGTCGGGATCGAGTCGATCGAGGACATCATCGCCGACCTCGACACCGCCTTCGCCGCCGCCACAGCCTGACAAACAACGATTACAACAGGGGTCAGACCCGCGATGTAATCAGTCGTCGCGTTGGTCGCGGAGGAAGTCTTCGAAGGCGCTGCCGAGGTCGTCGGCTGACGGGATCTGCGCCTCGGCGCGCCGGTCGAACTCGGCTTCGAGCAATTGCACGTACATCTTGAGCTGTTCGTCGTTGTCGGCGATCTCGTCGTGGACGTCGCGCCAGCTGTCGACCTGATCACTGAAGTCCGCGGTGTTGGGCACGTCGAGCACGTGGCTCAGGTGTCGTACGAGGGCCGACGTGGCCTGGGGATGCTCGGCGTTCATCAGGTAGTGCGGGATGCCCACGCGCAACGACACCGACGGGATGTCGCGGGCTTCCAACTCGGCTTGCAGCACGCCGACCACACCGGTGATGCCCTGGTAGCTCGGCGCAACGAGCCCGAGCCGCTGGGCCAGGTCGGCGTTCGCAGTGCTGCCGGTGACCGGTGGTGTTCGGCTGTGGGGGATCGCCTCGGCGCCGGAGCCGACGGTGACGACGGCCTCGCAGCCGAGCGCTTCGGCGACCACGACGATCGCCTCGACATACGTCTTCCAGTACAGGTGCGGTTCGACGCCGATCAGGCCGACGACGTCGCGGTGGCCCGGATTGCGTTGAAGGACGAACTCGTTGCTCGGCCACACGATCTCGCGGATGTCGTCGTCGATCGACACGTGCGGGCGTTGCTGCGTGAAGTCGTAGAACGGGTCGGGATCGATCGAGCCGACCGTGACGGCGTGCTCGTCGCTGATGAACGCATTCACCGCCTGGGTCGCTGCGCTCGCCACGTCGAACCAGCCTTCGAGGCCGACGAGCATCACCGGGCGTTCGAGTGCGCCGATGTCGCCGGTGCCGAACTCGAGAACCTCCATAGCGTCCATGGGCGGTCAGGCGAGGGCGGCGACGACGTGGTCGATCGAGCGAGTGAGAGCTTCGACATCCGCCGGGTCGATCGCGGGGAACATGCCGATGCGCAGCTGGTTCCTGCCCAGCTTGCGGTACGAGAAGGTGTCGAGGATGCCGTTCACCCGGAGCGCCTCCGTGACCATGGTGGCGTCGATCGAGTCGTCGAGGTCGATCGTGCCGACCACGTTCGAACGCTTCGCTGGGTCGGTCACGAACGGGCTCGCCCAGTGGCAGGTGTCGGCCCAGCCGTACAGGATCGCGGCCGACTCCGCGCTGCGGCCGGCGGTAAATTCCATTCCACCGTTGTCGTTCATCCAGCGGATCTGAGCATCGAGCATCACCAAGGTGGCTACGGCCGGCGTGTTGTAGGTCTGGTTCTGAACCGAGTTGTCGAGTGCGATCGAGAGGTCGAGTGATGCCGGTCGCCACCGGTCGCTGGCCCCGATCGTGCGGATGCGTTCGAGCGCGGCGGGCGAGCAGGCAGCCAGCCACAGCCCGCCGTCGGAGGTGAAACACTTCTGCGGAGCGAAGTAGTACACGTCGACCTCGGCGGGATCCCAGCGCAGCCCGCCGGCAGCCGACGTGGCGTCGACGGCCACCAGTGCGGTGTCGGCAGAGGTGCCGACCGGGCGGCGCAGGTCCATCGCCACGCCGGTGGAGGTCTCGTTGTGCGTCAAGGCGTAGAGGTCGATGCCGTCCTCATCCGTTGCCTCGGGATGGCTGCCTGTGTCGGAGCGGACGAGGGTCGGCTCGCCGAGGTGGGGTGCTGCCGCGGCCGCCTCTGCGAACTTCGACGAGAACTCGCCGAACACGAGGTGCTGGCTGCGTTCGCTGATCAGGCCGAACGTGGCAACGTCCCAGAACACGGTGGAGCCGCCGTTGCCGAGCACGATCTCCCAGCCGTCGGGAAGCGAGAACAGATCGGTCAACCCGGAGCGCGCCGATCCGACCAGGTTCTTCACTGCCGGCTGGCGGTGCGACGTGCCGAGCACGGTGTCGCCGGCGGCGACCAGTGCGTCGATCTGCTCGGGACGGACCTTCGACGGGCCGCAACCGAAGCGGCCATCGGCGGGAAGCAGGTCGGCAGGGATCACGATGGTTGCTGGATCGACACTCACGCCACCAAGCATGGCGCCTCCGTTGCCCGATCCCACGAACGTTCGTGGCCCAATTCCCGTTGGGATGGGCGGTTGGCTGTGGCAGGCTGGCGCCGTGAACCGAACCTCCCGACGACTCGCCGCGATCGCCCCATCCGCCACCCTCGCCGTCGACGCCAAGGCCAAGGCCCTGCAGGCCGCCGGCGAGAACGTGATCGGCTTCGGAGCCGGTGAACCCGACTTCCCGACCCCCGCCCACATCGTCGAAGCTGCGGCAGCGGCGTGTCACGATCCGAAGAACCACAAGTACTCGCCGGCGGGCGGTCTCCCTGAGCTGAAACAGGCGATCGCCGACAAGACCAAGCGTGACTCGGGCTTCGAGTGTGCTCCCTCGCAGGTCCTCGTCACCAACGGTGGAAAGCACGCCGTCTATACCGCGTTCGCAGCCCTGTGCGATCCGGGCGACGAGGTCATCTGCCCCGCCCCCTACTGGACCACCTATCCCGAGGCCATCACGCTCGCTGGCGGTGTGCCGGCCGTGATCGACACCGACGCCGCGAGTGGCTTTCAGGTCACGATCGACCAACTCGACGCCGCATACACCGAACGCACCAAGGCGCTGCTCTTCGTGAGCCCCGATAACCCGTCTGGCTCGGTGTGTCCGCCGGAGATGGTGAAGGCCATCGGCGAATGGGCGCTCGAGCGCGACGTCTGGGTGATCACCGACGAGATCTACGAACACCTCACCTACGGCGACCACCAGTTCGTGTCGATGCCGACCGTCGTGCCCGAGTTGGCCGATCAGTGCATCATCGTCAACGGTGTCGCGAAGACCTATGCGATGACCGGGTGGCGCGTGGGCTGGATGATCGGACCCGACGACATCCTCAAGGCGTCCACCAACTTCCAGAGCCACGCCACCTCCAACGTTGCCAACGTCAGCCAACGGGCGGCGCTCGCCGCGGTGTCCGGTTCGCTCGACGACGTCGTGATGATGCGCACTGCGTTCGCCCGTCGGGCACAGACGATGCACACGATGCTCAATTTGATCGACGGCGTCACCTGCTTGGAGCCACAGGGAGCGTTCTACGCGTTCCCCGACCTGACCGGTCTGCTGAACCGCCCGATCGACGGTGTCACCGTGACCAACACGCTCGAGCTCGCTGATCTCGTGCTCGACAAGGCCAAGGTGGCGTTCGTGCCCGGTGAGGCATTCGGCCTCGGCGGCTACGGCCGGTTCTCGTTCGCCCTCGGCGATGATGACCTCGCCGAAGGAATGACCCGCTTCGCTGCGCTTGTCGGTTGATCTTCGCCGTCGACTGGTGCGTCAGGACGCCTGTTCGGCTTCGAGCGCCGGCTCGTGCTCGGCGAGCGGCTCGACCTTGACGAACTTCGTGGCAACCAGGTCGACAACGACCACGACGGCTGCGCCGACCACGATCAAGAGCACAGGCACGATCACGTCGTCGCTCGGCATGCTCAGCGTGGTGGTGTTGGTGCCGTTCGGCCACGGCCACAGCACCCGGGTCGAGCCGAGCATCAGTCCGATCATCGCCGACAGCACCCAGCGGTGGTAGTTGGCGAGCAGCCAGTTGAGGAGGGTGGAAAAGAGTCCGAGGCCCACCACGCAGCCCAGCGCGAAGACGGCGAGGATGAAGAAGTCGCGGTCGTTGACGGCGCCGAGCACCTCGGTGTACATCCCGAGCATCACCAACAGGAACGAGCCGGAGATGCCGGGCAGGATCATCGCGCAGATGGCGATCGCACCGGCGATGAAGAACACCCACCACGACTTCGTGACGATCTCGGCGGCGTCGTCGGCTGCGTGGGTGTCGGAACGCAATCCCAAGAGGAGGAAGAAGGCCGCGCCGACTCCGATCATGATGCCGACCGCGGCACCGTCGATCTTGTCGAGCAGCCGCAGCGCCACCCAGATCGATCCGATGATCAGCCCGAGGAACAGCGCTGCCATCTTGACTGGCTCGTCGTCGAGCAGAGTTTCGATCACCGACGACAAGGCGAACACGGCGGCGAGAATGCCCGCGAGCAGCGAGACCAGCCAGACCCACTCGATCGCTCGCAGCGTCTCGCGGAACCCGGCGACGTCACCGGTGAGCAGTTGCTTGAGCCCGTGCGCCCCCTGGCTGATGTTGTGGATCAACTCGTCATAGATACCGAGCACGAGGGCAACGGTGCCGCCCGACACGCCGGGCACGATGTCGGCCGAACCCATCGAGAAACCGCGCACGACCTGGGCAACCGGGGTGGGAATTCGCACGCCGTGAGGCTAGCGATCGGGCGTGACACTGTGGTCGCACTCGTTGACGATCGGGTCCACCGTCACCTCGCCCGTCACGCCCACCAGGGCTGATGGTGCAATGCGAGACCAGTGACGACGATCAGCACCAGGCATTCACCGACCTGTTCGACCGCACCGAGTAGGTCACCGCTGATCCCGTCGAACGCGCGGTGGGCCAGTCGGACGACGCCGACGGCGCCGACGGCGGCCGCGAACGCGAGCGGACCGACCCACCACCCGCTCACGAGTGCGCTGAGGGCGAGCGCAGCAAGTACCCCGACCGCAGCCGAGCGGCGCGACAACACCCGCGTGTAGTCGGCTCCGAGACCTTCGTGCGGGGCGGATCGGGCTGTCGCCATCGCCCCGACGGCCGCACCGCGCCCGAGGGTGTGCGCGGCGACGAGTCCTGCGAACGCTGCCGCTGGGCCGAGCGAGGCGACACACACGATGCGCAACACGATCGTCGAGCACATCGCTGCGACGCCATAGCTGCCGTGGCGTGAGTCCTTCAGGATCTCGCGCCGACGTTCTGGCGTCATACCGCCGAGAGCATCGGCGGTGTCGGCGAGGCCGTCCTCGTGGAACGCGCCCGTGATCAACATGCCGACGATGATCGCCACCGTCGCCGCCACCGACGCCGGAACCACCTCCATCAAGCCGACGGCGACGAGGCCGACCACTGCGCCGATGAGCGCACCGACCACCGGGAACCACGGCACGGCGGCAGCCAGGTCGGGTGCCGCCCGGAGACGGATTGGGACACGGGTGAGGAACTGGGCGGCGGCGAGGAAGTCGCGCGTCATTCGCCGAACCATTCGGCGAACGTCGGCACGTCGGTGATGCCGGCGCAGGCCATGGCGATCAGGGGCACGGCGGCCATCGCTCCCGAGCCCTCGCCGAGTCGCATGTCGAGGTCGAGAAGCGGAGCTTTGCCGAGCCGCTCGAGCAGCTTGCGGTGCCCAGGCTCGGCGGAGCAGTGGCCGACGGTGCAGTGATCGAGCGAGGTGGCGTCGATCTCGTGCAACGGCAGCACGGCTGCGGTCACCACGTAGCCGTCGAGCACGACGGGAATCGACCGGCGCCGCGCGGCAACTGTTGCTGCGGTGATCGCAACGATCTCCGAACCGCCGACTTCGCGGAGGATCTCGAGTGGATCGGTGACGCCGGCGATTCGCCGCACCGACTCCTGCACGGCGCTGCGTTTGCGCGCCAAGCCCTCGTCATCGACGCCGGTGCCCCGTCCCACCCATGCCGCGGTCTCGCCACCTGCAAGTGAGGCAGCAATCGCCGCTGACGCGGTGGTGTTCCCGATGCCCATCTCGCCGAGCACCAGGAGATCGCAGTCGAGTGCGTCGACGGCAGCGACGGCCTCGTCGACGATCTCGTCGAAACGGGCCGGTGACATGGCGGCGTCGTAGCGGATGTCGTTGGTCGGTTCGCCGACACCGACGTCAACAGCGGTCACGGTGGCGCCGGCCAGCCGAGCAAAGGCGTTGATCGTCGAGCGCCCCTCCTCGTACGCGGAGAGCATGGCCCGGGTGACGCCGGTCGGGTACGCCGACACCTCGGTCGCTGCGGCGATGCCGTGGTCGGCCGCGAAGATCAACCCGGCCGGGCGCTCGACACGCGGTGTCGCGGTGCGCTGCCAGGCAGCGACCCACGCGGCGATCTCGTCCAGCCATGCCAATGCACCGCTCGGGCGCAAGATGTTCGCGGCCCGTTCGTGCACGGAGTCGCGAGCGGCCGTGTCGGCGAGTGGCAGGTCGGCCAGGAGTGATCTGAGTGAGGTCATGTCATGCTCGGTTCGTGTCCGGACGACGGCGACCGTCGAGATGCTGCCAGGGGTCGGTGAGTTCGATCGCTCGGCCCGCCACCAGGAGCAGGCTGGTGGTCGACGCCGCGGCCCAGGTCTGATTGACCCACCCGAGCAGGTCTCGGTAGCGACGCCCGAGCGGGGTCTCGGGATGGATGCCCATGCCCACCTCGTTCGACACGGCCACGACCGGGCCGAGGCGGGCGGCTGCCAGGGCGCTGGTCGATGCTGCTGCGTCACGCACCTGGTCGTCGCTGCGACCGGCGTACATGAGGTTGGAGACCCACAGCGTGAGGCAGTCGATGATCACGAGGGTGTCGTCGTCGGCGACTCGGAGCGCGTCATGTAACTCGATCGGCGCTTCGACTGTCGTCCAGCCGGCCGGCCGTTCGGCTCGATGACGCTCGATGCGCTGCTCCATGTCCGCATCGATCGCAGGTGCGGTCGCGACGAAACTGACGGGTCCGTCGTGGCGATGCCCGACGGCGACGGCGAGGGAGCTCTTGCCGCTGCGGGCACCTCCGAGCAGCAGGGTCAGCGACATTGATCTGGCGGGGTCCTGGGTCTGGTGATCGTTGATCAGTAGTCGAGGCCGCGCATGGCACGAATGCCCTGCTGATAGGCGTGCTTGACCTCGACCATCTCGGTCACCGTGTCGGCGATCTCGATCAGTTCGCGAGCGGCGTCGCGGCCCGTGACGATCACGTTCACGTGCGACGGTCGGGCGCTGATCGCGTCGACCACGTCGCCGATCGGAAGCCAGCCGAAGCTCGACAGATAGGTCAGCTCGTCGAAGATGACCAGCTGGTGCTCGCCGGCATGCATCAACTCGACCGCCTTGTTCCAACCGTCGCGGGCATGGGCGATGTCGTTCGACATGTCATCGGAATCCCAGGTGAACCCCTCGCCGAATGCGTGCCAGTCGACGCCGAGTTCGCGCCCGATCTTCTCCTCGCCGACCTTCCAGTCGCCCGACTTGATGAACTGCACCACGGCCACGTTCCAGCCCCGTGCGACGCCACGAATCATCATCCCGAAGGCCGAGGACGACTTGCCCTTGCCGTTGCCGGTGTTGACGATCACGAGCGAGTCGGCACCGTGAAGACCATCTGGTCGGGGGTCGTCGGTGGGGGCGGTGCTCTCGTCGACGGTCGGGTCGTTGCTCATGAGGTGGGTCAGCGTACGCAGTGCGCGCTACGGTGTCGAACTGTCAACGACGTAGCGAAGTCCGGTGAGAACCCGGCGCTGTCCCGCAACGGTGATATCGGTCGGTTGTCTCGCGAGGTCTGCGAGGCGGACGATTCGATCAGCCCGGTCGCCTGCCCGTCGACGCGACATCATCCCTCGAGGCAAGGGAAGGCTCGCCGGTCGACCCAGGTCGTCCCCGGACCCCAGCTTGTCCTCCAACCCAATGGAGGATCACCATGCAGACATCCACCCCGACGCCGATGCGTCGACTGCTCATCGGCGCGATCGCCGGTCTCACCGTGTTCACTGCGGCGGCATGCGGTAGCGACGACGCGGCGTCGTCCGACGCAGGCGGCTCTGTCGTCACGCTCCCCGACACCGTCGCTCCCGACGCGACCGATGCACCACCGGCGAGCGACGCGCCCGCCGGGGAGTTCCCCGAGCGCATCGTGTCGCTCAGCCCGACGGCGACCGAGATGATGTTCGCCATCGGCGCTGGCGACCAACTCGTCGCCGTCGACGACCAGTCGAATTATCCTGCCGAGGCGTTGGAGCTGCCGAACGAGCTGTCCGGCTTCGAGCCGAACGTCGAAGCGATCGCGGCACTCGAGCCCGACCTCGTGTTGATCGGTGGCGACTTCACCGGCCTCGGCGCACAGCTCGACGCCCTCGACATCGCGTGGTGGGACGGCCCAGCCGCGTTGACGATCGACGATTCGTACCGCCAGATCGAAGAGTTGGGCGACGCCACCGGCAACTCGGACGCCGCAGATGCGCTCGTGAAAGAGATGCAAGCTGGCGTCGAGGAGATCGTGTTGGCGGCGCCCGAACTGGCCGAGCCACTGTCGATCTATCACGAGCTCGACCCGACGCTCTACAGCGCCGACTCGACCACGTTCATCGGCGAGCTCTACTCGCTGCTCGGTCTGCAGAACATCGCCGATTCGGCCGAAGGCGACTCCGGCGGCTTCCCGCAGTTGAACCCCGAGTTCATCGTGTCGGCCAACCCTGACGTCATCTTCCTCGCCGACACGAAGTGCTGTGGTGAGACCGTCGAGACCGTCGCGGCCCGCCCGGGCTGGGATGCGATCGCGGCGGTGCAGAACGGCAACGTCTTCGAGATGGACGACGACGTCGCCTCGCGCTGGGGCCCGCGAGTCGTCGAGTATCTCCAGATCGTGTCGGAGGCCGTTCAGCAGGCAGCTGCCTGAGCGACGACGACGTGACCGCAGTGGAGCCGAAGCCGACGACGACGAAGCGCACGGACGCGTCGGTCGCGTCGGCCTCGGCTCCACCAAGTGCTCGCCGTCGCCGCGAGCGCACCTGGTTGCTCGCCGGGCTGGCGTTCCTCGTCGGCGCTGTGATCGTCGGTGCCTCGATCGGACCGGCGGGGCCGCCCGGGTGGCGGGTGCCGCTTGCCCTGCTGGACCACCTTCCCCTGATCTCGATCGACTCAGGTGTGAGCGCCGCCGAGTGGAACATCGTGTGGAAGATCCGGATGCCACGCGTCGTGCTCGGTGGCCTGGTCGGGGCGATGTTGTCGGTCGCCGGCGCCAGCTACCAGGGCGTGTTCCGCAACCCGCTCGTCGACCCCTACCTGCTCGGGGCGGCAGCCGGCGCCGGGCTGGGCGCCACCTTGATCTTGACGACCGGCCGCGACATCACTGCGGGCTGGCCGGTCGATCCGGTGCAGCTCGTCGCCTTCGCCTTTGCGCTCGGCACGGTCGCCATCACCTACAGCGTCGGTGCCTCGTTCGGGTCCGAACGCAACGGCGCGACGCTGGTCCTGGCTGGTGTGGCCGTCGTGTCGTTCGCCACCGCGATCCAGACGTTCCTGCTGCAACGCAACCTCGACGTCGTGCGCGAGGTGTTCCAGTGGATTCTCGGCCGTCTGTCCGGGGCTACCTGGTCCGACGTCGTGACCGTGGCGCCCTACGTCGTGGTGAGCGTGGTCGTGCTGATGTTTCACCGCCGGCACCTCGATGTGTTCCGCGTCGGTGACGACGAGGCGACGACTCTGGGTGTGTCGGTGCAGCGCACGCGGCTCGTGATCGTTGCGGCCGCCACACTCGGCACCGCGGCGGTGGTGTCGGTGAGCGGGCTGATCGGCTTCGTCGGGCTGGTGGTGCCACATGTCGTCAGGTTGATGGCCGGCGCGAGTTACCGGTTGTTGATCCCGCTGTCGCTGTTGTTCGGCGGTGGCTTCCTGATCCTCGCCGACGTGGTCGGCCGCCAGCTGATGAGCCCGGCGGAGACGCCGACCGGTGTGGTCACGGCGTTCATCGGAGCCCCGTTCTTCATTTACCTGCTCCGCACGCGCAAGGTGATCTGATGAGCGCGATCGTGCTCGATCGGGTCGAGGTGCGCTACGGCGACCAGCTGGCGCTCGCGCCGTACTCGGGCCGTGTCGAGCCGGGGGAGTGGATTGGATTGATCGGCCCGAACGGTGCCGGCAAGTCGTCGCTGCTCAAGGCGATCGCCGGGCTGGTTCGCGCGACCGGCAGCATCCTCGTCGGCGACGTCGTGCTCGATGGTGGTGATCCGCGGGGGCGAGCTCGACAGGTCGCCTACGTCGCGCAGGAGCCGTTGATCCCGGACGACATGAACGTGTTCGACTACGTGCTGCTCGGACGGACCCCGTACATCGGCTACTTCGGTGCCGAGTCCGCACATGATCGTGATGTCGTCCGTGGCGTGATCGACCGGTTGCGGCTCGGTGCGTTCGCCGATCGCATGCTCGGCTCGATGAGCGGTGGCGAACGACAGCGGGCGGTACTCGCTCGGGCGCTCGCCCAGGAGGCGCCGGTGCTGTTGCTCGACGAGCCGACGTCGGCGCTCGACATCGGGCACCAGCAACAAGCCCTCGAACTGGTGACCGAGCTACGTGAGCATCAGGCGATCACGGTGATCTCGGCGATGCATGACCTCACCCTCGCCGGCACCTACGCCAATCGGCTCGTGATGCTCGACCAGGGCGATGTCGTCGCGTCGGGCCCGGCGGTCGAGGTGCTCACCGCCGAACGTCTCGGCGAGGTGTTCCACGTGTGCGTCACCGTCGACGTCGACCCTTCCGATGGCGCCGTGATCGTGGTCCCGCGCCGCGGCTTCCCCGTCTGAGCGTCGATCCAAACGCGTTCTGGCGCGTGGGTTTACGCTGGGGGGATGAGCGAGTCGCCGTATCCCACCTTCCCGGGGGTCGAGCCGTTCGACGCCGTGCGCGAACCGGCGGCCGAGCGCATGCATCGCAAGCGGATGTGTGCGCTCGGCTACCGCATCTTCGGCGCGATGCGCTGGGGGCAACTCGGCGACGGGCACGTCTCGGCGCGCGACCCCATTCTCACCGACCACTTCTGGCTGCTCGACTGGGGTGTGCCCTTCCACCGAGCGACCGTCGACCAGCTGGTCCTCGTCGGCCCTGATGGCCGGGTGATGGACGCGGACGGCAACCCGACCGGAGCGGTCAACACCGCTGGCTACAACATCCACGCACCGCTGCTCGCTGCCCGGGCAGACGTCGTGAGCGCGACGCACACCCACACCCACTTCGGAACGCCGTGGTCGGCCAACGTGCGGCCGTTCCGTGCACTGAGCCAGGAGTCGTGTGCGTTCGTGTTCGATCAGGCGCTGTTCGACGACGAGGAGGTCGAAGTGCTGTCGTACGACGGCGGCAAGCGGATCGCAGCCGCGCTCGGCCAGAAGAAGTTCTGCATCCTGCGCAATCACGGCTCGCTCACCGTCGGCGGCTCGGTCGAGGAGGCGGTCGGCTGGTTCGTGATGAGCGAACGCGTTGCCGAAGTCCACGTGAAGGCCCCGAACGGCATCGCCATCTCCGACGAGGCAGCAGCGATCGCCGCTGAGACGTTGGCGCCGGCTCCGACCGGTTGGCGCCTGTTCCAATGGCTGGTGCGCAGCGTCGTCGAGGACCCGAGAGTCGTCGACTGACGTCCTACGCGACGGAGCGCATCTCCTCGACGAGTGGCGCCATCTCGTCGAGGGCGGCCAACACCTCGTCTCGGGAATTCTGCGGGAGCCCCAGCACGGCACGCCGGACGCCCTTGGACGCGAGGTCGGTGAGCATGGCAACGTCTGGTCGCGCGCCGAAGACGCCGAGTTCGACCGTGTCGGGATCGCGGCCGATCCGCTCGCAGGCGGCACGCACTTCGGTCCACTTGTCGAGGGCGTGGCGTCCGCCGATCGGCATCCAGCCGTCGCAGAACTCGGCGATGTCAGCCGCCGTCTTCGGGCCAGCGTCGCCGCCCAGGATGATCGGCGGATGCGGCTGCTGGGTGGGCTTCGGCCAGGCCCAGCTGGATTCGATCTGCACGTACTCGCCGTCGAAGGAGGCCTCGTCGTTGGTCCACAGCTCCTTCATCGCCATCAGGTTCTCGCGCAGGATCGCTCGGCGCTCTGTATAGGCGGTGCCGTGCTGGGCCATCTCCTCCTTGTTCCAGCCGTAGCCGACGCCGAACAGGAACCGGCCGTTCGACAAGGCGTCGACGCTGGCAACTTCCTTGGCCGTGTGGATCGGGTCGCGCTGGGCCACCAGGCAGATCCCGGTTGCCAGCTTCAGCGTGGTGGTCACCGCCGCGCACGCTCCGAGTGCCACGAACGGATCGAAGGTGCGCCAGTAGAACTCGGGCAGAGGCGGTGCTCCCTCGCGGCCACCCCAGGGCGTGGTTCGACGCGTCGGGATGTGGGAGTGCTCGGGGAACCACAATGACTCGAACCCACGGGCTTCGACCTCTCGAGCGAGCTCGATGGCGCCGATGGTCTGGTCGGTGGGAAAGATCTCGACGCCGATGTGCATGCCCGTCGACCGTAACCGGGCTGCGGTTGCGGGTCGTGGTCCAAAGAGTCGAAAGTCCCTGGGGACTCAGGCTGCGCGCTGCGAGGCTTCGAAGCACATTCACACGACGATTGGAGTCTTGCGTGACCGTTCTGGAAAAACCCCTTGCCCCGACCCCGCCTGATGGCGGTGGCGACAGCGATGGCGGTGGTGGGCTGGTGTTCATCGCCATGGCAGGCCTGTTGATTGCTCTGGTCGCGACGGTCGTCGTGATCGGCCTCATCGGTCTGCTTCGCGACCAAGGTAACGGCGGCAGTGGCGGGACCGAGGGCGGTTCCGAGGCATCCACGGTCGGTATCACGCTGTCGGAGTTCACGATCGAAGGTGACCTCGTGGCAGCGCCCGGTGACGTGTCGCTCCTCGTCACGAACAACGGCAGCCAGCAGCACAACATCGTCGTGCGCGAGACCGGCGCCGAGACCCCGATGCTGAATGCGGGCGAGAACGCCACGCTGGATCTGGGTGCGCTCGACATCGGGACCTACGAGTTGTTCTGCAGCGTCGCCGGCCACGCCGAGTCCGGCATGATCGCCCCGCTCGAGATCACCACCACCCCTGCACCCACGGGTGAGGCCGCCGCTGGCGGCGCGCACGATCACAACTCGCCGGACTTCGACGCCGATGAGATGGACCAGATCATGGTCGACTCGATGGCAGCCTTTCCGGCCGAGACCGAGGGCAAGGGCAACCAGATCCTCGAACCAGAGATCCTGCCCGACGGCACGAAGAAGTTCGTGCTCGAGGCGTCGATCATCGAATGGGAAGTCGCTCCCGGTCAGATCGTCGAAGGGTGGGCCTACAACGGTCAGATCCCCGGCCCGCAGATCATCGTCGACGTCGGCGACAACGTGCAGGTCGAGCTGACCAACAACACGCCGATGGGCACCGACATCCACTGGCACGGTATCCACACCCCGAACGGCCAGGACGGCGTGTCACCCTTCACCCAGGATCCGATCAAGACCGGTGAGACCTTCACCTACGAGTTCCTCGCCGACGAACCGGCGATCGGCATGTACCACGCCCACCTGCACTCGCAGATCTCGGTGGTCAACGGCATGTTCGCTCCCTTCCGTATCGGAGAGCGTCCCTACCCCAGCGGCATGACGATCAGCGGTGTCACGATCCCGGAAGACTTCGAGCCCGACGTGGAGCTGCCGATGGTGCTCAACGACGCCGGCACGATCGGCCTCACCCTGAACGGGAAGAGCTTTCCCGGCACCGAGCCGATCGTGCTCGAGACCGGCGACTGGGTGGCTGTCGACTACTACAACGAGGGCCTGACGGCGCACCCGATGCACCTGCACCAGTTCCCGCAGCTGGTGTACGCCAAGGACGGCATCAAGCTCGACTACCCCTACTGGGCGGACACGGTCAACATCGCCCCCGGCGAGCGGTATTCCGTGATCTTCCAGGCCACCGCCCCCGGCGTGTGGGTCTGGCATTGCCACATCCTCACCCATGTCGAGCGTGACACCGGCATGTTCGGCATGGTCACAGCCCTCGTGGTCACCGACCCCGAGGACGCCGCCACCACCGAGGACGCCGCCGCCGGAGGCTGACCGAACACCCCCGACCGAAACCGTTACCCGTGGTGTCTGACACCACGAGTAACGGTTTCGTCGCGTCTGGAAGACTGGTCCTCGTCGCCAGGTTCGAGTGTCGAGGGAATGCGCAACGATTCATGGGGTGTTCCATGGGGTATGGCTGCCGATGTGCCCGTCGCTGCTGATGACCTGCTCGGCCGATTCGCCTCCGTGCGGGCTCGTACCGATCGGTTGACGGCGCCACTCAGCGCCGAGGATCAGGTAGTGCAGTCGATGCCCGACACCAGCCCCACGAAGTGGCACCGAGCGCACACGACCTGGTTCTTCGCCGAGTTCGTGCTCGGCGCCGACGGCACCAGCGGGCACGTGTGGGATCGACCCGAGTACCGGTTCTTGTACAACAGCTACTACGAAGCCGTCGGCGCTCGTCACCCGCGTCCCGATCGGGGACTCGTCACCCGGCCGTCCATCGCCGAAGTGGCTGAGTACCGCGCCCACGTCGACAAAGCCATCGAGCAGGTGCTGGCCGCTGGGATCGAGCCAGAACTGGCGGCCAGGCTCGTGCTCGGCACACATCACGAGGAACAGCATCAAGAGTTGCTGTTGCTCGACATCAAACACGTGCTGTCGATGAACCCGGCGGTCGGGCCCGCCTATACCGACATCGTCCTCCGTGCCGCAGCCGACCCCGGGCCGACGGGCTGGGTCGAGTTCACAGGTGGCCTCGTCGAGGTCGGGCGGGGCTGCAGCGACACCGATCTGGTCGACGGGTTCGCGTTCGACAGCGAAGGACCGTGCCACGAAGTCCGCCTCTACGACTATGCGCTCGCCGATCGGCTGGTGACAGCCGGCGAGTGGCTGGGATTCGTCGACGATGGCGGATACCAGCGACCCGAACTCTGGAAGTCCGACGGTTGGCATCGCTCCCAGAGTGAGGGCTGGAGCGCGCCGCTCTACTGGCGGCGTGACCCCGACGACCCCTCGTCCTGGTGGATCCACACGCTCAGCGGGATCCGGTCGCTCGACCCTCACGAACCGGTCGTGCACGTGTCGCACTACGAGGCCGACGCCTTCGCGACGTGGTCAGAAGCCCGCCTGCCGACCGAGTTCGAATGGGAACACGCTGCGGCGCAGCGACCGGTCGACGGCGTCTTCCTCGACGAGCAGGATCCCACGTTCGCCTTCCACCCTCGGGCGGCCGGCCCGGCCACGGGCGACCTCCGTCAGCTCTATGGCGACTGCTGGGAGTGGACATCGTCGGCGTACCAGCCCTATCCCGGCTTTCACCCTGCGGCGGGTGCCATCGGTGAGTACAACGGCAAGTTCATGTCGGGCCAGCAGGTCCTCCGCGGCGGATGCGTGTACACCCCGCCGGGCCACGTCCGATCCACATACCGCAACTTCTTCCATCCCCACACCCGCTGGCATGCCGCCGGCGTCCGTCTGGCCACCGACCAGGTGCGCTGAGTCAGGAGCATCGATGACCCCTTCCCACGACACCGCCTCCAGTTCCGCAGCCGCCGAGGCCGATGCTCGGTCCGGGCACCTGGCCGAGCTCCGACGGGCGCTACAGGCGCGGCCACGCACGATCCCACCCCGATGGCTCTACGACGATCGGGGCAGTGAACTGTTCGACCAGATCACCCGGCTCCCCGAGTACTACCCCACCGAGGCCGAACGGGAGATCTTGGTCCGACACTCTTCGATGATCGCCGAGGTGTCCGCCGCGACCACCGTGATCGAACTCGGCTCGGGAACCAGCGACAAGACCCGCACCCTGCTCGATGCGTTCGTGGCCCATGACGAAATCGATCGCTTCGTGCCGCTCGACGTGAGCGAGGCGACATTGCTGTTCGCCGCCGAAGTACTCAACCAGCGCTACCCCGACCTCGTGGTCGAGCCCGTCGTCGGTGACTTCACCCGGCACCTCGTGCGACTCCCAGCCGGTGACACCCGCCTGGTGGCCTTCCTCGGTGGAACCATCGGGAATTTCTACCAGGAGGAACGTCGGGCGTTCCTCGGGGCGTTGGTCGACGTGCTCGAGTCGGGCGACTGGCTCCTGCTCGGCGTCGACCTCCTCAAGCCGATCGACCGAATCCTCGCCGCGTACCACGACAGCGAGGGCATCACCGATGCATTCATCCGCAATGCACTGGAGGTGATCAACCGGGAACTCGATGCCGACTTCGACCTCGGCAACTTCGAGTACGTGCCCATGTGGGACGCACGCGAGCACCGCGTCGACATGCGGCTCCGGGCGTGCGAACCCGAGCGGGCGCACATCGGTGCGCTCGACCTCGACGTCGAATTCGAGCCGGGTGAGGAACTGCGGGTCGAGATCTCGACGAAGTTCGATCCGGTCGAGCTGACCCGTGAACTCGCCGAGGCCGGCTTCGACCGCACCGAGTTCTTCACCGACGCCAACGACGACTTCGGCCTCGTCCTCGCCCGCCGAATCTGAGTCGACACGCCAGCGGCACGGTCGTTCATGAAAGGGTGGTCGTCGATGAGCCGAGCATTCGAGGAGATCGACCACCAGAGCACGCCGCTCGGCGACATCAGCCTTCGGCGACGTCTCGAACCTGTCTTGCAGGTGGACGTCTGGGAGGTGAAGCTCGGCGACGAGTTCCTGATGTCGAGCCTCTTCACCGCCAGCGAGGAAGCCGTGGCCACGCTCGGACTGGAGGCGTGCGTGGGTGACGAACTCGACGTGGTCGTCGGTGGCCTCGGGCTCGGATACACCGCAGTGACCGCGCTGGCCGACGATCGTGTGGTTCGGCTGCAGGTGATCGAAGCGCTCCCGGAGGTGATCGGGTGGCATCGAGACGGTCTCGTGCCGCTCGGCACGCAGCTGGCCGATGACGGTCGATGCACGCTGCGCCACGGTGACTTCTTTGCCTTGATCGACGCGGGCATCGAGGCCGATGCGGATGGCGATCGACGCTTCGACGCGATCCTGGTCGACATCGATCACACGCCGAGCCACCACCTCAACGCAGCGCACGCGAGCTTCTACAGTCCTGCCGGGCTCGGCCGCGTGCAGGATCAGCTGAAGCCGGGCGGGGCGTTCGCGCTGTGGTCCGACGATCCTCCGGACGCAGAGTTCGAATCGCTGATGGGTGAGACATTCGCGAGCGTCGTCGCCCATGTCGTGTCGTTCCCGAACCACTACACCGGCGGCGAGTCGGCGTGCACGGTGTACGTCGCCCTCGCACCGTCTGACTGACGCTGGCCCATCACCACGAGCCGACCGCGTGGCGCTGGCTCAGCTGTCGGGGTCGGCTCGGCCCGTGAAGTCGTCCATCGTGTGGTACACGCCGATGACGCGGTCGGCAATGAAGTCGCGCACGTCGATCGGGACGACTCCCTTGAGCATCTCACTGAGCATCACCGTCTTGGGCAGCACGACGAACGAACGCCCGGCGAGCATCGCCTTCCAGGCCTCGTCGACGACCTCGGCAGGTTCCAGGATCGGGAGAAGCGGAGCTGACGACGCACCGTCGAACATGCCTGTGTTCGTGTAGTACGGGCACGCCGTGGTCACCTTGACGTGGTCGTGGCCGGCCTGCTTGAGCTCGAGGCGGACCGAGTCGGACCACCCGATGACCGCCCACTTCGATGCGGCGTACACCGCCATCCGCGGGTTGGGGGTGAAGCCAGCGGCGGAGGCCATATTCAGCATCCGACAATCGCCTGACGCCGCGATCATCGGCGGGAGGAACGCGTGGGCAACGTACATCGGCGCCAAGGTGTTGACGTCGATCGTGAACTTGGCGTCGCGTTCGAGGTCGGTCTCCCAGAAGTAGTGGTTGCCCCGAACGACGCCGGCGTTGTTCACCAATACGTCGATGCGGCCGACCTCGTCGAGGACCGCTGCGGCGGTGTCGGCAACCGCATCGGGATCGCTGACGTCGACGACGTAGCCGCTCAGCTCGCTCGGCCCGTCGGCGAGCTCGTCGAGCGTGTCGTTGAGGGTTGCCTCGTCGACATCGAGCAGCACGACGGCCGCCGCCTGCTCGGCGATGGCGCGTTCGGCGAACAGCCGACCCATCCCCATCGCCGCTCCCGTGATCAGCACGTTCTTGCCCCTGACCGACTTCATGGCGACTCCTTCGTTGCGGCGACGGTCGACGATCGAGCGGCGAGCGCAGCCTCGCGGACCCGGTCGAAGTCCTCGTCGGTGTATGGACCGTTGATCCCGGAGATCGTTGCCAGCTTCATACCGTGCTTGAGTCCGAGCCGGTAGATCTCCTTGACCTTCGGCCAGCTGATGCTGCGGCCGACGGTGAAGTTCTCGTAGCGACCCTCGAGGGCGAGCACGATCGTCTCGGCGAGGCATGCGTAGACGGTGTTGTCGGGCAGGCCGATGTCCTTCATCCGAACGTCTCCGGGCAGCTCGACCTCGCCGGATTCGATGATCAGCACGTCGGGGCGCTTGGCGACGTCGTCGGCGGACATGTCCAGCGGGCGGGCCACGTCGGTGATGACGCAGCCCGGCTTGACCCGCATGATGTCGAGCACCTTGTGCCCGGCCGCCGACGTGGCCGTGACGATCACGTCCATGTCGGGGAGTGCCGCCGATGGGTCGGTGGCGACGTGCACCGTGGCACGCGGATCGTCCCGTTCGATCTCCTGCTTTATCTGGAGCAGCTTGGCGGTCTCCGGGGAGACGAGCCACAGCTCGTCGGACGCGAGCGCGAGGAGGCGCGCGCAGGCCGACCCGATTGCCCCGGACGCGCCCACGACCATCGCCTTGCCACGGATCGCCCCATCGTCGTCGACCTCGGCGATCCCGAGCCGCCGTACCGCCTCGGAGGCCGCCCACAATGCACCGGAGGCGCTGTAGCTGTTGCCGGTGGTCACGGGGAGCGACGCCTGTTTGGCGACGGTGACCCCGGCGTCGCCGACGACCTTGGTGAACGCTCCCAGCCCCATGATCTGGGCGCCGAGCTTCCGGGACAACTCGCCGGCCGCGAGTAAGCGCGAGTACGTGAACTCTGGCGGGTGGGCGAGCATTTCCTTCGGGGTCCCGCCGACGGTGATCAGCCACCCCTCGGCCTCGTCGCCGGTCTCCGAGACGATGCCGGTCACATGGCTGTAGACGAACGGCGGGATGTACGCCATGGACTTCTCCACCACACCGGTCATCCCCGGGATGCCTGTGATCCGTCCGAGCGGCTCGACGTTCTTGAAGTACTCGGTCGACAACGGATGGATCACGAATGCGAACCTGCTCTTGCGGCGGTGACCGCGGGGCCACATCAGCCGGGGTTCGAGCTCGGCGTCCTGGAGGAACCGAGCGAGTGCGTCGGTCGTGAGCTCGGCACCGGTGGGCAGGGTCGCTGCGACGATCGCCTCGTACATCGCAGGCACCACCATGAAGTCGAACGGCTGCGGAGTGACGTCGACGACGAGGTCGGCGCCGAGGTCGCTCAGTGTGGCGAGGCGTTCCTCGGAGACCGTGCTGGTGACGACCGCTTTGCCGGCGAGATTCGGGAGGCCGAAACGCATCAGTTCGGAGAACGACCCGATGATGACGTCGGCGTCCTCGGCGGCAATGTGTGCCACCTTGCCGCTCACCCAGCCGACGGGCCCGGAGAACTGATCCTTGATGATGCCGGGGACGTGCCGCCAGGCGAACTCGCCGATCTCGGCGGTGGTCGCCGCGACCGGATTGGTCTTGGCCTGGCCGGGCAGCACGACGTCGTGACCGGCCTCGTCGAAGATGATGTTGTCGGTGAATTCGCGGAGCACGGCGACGGTTCGTTCGCGCGTGGTGCCGCCGACGATGACGATGCGGGCGTTCGCGAAGTAGCCCGGCATCTCGGCTTCGACTCGGCGGATCGCCCACTCCTGGAAGATGTCGGCGAGCAGGGAGTCGTCGCGGACGGGAATCCGGGTCGTCATGTTCTTGATCCGCTGCAGGTCCGCGGTCCGACCGGCATCGTGCCCGGCGGCCCGGGCCTCACGTACCCCGCTGATGGCGATGGCGTCGGCCTCCTCGGCCCAGCCACGAACGCAGTCTTCAGCGGCCTCGGCGTTGCCGCTCGTCCCGACCCGGACCAGGCGAAAGCGCTGTCCCGCCAGGGTGACGCGTTCGTCGTAGTCCCACTCGTCACCTTGGAAGCTGACGTTGACGACGATCTTGCGCTTGCGCGGCGACATGGCGCCTCGAACCTTAATCGACCCTGCTGTCACGAGGTTCGAGAACCGATCGAGCAGGGATGAGCGTCGACGATGTCAGGCGATCCCGAGTCGTGCGAGTTGCTCGTCGGGCGCATCGACCTCGACGAGGGCCGTCCGGAGCAGGTCGATCATCTGGGCCTCGCCGGGTTCGCCTCGCCGGTTCTCCTGCTCATCGGGATCGACGTCCAGGTCGTAGAGGTGATGGCGTCCTGCGTTGCGGGCACCGCTCGCCCAGAACGGCAGCGTGTCGCCGGCCGCGAACGGCTGGCGGATCACCGGTACGTCGGAGCCGGGCATGAAGTCGAGCACGGCTCGATGGTCGGGGTTCGGGAACGTCATGTAGCTCTCGAGGCCCCGGTGTGCCGGCATGGTCGACCAACGGTTGGACCACATCGACAGCGGCATGTTGTCGTCGACCGGCGCGCGGGCGTACTTGCGACGACCGTCGGTGACCTGCACCCAGTTGCCGTACACGCCACCGATTGCCCACTCGCGAATCAGGGCTGATTCACCGGTCAGCAGCGGGATCATCGAGCGTCCATGGGTGCGATGGCCGGACTCGACACCGAACGCATCGGCGATCGTGGCGTTGATGTCGACGTTGGTGGTCAACGCATCGATCCGCCCGGGGGCCGAGCCGGGCCAGTGGATCATCAGCGGCGTGTGGCCGAGCGGCTCGAACTGCGGGATCGCCGGCTTGCCCCAGATGTCGGCGGTCGTGCCGTCGCCGGGTTCGCCGGTCGATCGGACGTCGCCGAGGTAGTGGCCGTGGTCCGTGCACACGATCACCGCCGTGGTGCCCCACAGGTCCTGTGCGTCGAGTTCGTCGAGGACCTTGCCGAAGTGGAGGTCGATCATCGACAACTTCGCGCCGTAGTTGTTGCGAATCTGGCGTGCCTGGCGCTCGGTGATCGCACCCTTGGCGACACCGCCGATGATGTAGGGCGGCCACACGAGCCGCCCCGTCTCCAGCTCCTCGGGCGTCAGGGGATCCTCGTCGTACCTCGAGGCCCACGGCTCGGGCGTGTCGAACGGCTCGTGTGGATCGAACTCGTCGACGAACAACATCCACCGGTCGTGCGTGGCCGACGCGTGTCGGAGCCACGACGCGGCCGACGCCATCGTCCGCGGTCCGGGGAAGTCCTCCTCGGTTCGGAACCAGGTGCGGCTGTCGTCGTAGTGGCGGCGGCCGAACGAACGGTCGGCGATACCGAGTTGGTCGCGGAGGAACCATCCGCCGTCGGCTGCGTTGGTGAGCAGGGGCCGACCGTTCGGCATGAGCGTTGGGGCACCGATCGCGGAGGGATCGGAATAGGTCGTCCACGGGTCGCCCTCGTGACCGCGGAGGTAGTCCCAGCCGCTGAAGTCGGTGTGGTAGTTCTCACCGCCGGTCTCGAACAAGTGCGGATGGTCCGAGACCAACATCGTCGTGACATCGGCGCGACGCAGCGTTGCGGTGATCGACTCTTCCCACAGTTCGATGGAGCCCCAGGGCTTCCAGAGGAAGTCGAGCGACCCGACGAGGATGTCGTGGCGGGCCGGCATGCAGGGCAACGACCCGGTCACATGGTTCGTGAACTGCGACGAGCGGGCAGCGAACCGGTCGAGGTTCGGCGTGGTGAATTCGGTCCCGCCGTACGCGCCGACCATGTGCCGGTTGAGCGAGTCGAGGAGGATCACGACGACGTTGGCGGGCCGGTCGTTGCGGTCGGTGGGCGTCGAGTCGGCCATCGCCGAAGCGTAGGGCTCTCGACCGGAACGGACGGGGCCCAGCTCAGTGGGGTATCGGCTCGGTGTCGGAGCGGGCGACGCGGTGCCACTCGCTGTCGACGCGAACCGAGGGGTGGCCCTGGCCGACTGCAGTCATC
Organism: Acidimicrobiales bacterium; assembly: GCA_038321235.1. GTDB lineage: Bacteria > Actinomycetota > Acidimicrobiia > Acidimicrobiales > Ilumatobacteraceae > Sva-07. Next base: position 15,655 of record JBBQEU010000010.1, on the reverse strand, counting down.
TGGTCGCCATCGATGATGACGCCGCCGCACTCGGGCAGGCCCCACACCAATGCGTCGGGGAGCGACCATCGTCGTTCCGATCCTGGCGTCCAGTGGGGCACAGCGATCCCGTCGACGAAACCGAGCCCAGCGGCGATGCCACTGTCACGGTCGGGTCGAACCGTCCGGGTGCACATCACCATCGCCCCGGCCGATGCTCCTGAGATCGCAGCTCCCGATTGCCAGAGCTCCGCGATGCGGCGGCCGATCGAGCCGCCATCGATCGTGGTCAGCACGTCGAGCAGACCTCCGGGTGATCCGCCCGGCATCACGATGAGTCCGATTCCATCACGCAACGCAGCCAGTGCTGTCGACAGGTCCTCCCGGGGATCGGGGACGACAGCGACCTCGGCGCCGAGCCCGCGGTAGTGAGCGACCGCTCGTGCGGCCGCACCCGCGTAGTCGCTGCCGACCCTGGCGGCGCAGGCGAGCACGACGATCCGGCCATCGGATCTCGCAATCACCGTTGCGTCCATCACGGCGCATGGCGGCGTCAGTTCCCGCCCACCCTGGAGGCACAGCACGCCGGTCACCGACAAGAACGTAGACCGGTTCAGCCCGTCAGCGATGAGCGAGCCCACCGTATGTGGGGGTTCCGCCCATCGCCTTGGGTCGGGTCGGGGGCCTACAGTCGAGCGATGGCGTACGACACGGTGACGGGATACTGCTGGCCTCAATCGGTGGCGCCGGGGGAGCGCGTGGCGCTGCACCTCTCCGCCTCCGGCGCTCGGCCGGTGTCGGTCGAAGTGGCACGGGTGGGCGCCGCTCGCACCGTCGTGTTCACCGAGTCGGAGATCCCTGCCGGTGACCATCCCACGCCGACTGATGCTCCCGAGCACGGATGCGACTGGCCGGCGGCGTCGGAGATCGACGTCGAGCTGACGTGGCCGTCGGGTTACTACGAGGTGCTGCTCTCCATCGACGTCGACGGCAAGCGAAGGGAGAGCCGAGCCTTCTTCGTGGTCCGCCCCGACCTCGCCACCACGACCGCCAAGATCTTGTGGGCGATCGACACCAATACCTGGCACGCCTACAACGACTTCGGCGGCCGCAACCTCTACACCGGCGCCACACAGGTATCGATGCTGCGCCCGATGGCCCCCGGCTACCTCTACAAGCCGCCGGGTGCCGGCCAGCGGGTCACGTCGATTCATCCGCCCGACCACCAGTCGGCCAGCCATGTGGGCTACCTGCGGATGAACCGTCTCTCGCCCTACGGCGGCTCGGCCGGCTGGCCGAACTGGAGCCTGCCGTTCATCGAGTGGGCCGAGCGAGAGGGCTACGTCATCGACGTCGTCACCAACGCCGATCTCGAGGACCATCCCGAACTGCTCGGGCCTGATTCGCCGTACTCGCTGTATCTGTCGATCGGCCACGACGAGTACTGGTCGGCCCCGATGCGCGACACCGTCGAGGCATTCACCGCCCGTGGCGGCCACGCAACGTTCTTCTCCGGCAACACGGCGTTCTGGCAGGTGCGGCTGGAGGACCCGACCGGTGAAGACGGCAGCGGTCCGCCGGCGACGATGGTCGGCTACAAGGGCGTCTTCAAGCAGGACCCGGTGTTCGGCTCCGACCGTCAGGCCGAGCTGACCACCATCTGGTCCGATCACCTCCTGGAGCGGCCCGAGAACCACATGACCGGCGTGAGCTTCAGCCGCGGCGGCTATCACCGCATCGGTAAGCGGGCGACCAAGGGTGCCGGCGGCTACACGCTGCATCGTCCCGAACACTGGGTCTTCGACGGCACCGGCCTCGATTACGGCGATGTGCTCGGCGCCGCGGCGACGATCGTCGGCTACGAGTGCGACGGCTGCGACTTCACCTACCGCGACGGCCTGCCGTACCCGACTGCATCGGATGGCACGCCGGCGAACTTCGAGATCCTCGGCACCGCACCGGCGGCCCACTTCAGCCGCACCACAGCGTCGCGTCCACCAGCCCCACACGAGCCCGCCGAGGACGAGTTCATCGCGTCACGCCTCTTCGACACGCGCGACCCAGCGGCGGTCGACCGCATCACCCACGGCCACGCCGTGCTCGGCTCGTTCGTGACCTCGGCCGGCGGCACGGTGATCACGAGCGGATGCACCGATTGGATCTGGGGGCTCGCCGAACGCGACCGCGACGTCGAGCAGATCACGCGAAACATCTTCGATCGCCTCGGCGGCAACGTTATCGGAACCGATAACATCTAACCTGTCGATGTGGACTCGGCAACGATCATCGTCAGGGCGCGGCAGGGAAGTGGGTTGTCCCAGCGCGAGCTGGCCCGGCGGGCTGGCACGTCGGCCGCTGCGGTGTGCCTCTACGAATCCGGCCAGCGAACGCCGCGCACCGACACGTTCACCCGGTTGATCGCAGCGTGCGGGGCGCAGCTCGACGTCAGCTTGGCAATGCGCGGCGAAGCAATCGATCTGGAGGCGAACGGACGAGCGCTCGAATCGGTGCTCGAGCTTGCTCAGCAGCTGCCCGCCAGGCCCAACCGTACGCTCGACGCACCGGTGCTCGCCCGATTGGTCGAGGCGTCGTGACGCTCGTCGAGCAGATCCTCGAACTGCACCGGCACCTCGACGCTGCCGAGCTGCCGCATGCGTTCGGTGGGGCGCTCGCGTTGGCCTACTGCACGCTGGAGCCTCGTGGCACGAGGGACATCGACGTCAACGTGTTCGTCGGCGTGGAGCAGATCGCCGAACTCGTCGCCGCACTGCCGACCGAGATCGTGGTCACCGATGCGAACCGAACCGAACTCGCGACTGATGGCCAGAGCCGTCTGTGGTGGGCTGACACACCGGTCGACGTGTTCTTGTCGAACCATTCGTTCCACGACCATGCGGCTGCCAATCGTCGGTACGTCCCTCTGGCTGGTCTCGACGACCTGCCAGTGCTGGCGTGCGAAGACCTGGCGGTGTTCAAGGCGTTCTTCTCCCGGCCGAAGGACGCCGTGGACATCGCAACGATGGCGGCAGCCGACACCGTTGATGTCGAGAGACTCGAAGCGCAGGTGGCGCTGCTGCTCGGTGACGCGTCGGCGCGAGCCGAGTTCTTCGCTCGGGTCCGTGACGATGTCGAGCGGATGTCCGGTTGACCGAACCCTGGCCCGTGGTGCCAGTCAGGCGTTGGGGGCGAGGGTTTCGAGCAGGTTCCAGTCGAGCGTGAGTGGGCCGTCGGTGGACACCGGCTGGATGCACACGTGGTCGGCGCCGGCGTCGTAGTGCGCCTGGATGCCGGCGCGGACGTGGTCCTCGTCGCCCCACACGATGACGTGATCGACGAAACGATGGGCACGCTGTTCGATCTCGTCCTCGGTGAAGCCGATGCGCTTCCAGTTGTTGCGGTAGTTCGGCAGGCCGGCGTAGCGGTCGATCTGGACGTTGGCGGCCGCTCGGGCGGCATCGGCGTCGGTGCACAGGATCACCTTCTGCTCGACGCACAGCAGCTTGTCGGACCCAATCGTTGCGCGAGCCTCGGCGGTGTGCTCGGGCGTGACGAAGTAGGGGTGGGCGCCGTCGGCGGCAGTCGCCGACAACTCGAGCATCTTCGGGCCGAGCGCGGCGAGCAACCGGATCGCGGGCTCGGCTGGAGGTACGGCCATGTACGGTGAGGCATCCATCGCCTCGAGGTATGCCCGCATCTGCGTGAGCGGCTTGGAGTAGTCGAGCTTGCGAAGTCCGGCCACCATCGGCTCGTGGCTGACGCCGAGCCCGAGGACGAATCGACCGCCGGTCTGCTCGGCGAGCGTGGCGGCCGCCTGCATCATCGGGCCGGGGTGGCGCGAGAAGATGCTGGCGATGCCGGTGGCGAACTGCAGCGTCTTGGTCTGCGAGCCGAGCCACGCGAGGTGGGCAAAAGGATCACGCCCGACCGTGTCGGGCACCCACAGCGTCGAGTAACCCAGCGACTCGATCCGCCCTGCCGCCTCCGCAGCCTGCGACGCGGTCATCGCGTCGGTGAAGTACCACACCCCGAGATTGGAGGGGCCGGACAGTCGATCTCGTGCGCTCATGGCGCCGAACCTACGTGCTGACGTCTCCCCGCAATCAGTCCGGCAGCATCGGAAGTTGGATGCCGGGATCGCTGCGCAACGTCGTGGCTCGTTGCAACGCGGTTCGCCCGAACCGCTCGTGGACGGCGTCGAGCACCGTATCGAGTTCGTCGGCATCGCAGCGCTCGAACGGGAGGACGAGTTGCACCGCGTCACGGTCGACGAGATTGCCCACCGAGATGCCGAGCAGGCTGATGCCACGCGCCTCGATGAGCGTCCACGCGGCGTCGAGGACTCCCGCAGCAGTTGCGTGGATCACCGACGTGGCCGAGGTTGCGTCGGAAAGCGAACGGGATCGGGTGACTCGCGTGAGATCGTCGAAGCGCAACCGCAGCGTGATCGTGCGACCGACCCGGTCGGCCCGCCGCATGCGGCCTGCTACGCGGTCGACGAGTCGCCACAGGACGACATCGATCTCGTCGCGCGACCGCCGTTGCCGACCGAGTGCCTGTTGCGAGCCGATCGATCCCCGACGCTTGCCGGTGGTCACCCGGCGAGTGTCGCGGTTGTGGGCGAGCGCGTGCAGTTGGTGGCCCATCGATCGACCGACGATCGCCACGAGCGCTTCGGGTGACATCGCGGCGACGTCGGCAACCGTGTGGAGGCCGCGCTCGTGCAACTTGGTGGCCGTGACCGCCCCCACGCCCCACAGACGCTGCACGGGCAACGGATGGAGGAAGTCGAGCTCACCATCTGGTTCCACCACCAACAGCCCGTCGGGCTTCGACACGGCGCTCGCAACCTTCGCGAGGAACTTGGTGCGTGCGACGCCGACGCTGATCGGCAGCCCGACCTCGACGGCGACCCGACGGCGCAGCTCCGTCGCTATCTCGGTCGGGGAGCCGGCGATTCGCCAGAGCCCGGCGGCGATGAAGGCTTCATCGATCGACATCGGCTCGACGATGGGTGAGGTGTCGCGGAAGATCTCGAACACCGCCGTGCTGGCGGCGGTGTAGACGTCGAACCTGGGCGGGACCTCGATCAGGTTCGGGCACAGCCGTCGCGCTGCTCCACCGGACATCGCTGTTCGGACGCCGAACGCCTTGGCCTCGTAGCTTGCGGCGAGCGCCACACCGCCACCGACCACGACGGGCCGCCCGCGCAGTGATGGATCGTCACGCTGCTCGACCGACGCGTAGAACGAGTCGAGGTCGGCATGCAGGATCGTCGCTGTCGAGCGGGAGGCACCAGGCACGAACACATGTTCGCACCGGTCGACCTGCGTGTGCAACTGATTACATCGCGGGTCTGACCCCTGTTGTAATCGTCAGGGTGGGCGGTGGAGGAACCAGTCGCCGGAGTCGATGGGCGTGAGGTCGAGGCCGTCGCCGCTCGCGTACGCCCAGGCGTCGACGCCTCGCCCGGTGCGGACGATCACCCGCGAGTACTCGCCGTCGACGATTCCCTCGACATCGTCGAGCACCTCGAGCGCCCTGCTCGACGACTCCTCGAGCAGGGCGAAGGTGTGGCCGTGGATCGCGCCCTCCTCGTCGAACACCGCTGCCGGGTAGTCGAGTCCGGTGTCGAACAACCGGCCCGGCACGGTGTCGAGCCATCCGTCGTCGATGACGAACGGCGCCAGGAAGTGCCATCGCACGTCGCCCGGACGCAGCGTGCCGTACACGAACAGATGGCGGATCACGTGAGCGCCTACGTGGCGGACTTGCGGCGCCCGCGAGCGCCCCACAGCGTCCCGCTGAGCATCAGTGCCACACTGACGATCAGGATCACCGACGCCAACACGTTCACCTCGGGCGGGAACTTCACCCGGAAACTGCCGTTGATGTACAGCGGGAACGTCACGAGTGAGCCGGCATTGAACAGCGTGATGATGAAGTCGTCGAGCGACAATGCGAACGACAGCAGTGCCGCCGCCAGGATCCCCGGCAGGATCAGCGGGAACGTCACCTTCCAGAACGTGCGAATCGGCGACGCACCCAGATCCTGCGCGACCTGCTCGAGGGTCCAGTCGAACCCTCGCACGCGAGCGCGGACGGTCAGCGCTACGAAACTCACCTGGAACATCACGTGTGCGATCACCACGGTGGTGAAGCCGCGAGTGATGTCCCAGTCGAGGAACAAGGTGGCCAGCGACGAGCCGAGCACGATCTCCGGGGTGGTCAGCGGCAGCACCAGGAAGAAGTTGAGCGGGCCGCTGCCACGAAAGCGGTAGCGGGCGAGCGCGATGGCGATCATCGAGCCGAGCACCGTGGCGATCACCGTGGAGATGGCGGCGATCTTCAAACTCTCGACGAATGCATTCGTCAACGCCTCGTCGCCGAACGGGTTCGCCCAGTTGTCGAGCGTGAAGCGCTGCCACTCGACGTTGTAGTTGCCTTTGGGTTCGTTGAACGAGAAGGCGACGATCCAGATGATCGGGATGAACAGGTACAGCAACGCGAGCCCGGCATATGCGTTCAGGGCAAACCTGGCGATGCGCCCGCCGGTGGAGGTCGGAACACTCATGCCAGATCCCTCACGCCAGATCCCTCATGCCAGGTCCTCGGTGCCGAAGAACTTGCTGTAGATGATCACGAACACCGTGATGATGAACATCAGCACGAACGACATCGCCGACGCGAGCGGCACGTTGTTCTGCACGAGGAACTGGTCCTGGATCGAGTTGCCGATCATCGTGGTGTTCGGGCTGCCGAGGTACAACGAGTTGACGAAGTCGCCCGCAGCGGGAATGAACGTCAGCAGCGTCCCGGCGAAGATCCCGGGGATCGACAACGGGATCACGATCTTCGCAAAGGCCGCCGTCGACGTGGAGTAGAGGTCCTTGGCAGCATCGAGCAACCGGATGTCGATCTTCTCCAGACTCACGTAGATCGGCAGGATCATGAACGGCAGGAAGTTGTAGGTGAGTCCGAAGATCACCGCCGCGGGTGTGTTGATCAATCGGCCGTCGTCCATGATGCGCAGCGTCTCGAGCAACCAGTCGAGCTGCAGCGTGTTGATCATGCCGACGATCTGGCCCTGGTCCGACAGGAGGCTGCGCCAGGCGATCGTGCGGATCAGGTACGAGGTGAAGAACGGGATCACCACGAGCCCGAGCAGCAGCGTGCGGTACTTGCCGCCACGAAATGCGATCACGTATGCGAGCGGGTACCCGATGGCGATGGTGAGCAGGGTGGCGATCCCGGCGTACAGGAACCCCCGCTGGAACTGTGGTGCGAAGTCCGTGAACGCGTCGGCGTAGTTCCCGAAGTTCCAGTCGAACTCGGCTTCGACGGCGAATCGACTCGGCAGTGTCGACAACGACAACCGCAACAGCGTGAACAGCGGAGCCAGGTAGAACAGGGCCAGCCACAGCATGCCCGGCTTGAGTAGCCCGTATGGCGCGATTCTCCGGCGGCTTTCGGGTGTACCGGTGACCGCGACGACCACGAGTGCCAGGATGCTGGCGAACACCAGTGACAACGCAACGATGGCGAGCGGCCCGGTCAGCAACCGGGTGCCGACCGCGGCGACGAGCGCGCCGGCGCCGACGAGCGCCCCGAGCCCGATGAGCTCGGGGCGCTTGACGCCGCCACGGGCGGCGTTCGCGTCGTCGGCGCTGGTCATGCCCGGTGGAGACTCAGGCGCCCGTGATCGCGGAGAACGCCGCGTCGTACTCGGCCTCGACCTCTTCGGACAGCGGCGCAAAGCCCTTCGTGTTGGCCAGCGTCGCGTCGTCGGGGAACACGAGCGGATCGTTCGCGAGATCAGCGTCGAGCTTCTCGACTTCCTCGCGCACACCCTCCACCGGCGACACGTAGCCCACCCACGCAGTGATCTGCGCGGCCTGCACCGGGTCGTACACGAAGTTCATCCACTGCGCCGCTGCGTCGACGTTGCGGGCACCCTTCGGGACCACCATGGTGTCGGCCCATGACGTTGCGCCGCTTTCGGGGAACACGAACTTCACTGCCGGGTTGTCGCGGGCGATCGCCGCGACGTCGCCGGACCATCCGATCGTGATCGCCAGGTTGCCGTTCGACAGGTCGTCGAAGTAGTCGTTGCCGTGGAATCGACGGATCTGGCCGGAGTCCTTGGCCTCCTGCAGCTTGTCGAACGCAGGCTGGGCCTCCTCGAAGCTGCTGAGTGTGGAGATGTCGATGCCGAGACTCATCGCGATCACGCCGATCGTGTCGCGCATCTCCGTGAGCGCACCGACCTTGCCGGCGAACTCGGGATCGAACAGATCGTCGACGCTCGTGATCTCGCGCCCGGTCACGTCGGAGTTGTAGGCGATGCCGGCGAACCCTGTCTGCCACGGCAGGCTGTACTCGCCGGTCGGATCCCACGCAGGGTTCTGCAGATCGGCGCGCAAGTTGGCGGCATTGGCCACCTGGTCGATCGGGAGCTTCTCGAGCCAATCGAGTGCGATCAGACGGTTGGCCAGCCAGCTGGTCGGGGCGATGATGTCGGGGTCGATCGGCTCACCGCGTCCGAGCAGCGGTTGGATCTTGGCAAAGTACTCGTTGTTGTCGTTGAACGCCTCGGTGTAGCGCATGTCGAGACCCGTGGCTTCCATGAAGCGGTCGACCGTGCCGGTGGCGCCGTCCTCGGTCGGGTCGATGTACGACGGCCAGTTCTCGAAGAACAGCGAGCCGCCTGCGCCGCCACCGCCCCCTCCGCTGGTGCCGCCCGTCGTGCCTGGGGTCGTGCCGCCCGTCGTGCCTGGAGTCGAACCTGCTGATCCCGAGTCGCTGTCGCTTCCACACGCCGCGAGGAGCGCGGGCAGCGAGACACCGGCGGCGCCGAGGGCGCCGACGCGGATGAGGAGCTGACGACGGCTCATCGCAGAGCGGCCAGCCGGGAAGTGGAACGGGTTCGGTCGTGAAGTGGTCATCTTGTCCTTCTCTTCGGTGTCAGTGGTTACGTGCGATCAGTTGTCGGATCACGAGTCGGCGTGTTCTTCCAGGGTGTCGATGTCGTTCGCTGTCGCTCCGGGGCGACGCGGCCAGTCCGACAGCAAGAACGCACTCCCTGGCTCCCACGACAGGTGGATCGTCGAGCCGGGATACAGGAACGGGAGGTCGGTGCCGGTCACGACGCTCGCGATCACTTCGCTCTGGTCGTTCAGGTGGACGACGACGCGCGCTGTCGCACCTTGGAACACGACGTCGACGACCGTTCCGTCGACCGAGCGCCCGTTGTCCAGCGCCAGGTTGGTGGCGGTGAGCCGTTCGGGTCGCAGCATCACCGACACTCGTGATCCCGCTGCGCGCTCCACGTTCGTGCGAGCACGAACGTGGTGGCCGGCTGTGAGCGAGACGATGGTGTCGTCGCCGTCGGTGCCGACGACCTCACCGGGGAGCAGGTTGGCCGACCCGATGAATCCGGCGACGAACAACGACGACGGACTGTTGTAGATCTCCTGCGGTGTTCCGATCTGTTCGACGCGACCTTCGCTCATCACGGCGATGCGGTCGCTCATCGTGAGCGCTTCGCCCTGATCGTGGGTCACGAACACGAACGTGATGCCGACCTCGCGCTGGATGCGTTTGAGTTCGAACTGCATCGCCTCGCGGAGCTTGAGGTCGAGGGCCGCGAGCGGCTCGTCGAGCAATAGCGCGCTCGGGAAGTTCACCAATGCCCGTGCGAGCGCAACGCGCTGCTGTTGGCCGCCCGACAGCTGCGACGGTTTGCGGTCGGCGAAGTCGGTGAGCCGGACCACCTCGAGCATCTGGGTGACGGCGGCCTCGTATTCGTTCTTGGGTGTCTTCTTCGAGCGCGGTCCGAAGCGGACGTTGTCGACAACGGACATGTGCGGGAACAACGCGTATTGCTGGAACACGGTGTTCACGTTGCGCTTGTAGGGCGGCACGTGGCTCACGTTCTCGCCGTTGAGCAGCACCCGTCCCGATGTCGGCTGCTCGAAGCCGGCGATCATCTTCAGCGTCGTGGTCTTGCCGCACCCGGATGGTCCGAGCATTGCGAAGAACTCACCCTGCTCGATTCCGAAGTTCGCATGGGTCACGGCGTAGAAGCCGCCGAAGGACTTCGTGACGTCCTCGAGCTGGATGACTGCCTCGCTCACGCGAGCCCTCCCCGGTGTTGTCGAACGTCGATTGTCCCCCATGCATTCATCTGGCGGTCACATTAGTCATCTCGCGGCGCGGTGACGCAGCGACGCCCGATGGGTTCAACGAGCGTTCACGAACATGCGCCGAACTGCAGTGTCCGAAGACGACGCGTCGGCCAACGCAAAGGTGTTCTCAGTCCGTGTCGGGGGTGGCGGCGATGAAGAGAGTGAAGGCGCTCGCGTCGTCGTCCTCGTCATCCTCGTCGTCTCGTCGCCCGAACTCCTCGACCAGTGCCCTGAGACGCTCCAGCAGGAGTGCTCGGCCGCTCGACGACAGCTTCATGTCGATCAGCGACACGAAGTTGTCGGACGCCTCCACCGGGTCGCGGGCTTCGCGGCGTTCCAACGCGCGTTGGAAACTCATCTTGGCGACGTCGAACAGCGCGCCCACAGCACTGCCCAACTCTTCGGGGTCGGAGGACTCGCGAAGTTGTCGGGCGACGCGGAACGACGTCGCGACGGTCTGATAGCGACGTTCGGTCGCCGCCCCCACGCGACGTGTCGCAACGACCCTGATCAGGCCAAGCGACTCGAGACGGTTGATGTGGTGGTACAGGCGAGTGACAGGGACCGCGAGACGGTCGGCGATGTCGGCGACGGTGCGAGGTTGGTCGAGCGTGCGCAGCACGCGGGAGCGGATGGGATGCGTCAGTTCGGCCAGCAGGTCGAGGTCGGGGAGTTCCCACTCGTCGAGTGGGGGGTCGACACCAGTGACCGGGGTCCACCCGTCGGGCTCGGGCGCAGCGACATCTTTCACTCGAACCACCCTAGCCACGTTCACTCGTCATGAATATTTGTTCAAACTACTTGAATAGTATTGTTCAGTTTGATTGAATGGGGCCATGAGAGACGTGATGATGGTCGAACGGACCGCCCACCATGAACAACGGTGGGCCACCGCCCACCTCCCAAACCAACGACCGCGCGACGGCCAACGCCGTGACAGCCGTGGTCGCGCCCGAGCGTGGTTTCGACGGGTGTCGTGAGCATCCCGGGTGCGAGATGGACCGGTCGGTGGCCCACTGCATGCCGGAGATGGCATTCTGTGGGACATGGCAACGATGCTCTCCTCACTCGATTCGAACTTCATCGGCGGCGACTGGCGCTCGGCGGTCGACGGCGCCACCGATGAGGTGGTGAACCCCGCCACCGGTGGCGTGATCGGCACGGTGCCGGCCTCCGGTGCCGCCGACGTCGACGCGGCGGTCGCTGCGGCGTCAGCTGCGTTCCCGGCCTGGTCGGCGCTCACACCCCGCGAGCGCAGCGAGACGTTGCACCGCGTGGCCGACATCATCGACGACAACATCGACGAACTGTCGCAGATCGAGTGCGAGAACGTCGGCAAGCCCGTCGGCATCGTCGAGTTCGAGATGGATCTCACGAAGGACAACTGGCGGTTCTTCGCGTCAGCGTGTCGCTTCCTGGAGGGTAAGCCGGCCGGCGAGTACATGGCCGGCTACACCTCGATGGTGCGCCGCGATGCGCTCGGCGTGGTCGCATCGATCACGCCCTGGAACTATCCGCTCAACATGGCGACGTGGAAGCTCGGCCCCGCCCTCGCCGCCGGCAACACGGTCATCTTGAAGCCGTCGGAGCTCACGCCGTACTCGGTGCTCCGCCTCGCTGAACTGACCGCCGACGTGCTGCCGCCAGGTGTCTTCAACGTGGTGTGTGGCCAGGGCCAGGTCGCCGGTGCCGCGCTCAGCGAACACCCCGGCATCGCGATGATCTCCATCACCGGCAGCGTCGGAGCGGGCAAGGCCGTGGCGCGCTCGTCGGCCGACACGCTCAAGCGTGTCCACCTCGAACTCGGTGGCAAGGCGCCGGTGATCATCTTCGATGACGCCGACGTCGAAGCCGCCGTCGAAATGCTCAAGGGCATGGCGTTCTACAACTCCGGCCAGGACTGCACTGCACCATGCCGCGTCATCGCTGGATCGAAGGTGCATGACGACTTCGTCAACCAACTCACCGACGCCGTCGGCAGTGTCAACGTCGGCGATCCGATGTCGGAGGGGACCGACATGGGTCCTGTGATCTCCGATGTCCACCGGGGCCGCATCGCCGGCTACGTCGACCGGGCGCGCGAGGCGGGAGCCGAGGTCACCGTCGGCGGGTCGGCGCGATCAGGTGCTGGCTTCTTCTACGAACCCACGGTGGTCGTCGGTCCTGGCCAAGCGTCGGAGATCGTGCAACGCGAGGTGTTCGGCCCGGTGGTCACCGTGCAGTCAGCCGCCGACGAGGAGGCGGCGTTGACGATGGCCAATGACGTCGACTACGGCCTCGCTGCCAGCGTGTGGACATCGGACGTCGGCCGGGCGATGCGGATGAGCAAGGCGCTGCAGTTCGGTGCAGTGTGGGTCAACGACCACATCCCGATCGTGTCCGAGATGCCGCACGGTGGCTTCAAGCAATCCGGCTACGGCAAGGACATGTCGATGTACGCCGTCGAGGCCTACACCGAGGTCAAGCACGTCATGATCAAGCACTGAATGTTACTCGTGGTGTCTGACACCACGAGTAACACTCAGACCGAGGTCTGACCCCGTTCGGGCTCGTCGTCGAGTTGCTGTTGCAGCGACGGGGCGGCGAGTCCGATCACCTCTCCCTCGGTGGGCAATGGGTCGTTGCGGCACAGGAACGCCAGCTTGTCGTCGATGATCCGCAGGAGCGGCAGGAACAGGTTCTGGTCGACCGCCTCCTGGATTGCGTCGCCGCCGCGAGCGCTCCGTATGCGCCAACCCTGCCGGGAGCGTTCGTCGAGTGTTGCGTAGGTGATGCCCTCGATGCCCACGAGGCGACCGAGATGCTCTTCGGGCATCGACGGATCGCCGCTGCGTCGTGCGCTCGGCGCGAGTTGGAACACCTCTCGCCGCCCGAAGACCCGGGTGAAGCGCGCGGTCGCCAGCGCGTTCACCTCGTCGTTGGAGGTGAACGCCAGGAGCCGCCCGATGCCGCGCAGGTCGAGGTCGTGACTGGCCTCCTCGGCGAGCACGCTCATCCGACGGGCACGAAGGCCGGCGGCGATTGCTCTGGTGACGTTGTAGGGGTCGGTGTCGACCAGCAGCGTCTTGACGTTGCGTTTGTCGAGTTCGCCGGCAAGCCCTCTGGCCACCGCATGCGAACCGGCGATCAGGACGCCGTTGGCCTGCGCCTCGGCCAGCCCGAGCGCCCGCGCCGCCGGGCCGGCCACGAAGCCGTAGACCACGATCGTGCCGATGATCACCAGGAACACGATCGGGACGATCTTGGCGGCGTCGGGAACGCCTTCCTCCTCGAGGCGGATGGCGAAGATCGCCGACACTGCGGCCGCCACGATGCCGCGTGGGGCCATGGTCATCAGGAACACCCGCTCGCGCCAACTCAGAGACGTCTTCACCGTCGAGACCAGGACCGAGAGCGGTCGCGCCAGGAACACCAGCAGCGCAAGGAACACGAGCGACGGCACCGCGACGTCGCGCAACGCGTTGGTCTCGATCCGCGCTGCGAGGAGGATGAACAGGAACGAGATCAACAGTGTTCGCACGCTCTCGTTGAATTCGAGCAGTTGGCGGATCGTGGAACTCTCGCGGCGCGCCAGATACATGCCCATCACGGTCACAGTGAGCAGTCCGGCTTCTTCCTGTACCTCGTTGGTGGCCACGAACGAGGCGACGACGAAGGCGAACGTGACCGGCACCGTGAGTTGATCGGGGATCAGGAATCGGCGCAATGCGATGTCGAGCACGACCGCAGCCGCGAGGCCGATGCCCGCGCCGGCGACGATGGTGAGCAGGACGACGCCGACGATGGTGACAACGGCTTCGTTGGGAGCATCAGCGAGGACGATCTCGAACGCGATCAGGGCCGCAGTGGCACCGATCGGGTCGATGAGGACGCCTTCGGCCCGCAGGATCGGTCCGACGGTGCCAGAGGGTCGGACGAAGCGGAGGAGCGGCCCGACCACGGTGGGGCCGGTGACCACCAACACGGCACCGAGCACGATGGCTGCCTGGTTCGAGATGTCGAGCACCTCGCGAGCGCCGTACCAACCAATGAGGAACGTGACCACAGCGCCGACGGAGATGAGGCGTCGAACGACGATGCCTGTGTTGCGCAGCTCTCGCGGCGGTAGGTCGAGGCCGCCTTCGAACAGGATCAGTGCCACCGCCAGGGACACCAAGGGGAAAAGGGTGCCGCCGAGCAATTCGTCCGGGTCGACGATGCCGGTGACCGGGCCGAGCATCAGTCCGGCGATCAAGAGGGCGATGATCGAGGGGACCTGGATGCGCCAAGCGACCCATTGGGCGAGCATTCCTGCGCCGAGGATCAGTGCCAGCGTCGGGCCGATGGTCGACTCGGTCGCTGCCAACACCGCAGCCGTCACGGCCCAGCCCTCATCCGGTGGTTGCGTGGAGGACGGCGGGCATCCGGGGCGATCGTAGTCGCGGTACCGTCGACACATGGCCGCACGCATCGAACGAGTCACCTTCCGCGGGAGTCAGGGTGCCGATCTCGCGGCTCGGCTCGATCTGCCGGCCGGCCCGGCTCGCGCCTTTGCGTTGTTCGCTCACTGCTTCACGTGTAGCAAGGACATCGCAGCGGCGTCGCAGATCGCCAGTGCGTTGACCGACGTGGGCTTCGGGGTGTTGCGGTTCGACTTCACCGGACTGGGCATGAGCGGCGGGGAGTTCGAGAACACCAACTTCACCTCGAACACCGACGACCTCGTGGCGGCTGCGGATTGGTTGCGTGCCGAACACCGGGCTCCACAGGTGCTGGTCGGCCATTCGCTCGGTGGTTCGGCCGTACTCGCCGTGGCTGCGAGCATCCCCGAGGTGCGAGCGGTGGCGACGATCGGTGCACCCGCGAGTCCCGACCACGTGACCGGCATCTTCGAGTCGTCGCTCGCCGAGATCGCGTCGGCAGGGGTTGCCCAGGTGCAGTTGGCAGGTCGCCCGTTCACCATCCGTCAACAGTTCGTCGATGACCTCCGCAACCACGTGATCACCGACCGCGTCGCAACAATGAAGCGGGCGCTGCTCGTACTGCACTCGCCCATCGACAACACCATCTCGATCGACCATGCGTCGGAGATCTTCGCAGCGGCGCGCCACCCCAAGAGTTTCGTGTCGCTCGACGGCGCCGATCACCTGCTGACCGATCGCGGCGACGCCCGATTCGCAGCCACGATGATCGGGGCGTTCGCTGACCGCTACATCATCGACGAGAGTGGCGCCCTGGACGCGCCGCGAGCGTCGGCGCCGGTGGTGGTCGCCGAGACCACCCAGGGTCCGTTCCTCAATCATGTCGTCGTTGGACGGCACCGGTTGTTGGCTGACGAGCCCGAGTCGGTCGGCGGATTCGACGCCGGCCCCTCGCCGTACGACCTGCTCGGCGCTGCCCTCGGAGCGTGCACGTCGATGACGTTGCGGATGTATGCCGACCGCAAGGGACTGCCCCTCGACCGCGTGATCGTCGAGGTGCACCACGACAAGGTCCACGCCGACGACTGCGCA